>JAFUAE010000074.1 GCA_017460845.1 Lachnospiraceae bacterium
GCATGCTCGAGGTGCTTCGCGACAAGGGTTATAAGGTAGAAGAGCGCAAGTTCAGCGTAGATGAGCTTGAAGCAGCATGCCAGGCCGGTAAGGTCGAAGAGGTCTGGGGCACAGGCACAGCGGCTGTCGTATCTCCGGTCGGAAAGATCAATATCAATGATACGGATTATATCATCAACAATGACAAGATCGGCGAAACGACCCAGATGCTTTATGATACCCTGACTGCAATTCAGTGGGGCAAGATCGAAGACAAGTACGGCTGGATCGTTCCGGTAGATTAATTGTTGCTGTGATTCCGGCAGCAGGACGCAGGAGTGTTCCGGACGGACCTGATACTGACGAATCGTCAGATAATATGGACTTTTTAAGAAAAGAAAGCTGTCGCGGAAGCGGCAGCTTTCAGTTATAATAACGTATAGGCCGCTGCGCGCCGGCGGCAGGCCCCGGGATTATGGCCGGGCTGTGATTTAAGGATAATAACATAACAGATATTAAACATTTATTTGTCAGAGAGGTTATCAATGGACAAAATCGTTATTACCGTAGTCGGAAAAGATACCATTGGCATTATCGCCAGAGTCTGCACATATCTTTCCAACAATCAGATCAACATTCTGGATATTTCCCAGACCATCGTGGATGATTTCTTTAACATGATGGTAATTGCCGACATGACCAAATGCAGCAAGGAATTCGGCGCAGTTGCCGAAGAACTGAAGGCTCTCGGTGAGGAAATCGGACTCCGCATTCTGGCGCAGAAGGAAGAAATTTTCACCAAGATGCACAGAATTTGATCCGGAGGGCTGTAAGATGATCAGTGTCAGTGAGGTTCTTGAGACCAATAAAATGATAGAACGGGATCTGCTCGATGTCAGAACCATTACGCTCGGCATCAGTCTTCTGGACTGTGCGGATACGGACCTTAGCAGGGTCGAAGAGAATATCTATAATAAAATCACCGGACTTGGCAAAAACCTGGTCCGCACCGGTGAAGAGATCTCCCGTGATTTTGGAATTCCGATCGTAAATAAGCGCGTTTCCGTAACGCCGGCAGCCATGGTCGGAGCAAGCGCCTGCAAGACGCCGGAAGATTTTGTGAGAATTGCAAAAACGCTTGACCGTGCGGCCAAGGCGATCGGAATCAATTTTCTCGGCGGGTATTCCGCGCTCGTGAACAAGGGCATGACGGAGGCCGACCGCCTTCTGATCGCTTCGATCCCGCAGGCACTTGCAGAGACGGACTTCGTCTGCTCCTCTGTAAATGTCGGCTCCACCAGGACCGGTATCGATATGGATGCCGTCCGTCTGATGGGAGAAGTGATCAGGAAAACAGCTGAGCTTACCGCGGACAGGGATTCCATCGGATGCGCAAAGCTGGTCGTATTCTGCAATGCGCCGGATGACAATCCATTTATGGCAGGCGCCTTCCACGGCGTTACCGAAGGTGATGCGGTCATCAATGTCGGCGTCAGCGGCCCGGGAGTCGTAAAGTCCGCTCTTACCAGAGTCAGGGGCGAATCCTTTGAAGTGCTCTGCGAAACCATTAAAAAGACAGCATTTAAAGTAACCAGGGTCGGACAGCTTGTTGCACAGGAAGCTGCTGCAAGATTGAATGTGCCTTTCGGAATTGTGGACCTGTCACTGGCACCGACACCGGCAGTGGGTGATTCCGTTGCGGAGATCCTGGAGGAAATGGGCCTTGAAAGGACAGGAGCGCCGGGCACAACGGCTGCCCTTGCAATCCTTAATGACCAGGTCAAAAAAGGCGGCGTAATGGCGTCCTCCTATGTCGGCGGACTCTCAGGCGCCTTTATCCCGGTCAGTGAGGACCAGAGCATGATCGATGCGGTAGAAGACGGCGCACTGACCATTGAAAAGCTTGAAGCAATGACCTGCGTCTGCTCAGTGGGGCTTGATATGATCGCGATCCCCGGAGATACGCCGGCTTCGACCATATCCGGTATTATTGCGGATGAGGCTGCCATCGGTATGATCAACCAGAAAACGACGGCGGTCCGTCTGATCCCGGTAATCGGCAAGGGCGTCGGAGACCAGGCAGTATTTGGCGGACTTCTGGGATATGCTCCGATCATGAAAGTCAACACCTTCGGATGCGCAGACTTCATCAACAGGACCGGACGCATCCCCGCCCCGATCCATTCGTTTAAAAACTAAGCCATATAAGCTCCCGGAAAATGGAAGGAAACAGGAGCTTATATTAAGACCACAAGACGGGGCAACAGGAAAAATTATGGTAAAAGAAAGAGCCATCGTCTGCTTTGATCTGGACGGTACCCTCCTGGACAATCACAAAAACCGCATCCCGGACAGCAGTCTCAAAGCAGTCCGGGAACTGAAAACAGCCGGCCATGTCGTTGTCATTTCCACAGGACGTGATATGGAAACGGGCTACAGCCTGGAATACTGCCGGACAGTCTCACCGGATGCCGTGATCCATCAGAACGGATCCAAAATCACGGCAGGAGAGAGACTGCTGTTTCGCCATACCATGTCCCGAAGCCTTCTGAGAGATATTTACGAATTCGGGAAAAGCCGGGGTTACTGTTTCGGTACAACCATAGGAAATGAGGATTTCTTTATTGATCCGGAAAAAAGGATCAGGGCTGACGGTATTCATTACAAAAACGTCAAAAGAAATTTCAGGCCTTTTGAGGAACTCTTTACCCGTGAGCTTGAAGTCACTGGTCTTTCGCTGACGGGTGATATTTCTGCAGAAAAGGCCGAGATCGAAGCGGCCTTCCCGGGGCTTGAGGTACTCCCGTTCAGCGGAAATGTCAGCGCCGATGTCGTGGAACGCGGCTTTTCAAAGGCTGAAGGCCTAAAATACCTCTGCGGATATTATGACATTCCCGCGGAACGTACATATGCATTCGGGGATTCCTCCAATGATGCCGCGATCCTGAGATGGGCTGCGGTCGGCATTGCCATGGGAAACGCCGATGCTGCCGCTATCGAAGCAGCGGATTATGTGACGGATGATCTGGAGCATGACGGAATCTACAATGCCTGCGTAAGGTTCGGGCTGATCGGCGCTTATACAGTATAGAGCTTATTACAAAATTAGAAAAAGTAGAGAGACTTTCAGAATGAGAAAGCAGCTTGCAGAGTTAAGAAAAACAATGAAAGAGTACGGGATCGATGTTTATATCGTTTCCGATAAGGATGAGCACCTGAATGAATATACCGGTGCTCATTTTTGCGCGCTCGCGGAATTCAGCGGATTCACCGGCGGAGACGGGACGCTTGTCCTGAGTCTGAGCAAGGCGGCGCTGTGGACGGACGGACGCTATTACACCCAGGCAGAGCAGGAGCTTGAGGGAAGCGGGATCACACTGATGAGATCAGGCGAGCCCGGCACGCCTTCTCTTCGGGACTGGATCCTGAAGGAACTGCCGGCAGACGGAACGCTCGGCTTCGACGGCAAATGCACGTCCTATTATGACGGACTGGCCTTCAGCCGGATCAGAAAAGGCAATTCCAGGGCAGTCAGCGAATACGATCTCTGCGGAATGGCATGGAAGAACAGACCCGCAGAGCATTTTGAGAAATGCTGGATCCTTGGAGATGAATACTGCGGAAAGACTGCGGCGGAAAAGCTGGCAGGCGTGCGGAGGGCAATGGCGGCTGTCGGCGCCGGGACACATGTGATCTCCTCGGCGGATGATATTGCCTGGATGCTGAATCTGCGCGGCGGAGACATTCCGAATAATCCTGTGTTTCTGGCCTATCTGATCCTGAAGAAAGACCGGGCAGTGCTGTATTCGGATCCTGCGCATTTTGATAATGCTGTCACAGACTATCTGGATGGCCTGGGAATCGAACGGAAGGATGCCGGACAGGTTTTTGAGGATGTCAGGAAGGTCGAAAGCCCGGTGCTGATCGACAGGAAACGCTGCAGCTATACACTTGCAGACAGCATTCCGGCCGGATCACGGATCATTGAACGTCTGAATCCGGCAATGACTGAAAAATGCTGCAAGAATGAAACCGAACGGAAAAACATCCGTATTGCCCAGCACAGGGATTCCCTGGCAGTGACTAGATTTTTCTTCTGGTTCCGGAATGAGGCGCTTCCTGTCATACGGGGCGAAAAAGAAGGAAAGATCACGGAATGGGACTGCGTGCTACGGCTGCATGAGCTGAGAGCTGTGCAGGAGCATTTTCTTGACGAAAGCTTCCCGACGATCTCGGCTTACGGGGCAAATGCCGCAATGGCACATTATATGCCGTCTCCGGATCGTGAAGTAAAGCTGGAGGCGAAGGGACTTTACCTCGTGGATTCCGGCGGGCATTATCTGGAGGGTACGACAGATATTACAAGGACCTGGGCCTGCGGCGAGCTGACGCCGGAGGAACGTACGGCTTACACGCTTGCGGCCGCAGCGAATCTGCGCCTTGCAGATGCGAGATTCCCGGATGGCGTTTCCGGGCTTGTGCTCGATTATGCCGCGAGAGAACTGTTCTGGAGGCGCGGCATGAATTATAATCACGGGACAGGCCATGGCGTCGGGCAGGTACTGAATGTGCATGAAGGACCTGCCGGCATAAGATATAAAGCCTCTACGGCAGAGGGCGCCTATCCGGTGAAGGAAGGAATGTATATTTCGGATGAACCCGGATATTATGAGCCCGGCGCTTATGGCGTAAGACTTGAAAATATGCTGCTTGCGGTCCCGGAGTATACAAATGAATACGGACGTTTTCTGCGTTTCGAGACCTGTACCTTCGTGCCCTTTGACAGCAGCTGTCTTGATCTGTCTGTCATGAGCGAACAGGACAGGAGCCTCTATAATGCGTATCATGAGCGTGTATACAGGGAACTGGAGAAGGACCTGACAGCACAAGAGAGGGTATGGCTTCAGCAAATGTGCGCGCCGGTATGATTCCGGCCGCCTGAAGGAAATTAGCACAGAAATGATAAGTTAAGCCGGAATGAGTTTTCAGACTTCATTCCGGCTTTTGCAGTAAAGGTTGAATAACAGGGAATTACCGATACTGCACAGGATCAATATCCCAGATCTTCATTGACCACGATTACGTGCATACGGTCCGGTATCCTGTTGCAGCGGGTCACGAGGAACTGACTGCAGATCGTATCGGGGCTCATGCAGTTCATGCAGGAGCCTGTCTTCTGACATGGCGTATTTTTGCTGAGGCGGGCGCAGTTGATCGGAGCGGCAACATTGCGCGCCCTGAGCAGAGCTGCATCAAGATCCTTTGCGATTTTGTTCACGCCGATTATAAATACGACCTTGCGGGGGCCATAGCAGATCGCTGATACACGGTTTCCGTTTCCGTCGATATTGACGATGATACCGTCCTCGCTGACAGCATTGGCACTGGTAATATAGACATCGGAAGCGTAGATCTGGATATATTTCTCACGCATCTCCTCGGCATCTTTGGCAAGCTCTCTGCGGATCAGATTGTATTTTTCGTTGTCAAGCGCGGCTTTCAGGCCGATTTCGTCAAGCGTCATGGAGCCGCCGTAACCGACGGAGCTGCCTTCCGGAATCAGGCCCAGAGCGAGCTTAAGGGCATCTTCTTTGGTTTCCGCATAGTAACCGTGGATCGCGCGCTTCTCAAACGCATCGACGAGCTTCTGACATAGAATGGAACCGATTTTCTTATGATTGGCATCTTTCATTTTTCATACCTCTTTCACTGAATTGAAGCTTGATATCGCATTTTTATCTGCAGTATAGTATCATTATAAACAGAAATCTGTATGAATTCTATATAGATATTATGATCATGAATCAAAATTGAGAGGGATCCCGAATGAGCGAAAAAAAGATCAAATATGATTATAACCGCCTGAGAAGAGATCTTCAGGACGAATACCTGGCAGCCATGGTGGTGGGGTTTGATGACAATACACCTGATCTCATGGATATCCAGATGGCTCCGAATGAAGCGCTGCTTGAGGCAGCTCCCAGGTTCGGCTATCGTATTGAGGATTATATCATAGAGGAAGAAGAGGAAAAGAACTGATTGGAGATCCGGCCTGTAGCACATATTTATACAGATTTCCCGACAAAATTCGGAATACCGAGGCAGAGCGGCCTGATCGAAGGACTTAAGGGGACGATCGTATTTGAACCATATTACCGTGATCCCCAGGCAGTCAAGGGGCTCGACAGCTTCAGCCATATCTGGGTGTTATGGGATTTCTCCGAAGCGCACAGGGAAGAATGGTCAGCGACCGCAAGGCCGCCGCGTCTCGGAGGGAAAACACATATGGGCATCTGGGCGACGCGTTCTCCCTTCAGACCCAATCATATCGGACTTTCCTGCGTGAGGCTGGATTCCGTGGAGCTGACGGATAAGGGACCCGTTCTTCATGTTTCCGGCATTGATATGAAGAACGGGACGCCTGTTTATGACATTAAGCCTTATACCAGGTTCGATTGTTTCCCGGACGCTGTGGACGGTTATATTTCTGAAACAAGCACTTACCGGCTTGAGGTCAGGGATCCTGACGGACTTGTGGAACAACTGGATCTGGGGCCGGAGCAGAAGGAGGCTCTTTATGAGGTACTTTCGGAGGATCCAAGGCCCCGTTTTGATGCTGACAGCAGCGGCGTCCGGAAATACGGATTCTATTTCAGGGACTATGATGTGCGGTTTACAGTAAAAGAAACAGTTCTGACAGTCAAAGAAATTATAAAAATCAATTGACATGCTTCTGAAAGTTGTGCTATATTATGGAAGCTTTCAAAAGAGCAGGCTGATATAGCACAGGTGGTAGTGCGTCGCATTGGTAATGCGGAGGTCTCGGGTCCGAGTCCCGATATCAGCTCTGAGAAGTCCCTTATGTACAGATCAGTCTGCATATAAGGGACCTTTTAATGTATAAGCTCCTGACGAATGGACAGGCGTGTGCAAGCTTGCTTGCAGACACGCAGCTTATATACCCGATTGTGCGATTTATTGCAGGAAGTCACAATGAAAGGAATCTCATCATGACAGACAAACATACGTTTATCAACATTGCGATCGACGGCCCTTCGGGAGTCGGAAAATCTACGATTGCAAAGCTCCTGGCTTCCGAGCTTGGATATGTTTATATTGATACGGGTGCGATGTTCCGCACGCTTGCGGTTTATTTCACGGACCTCGGTATTGATGCGGCGGACAGGGAAACAATTGTCGCAGCACTTGATAATATTGAGATAGGAATCAGATATATAGACGGCGTGCAGCATATGTTTGCCAATGGACAGGATGTAACGGACAGATTAAGGACAGAAGCGGTTTCCTCGATGGCTTCAGTGACGTCACAGTACGGGGAGGTACGCGGAAAGCTTCTGGAAATGCAGCGTGAGCTTGCAGCCAAAGAAAATGTTATCATGGACGGCCGCGATATCGGTACCGTCGTGCTGCCGGATGCTCAGGTAAAGGTGTTCCTGACAGCGTCTGCCAAAGTTCGGGCTAAGCGAAGATATGACCAGCTCCAGGCGGCCGGGAAGCTGGAAGGAGCGACATTTGAGGATATCCTGAGGGATCAGGAGGAAAGGGACTACAGAGACACGCACAGGGAGATCGCGCCTCTGAAGCCCGCAGATGACGCCAGAGTGATCGATACCTCGGATATGACGAAGGAAGAAGTCAGGAATGCTGTTTTAGAGGTGCTCCATGAATGTAAGGCTTGCTGAGACCGCAGGATTCTGCTACGGAGTGGAAAGAGCCGTCAGTACGGTATATGATGAAATATCCGCGGGCGGAAGGAAAATATACACCTACGGCCCGATCGTGCACAATGATACCGTCACAGGCGAGCTGGAGGCAAAAGGGGTCGGGGTGATCGGAAGCGCCGAAGAGCTGAAACGGATGGCGGATTCCGGTGAACTGGACGGAGCCTCGGTGATTATAAGGGCGCATGGAGTCGGTAAAGATATCTTCGCGATACTGGAAAAGGCTCCGGGCGATGTCAGGGTGATCGATGCGACCTGTCCGTTTGTCAAAAAAATTCATCAGACCGTGATCCGGCATAAGGCGGCAGGCGAGAAAATACTGGTTACGGGGACTGCCTCACATCCGGAAGTGATCGGGATCCTGGGACAGATCGGGAATGACGCGGTCGTGATCGAAAGCATCCGGGATGCAGAGAATCTGAACATTGACAAAGATGCAAGGTATTGCCTTGTTTCACAGACGACTTTTAATGTCCAAAAATTTCAAGATATTATTGATATTTTGAAAAAAAAGTTATATGATGTCAATATTGTAGATACTATTTGCAATGCTACACAACTAAGACAGAGAGAAGCACGGGCCTTGAGCAGGGAATGTGATGCAATGATCGTGATCGGAGGAAAACATTCCTCAAACACCGCCAAGCTTTTCGATATCTGCTCTAAGGAATGTAGTATGACCTATTTTATAGAGTCTTTACAAGACTTTACAGAGAAACTCGATAGTTCCGTGCGTTGCGTTGGTATTACTGCAGGGGCATCAACCCCAAAAACCATTATTCAGGAGGTCCTAAGATATGTCAGAGATGAGTTTTGAAGATATGCTCAATGAGTCTTTCAAAACAATAAGAACAGGAGAGGTGGTTACAGGCAAGGTAATCGACGTAAAGCCGGAATGTGTACTGCTTAATATCGGTTATAAGTCCGATGGAATTATCAACAGATCCGACTACTCAGCAGATAATTCACTTGATCTTACCACAGTTGTCAAGGTTGGCGACGAGCTTGAGGCCAAGGTAAGAAAGGTCAATGACGGCGAGGGTCTTGTAGTTCTCAGTCACAGGGACATCCTGACTGAGAAGAACAATCAGAAGATCCAGGAAGCATTTGACAACCAGGAGATCCTTACCGGTACTGTTGAGAAGGCAGTCAACGGCGGTCTTTCCGTTATTTATGACGGCGTAAAGCTGTTTGTGCCGGCAAGCCTTGTATCCGATTCCTTTGAGAGAGATCTTGGCAAGTATGTCGGTCAGGAGATCGAGTTTGTAATTACAGAGTTCAATCCGCAGAAGCACAGAATCATCGGCGATCGCAAGAGAATCATTGTTGAGCGCAAGGCTGCAGCAAAGAAGGCTCTTCTTGACAGCATCAAGGAAGGCGATGTGATCGACGGAACTGTTAAGAATGTTACCGATTTCGGCGCATTTGTAGATCTTGGCGGAGCTGACGGACTTCTCCACATATCAGAGATGGGATGGGGCAGGACTGAGAGCCCGAAGAAGGCATTCAAATCCGGAGATTCTATCCGCGTTATGATCAAGAGCATCAGCGAAGATGGCAAGATTGCTCTTACACGCAAGTTCCCGGATGAGAACCCGTGGGTCCTTGCACTTACCAAGTATGCTGTCGGCAATGTAATCGAAGGTAAGGTTGCAAGACTTGCAGACTTCGGTGCATTCATCAATCTGGAGCAGGGCATTGATGCACTTCTTCATGTTTCCCAGATCTCCACTGAGAGGATCGAGAAGCCGGCAGATGTTCTGAAGGTCGGTGATGTGATCAAGGCTAAGGTTACTGATCTTGATGCAGAAGCAAAGAAGATCTCCCTTTCCGTTAAGGCACTTCTGAATGAGGCTGCAAGAAAGGAAAGAGAAGAGAAGGAAGCTGCAGAGGGCGAAGTAGTTGATGCTTACACAGATTCCGAGGAAGAGACTCCTGCAGAGGAATAATCTGAACAATAAAGATTTAAAGGCTGTCGCGTATGCGGCAGCTTTTTAGTTTATGAGCTCTTGGAAAATGGACGAAAAAAGAAAGCTTGCTTTCTTTTTTCAGGACATTTGACAAGGCAACAAGTATGAGCAATAAAGTCACGCGAGTAAAACGAGCGGGACGAGTTGCGAATGCTTGTTGAGTGGCATGCGAGCGCGGAGCGCGGAATGCCACTAAGCTAATATATAACTTCTCATACGATTAATTGCATACGAGGTTACGATAAATTATCAGTTCTGCAAGAGGTGAGGTCAAAAAAGCAGAAAGGAGTCTCCAGTTGGGAATTGAAATCGAAAGGAAATGGATGCCTGATCGAACGCCTTCCGTCATAGAAGGAAAGGAAAGCCGTGAAATCACGCAGGGATATCTCTGCACGGATCCTGTGATCCGGATCAGAAGAGAGGGAGACAGGTATTATCTGACTTATAAGGGAACGGGTGCTGTAAAACGTGTTGAATACAATATGGACCTGAATGAAAAAGCGTTTTGCGATCTTCTCCCGAAATGCGAAGGCAGGATCATCGAAAAAACAAGGTATTTTGTGTCTCTTGAAAATGGCCTGAGAGCAGAAGTGGATATATTCCATGGCGACCTGGAAGGCAGAGTATATGTCGAAGTGGAGTTTGCATCGGAAGAAGAAGCGGAAAGCTTCCGTGCCCCGGAATGGTTCGGAATGGAAGTCACGGGGATGAAGGGCTTTAGTAATGCAGCGCTCAGCAGTACATCCTGAATAAGGAAACAGCATGAGACTGCAGCATGAAAGAGTGATAATCATTTGGACAGAAGCATTAAAATGAAATCAATCAGAAATTATAAAAAACAGGAAGCCGCAAGAACAGCAGCCTCCTGTTTTTTATGAAATAGGGGATGGAAATTATCTCTTCTGGAATGCCGGATCAGCGAACTCAGGTCTCTGATACTCTTTCTTAACTACCAGTGTACCTGTGCCATATGCGCAAAGGATCGGCTCTGCAAGTACGTTTGCTGCGGAATCAGCAAGGCCCTGTGCCTCCTGGCGTGCAAGCTCGATGACCTTGTGTGCCTCGAAGTGGCAGGTGAAGGATGTGTTGCCAACCTTCTCAATGTATCCTGAATACTCCATGAAGTCTCCTGAATATACCGGTGCGGTATATCTTACTTCTGAATATCCAAGGAAAAGGCTCTCATCGCCGAAAAGACGGATTGCAAGCTCTGTTCCTACATCGCCCCATGCTGTTACGATGTGTGCACCCTCTACCAGCTCTCCTGCGTAGTGTGCATCGCCTGCTGACATACGGCATCTAAGTACTACCTTGTTACCAATCATTGTTTTGTCCTCCTAA
>JAFUAE010000075.1 GCA_017460845.1 Lachnospiraceae bacterium
AGCCGAAGGATCTTGGCCGCAAGCTGAGCCAGATGATGGAAGAAATCAAGGCCCTGAAGGCTGAAAATGACAAACTCAAGACAGAGCTTGCAGGCAATTCCCTCGGGGATGCTGCGGACAATGCAGTTGATCTGGGCGGCGTGAAGATGCTCTGCCTGAAGGCTGAGGCAGCTGATGTCAATGCTCTGAGATCCTTAAGCGATACGCTGGCTGACAAGCTAGGCGACTGCGTGATCGTGCTCGGCGCTGAGATCGGCGGCAAGGCCACCCTGATTGCTTCCGCAACCGACGGGGCAGTCAAGCGCGGCGCTATGGCAGGCAATATCATTAAGGAGATCGCACCTGTTGTCGGCGGAAAGGGCGGCGGACGTCCGACCATGGCACAGGCAGGCGGCCCGGATGTGGCTGCGATCGAAGCTGCTCTGGCAAAGGCTGCCGAAGTGATCAAGTCACAGATCAAGTAACTCTACATATTCATACAGATTGGATCTGCCGCACCTTATGCAGATTTCGTGCGGCAGATTTTTTCATCATATCGGGGGACTGTTGAAATGAAGTTATTGGAAGAAAAAATCCTGCAGGACGGCAAGGTTATCAACGGTGATGTACTGAAGGTCGACAGCTTTCTGAACCATCAGATGGATCCGCAGCTGTTTGAGGAAATGGCAAAGGAATGGCAGCGCCTCTTTGAGGGTTGCGGGATCAATAAGATCCTGACCATCGAAGCTTCCGGCATCGGGATCGCATGCATTGCCGGACTGGTCATGAAATGCCCAGTCGTATTCGCAAAGAAAAGCAAGACAAGCAATACCCCGGAGGATTCATTCTCTGCTACGGTGAAGTCTTTTACCAGAGGAACGGTCAACGATATCTATGTATCGAAGAAATATCTGAGCCCTGATGATGTTATCCTGATTATCGATGATTTCATGGCGACAGGTGAGGCTTCCAAGGGTATGGTACAGATCGTGAAGCTGGCTGGCGCCAGGCTTGCCGGGATCGGCATTGCGGTTGAAAAGGCCTTCCAGCCGGGCGGAGACGAGCTTCGCGCTGCAGGCATTCGCGTGGAATCCCTTGCAAGGATCCGTGAAATGAGTTCCGAGAACGGGATCGAGTTCTGCGAGGATTAAAATCCGGATCGTTACAGTGTTATTAATCAGCCAGGGCACATTTTTCACGGAGCTGGCAAATATACGCTTGCATCCGATAGACAATTGTGATATAAAAGTTATCAGTGCATTTATACCCCGCACTTAAGTGGCATGTACAAGGATATACAGAATCAGCCACCGGAGGGAGGTAAGGGGTCTTTGTCAAACGTAATCGTTAAAGAGAACGAGTCTCTGGATTCAGCTCTCCGCAGATTCAAGAGAAACTGCGCAAAGGCTGGTATTCAGCAGGAGATTCGCAAGAGAGAGCATTACGAGAAGCCTAGCGTAAGACGTAAGAAGAAGTCTGAAGCTGCTAGAAAGCGTAAGTATAACTAAGGAACATAGCCTCAATTCCAAGGGAGTTGGGGCTTATTTCTTTCAAGACGGATTTAATTTATGCCAGAATTATACAGAGACATTCCTGCAGAACATGAGAGGAATATTTTCGGAAGCTACGACGCCTATCTGAAAAAGATAGAGCGTGTTTTTGATGTGGATATAACGGAGCATAACGGCTCCGTCAGGATCTCGGGCGAAAACGGGCAGGGCGTGGACAAAGCCGGCGCTGTTCTCGACGGTCTGCTTGCCTTAAGCCGACAGAATGGCGAAATTTCCGAACAGCAGGTGGATTATACGATTTCCCTTTCCATGGAGGGTGAGGGAAAGGAAAAAGAAATCGCCGAGATCGACAAGGACATTATCTGCCGTACTGTCAGCGGAAGGCCGGTCAAGCCCAAGACGCTGGGACAGAAGCAGTATGTCGATAATATCCGCAATAAGATGATCACCTTCGGTACGGGACCCGCCGGCACCGGAAAGACTTACCTGGCGATGGCACTTGCAATTAAGGCCTTCAAGGATCAGGATGTCCAGCGCATTATTCTTACGAGACCCGCAATCGAGGCCGGTGAGAAGCTCGGATTCCTTCCGGGAGATCTGCAGCAGAAGATCGATCCTTATCTGCGCCCGCTTTATGACGCGCTCTACAGCATTATGGGTGCGGATTCCTTTATCGCAAACCAGGAAAAGGGCCTGATCGAGGTGGCGCCGCTTGCATATATGCGCGGACGCACGCTGGATAACGCCTTTATCATTCTGGATGAAGCGCAGAATACGACGCCTGCCCAGATGAAGATGTTTCTGACCCGTATCGGATTCGGATCCAAGGTCATCATTACCGGCGACCTGACGCAGAAGGACCTTGAAAAGGGCCAGGTTTCCGGCCTGGAGGTTTCCATGCGCGTGCTGCGGAATATTGACGATATCGGTTTTTCAGAGCTCACTGCAAATGACGTCGTGCGCCACCCTCTGGTGCAGAAGATCGTTATGGCCTACGACGCGTATGAAGCAAGGACAGAGGCAAAACATCATGACCGTAACTATCGAAAATGAATATCAGGGACCGCTTCTAAAGCTCGGAGATCAGCATTTCCAGGGCTTCTTAAGTCCCGATGAATATACCGGGATCGCAGAGGATGTGATCAATGCGGCGCTCGATCATGAGGAATGTCCCTATGAGACAGATGTCAGTCTTCTGCTGACCGATGACACATCGATCGAAGAGCTGAATACGCAGTTCAGAAATATTGATAAAAGTACGGATGTGCTGAGTTTTCCGCTTGTTTCCTATGAGAAGCCGGGCTGCTTCGACGGCTTTGACGATATGGATGAGCTTTTTGATCCGGATTCGGGTGAGCTCATGCTGGGCGACATTGTCATTTCCATCGATCACTGCGTGAAGCAGGCCGGGGAGTACGGGCATACCGTCAGGCGCGAATTTGCGTTTCTGATCGCGCACAGCATGCTGCACCTGATGGGATATGACCATATGAGCGAAGCGGAGGCTGCGGAGATGGAGCGCAGGCAGGAGGAGATCCTGGAGAGTCTCGGCATCAGACGATAAGATAAGGAATTAATTTTGTGAATCAGACCAAAAGTGCAAGATCCAGAAATTTCATAGCGCAGGGCAGCATTCTGGCGATGACGGGTATTATCTGCCGCATTATCGGTATGTTTTACCGCATTCCGCTCGTTGAGATCATCGGGACTGTCGGGAACGGATATTATACGTCGGCATACAGCATTTATAACATTCTGCTGATCATCAGCTCGTATTCGCTGCCGATCGCAATGTCCAAGGTGGTGTCCACCAGACTCGCCAAGGAACGCTACGACGATGTGCGCATGGCACTGAGAGTTGCCTTTGTGTATGCGACTCTGATGGGCGGACTGATGTGTGCGGTCATGTATCTGGGCAGTGATTTTATCGCGGATGCGATGGAAAAGCCTTTCTGCCGGTATGCGCTCCGGACGCTGGCGCCCACGATCTGGATCATGGCTTATCTCGGCATTATGCGCGGTTACTTCCAGGGAACCGGCAATATGGTGCCGACTGCGATCTCGCAGATCTTTGAGCAGATCGTAAATGCCGTGGTATCCATTGTGATGGCGCTGATGCTGTTTAATTACGGCGTCAGGGCGAATCTGGTCTACAGCGAGACGGAGTATTCCTATGCCTACGGTGCTGCAGGCGGCACGATCGGTACCGGTATGGGTGCACTCGTCGCCCTTTTGTTTTTCCTGCTGCTGTTTCTGCTGTACGGCAGGATGCCGGCCGGGAACGGCGCCGGCTCAGGCCAGAGGGGAAGGACGCGGCGGAAGGAAAGCTTTACCCAGCTTGCCGGCGTGCTGCTGGTCACCCTGATCCCGATCCTGCTCAGCTCTACGATCTATAATATCAGCACCGTCGTGGATGATTTTGTATTCAGCCGCTGCATGAGCAGCTTCGGCATGGCGGCTTCGGTCGTATTCCTGTGGGGCGTTTTCGGAGAGTACCGCATTCTTTTTAATATACCGGTAGCCATCTCCAACAGCTTAAGTTCGTCGGTGATCCCTTCTCTGACAAATGCTGTTGCGGATAAGGACAAAGCGCTGATCGCCTCCAAGATCAAGATCAGCATGCAGTTTGTAATGCTGGTTTCCATTCCGGCTGCCGCGGGCCTGTTTGCCCTGGCGCAGCCCATCTGCGACCTGCTCTTTGCATCCCAGGACAACAGTATGCTGATCCAGGTGCTCAGACACGGCTCCATTACGATTATTCTGTATTCACTGTCAACGATCACCAACGGTCTGCTGCAGGGTCTCGGACATCTTTCCGAGCCTCTGAAAAATGCCGTGATCGCACTTGTGATCCATGTTGCCGCACTGGTCGGACTGCTTTATGTCTGGCCGAGCATCAATGCCGTGATTTATGCCAACAGTCTGTTTGCGCTGATCGTATGTATCCTGAACCTGCGCAATCTGCACAGGCATGTGCATTTCACGATCAATAAAAGAAATACCTTCGTTGTGCCGGCAATCGCCTCCATTGTCATGGGCGGTGCGGTTTTCGGCTGTTCGAAGTTTCTTATCATGCTGCTTCCGGAATCCTTCCAGGACGGGAGATCCGGTCTTGCAGTCATTATTGTCATTTGCATTGCCGCTGCACTGCTGATCTATGCCGTTATGCTGGTCGTTCTTCGTGCATTTACGCATGAGGAGCTTCTGGAAATGCCTATGGGCCTCAGGCTGTACCGTTTTCTGCACGCGCTGGGACTGATGTGATGAAGAATGTCACGATTATAGGTGCGGGTGCATCCGGACTCATGGCGGCAGTCTGCGCTGCAAGGGCAGGTGCCCGTGTGACGGTCCTTGAGCATCGTGAGGAAGCAGGGATCAAGCTTTCGCTTACCGGTAACGGCAGATGCAATTACACGAATACGGATATTGGTCCGGCGCATTATCACTGCAGCGATCCTGCATTTGCAGAAAGTGTGCTCCGGAATTTCGGATATCAGGATGCGGTACGGTTCTTTGAAAATCTCGGGATCCGGCCGGTCATCCGCCATTATGATTTTGATGAGTTCGGCTATGTTTACCCGGAAGGGATGAATGCAGCCGGATTTCGTGATGCAATTTTTCGGGAAGCCGAGAGGCTCGGCGTAGCTTTTTGTTTCGGACTCAGCGACGACGAGGTGATGCGGCGGGCTGAGGCTGTGATTGATGAGATCGGGCGGAAACAGGAACGGGACTCTGCTTTGATCCTTGCGGCAGGCTCTAATGCATATCCAGTCACCGGCTCCGACAGCTCGATCTACCCGCTGATCAGGAAGCTCGGCCTGGACTTTCATACCTTTCTGCCCGCGTTATGCGGACTGTATTCCAAAGATCCGCTGTTAAAGGAATGGAAGGGAAGAAGAGTCCGCGGTGAAGCCGTGCTGCTGATCTCTGAAGGACAGGATCCTGCCAGGGAGTACAGGGCTTCCGGTGAGATTCAGTTTACCGAACACAGTATCTCCGGGATTCCGGTCATGCAGCTCTCCAGATACGCTGCAATCGCGTTGAAAAAGGGGCAGCGGGCATTCCTGACGATAAGGACTGATGAACAGCACACTTTTGAGATTTATCGTACGGCCGGCTTTGACCGTGCCCAGGTCTGCTCCGGCGGGATTGATATTGCAGAAATTGACCCGGCCAGCATGCAGATTAAAAAGCACCCCGGCATCTATGTCTGCGGGGAAATGATCGATGTTGACGGCGAGTGCGGAGGCTTTAATCTGCATTTTGCATGGGCAAGCGGGCACCTGGCGGGCCTCAGCGCCGCACATAGTTGAGTCTCATGGCGGATGCAATCATTCAAAATCGAGTTTGCGTCTGCTCGTCAGAAGCCTGAAAAATGAGCTTTTGAGGGGAAAAGCGGACTCAACGACATAAAATAAGCATTTGTGTCTGCCCAGCGGAGTAAGAAAGACTCCTCATGAAAAGCTTTCGAAGATAAAAAAGCGGACACAATGGCATAAAATAAGCTTTTGTGTCTGCCCAGTGGAAGAAGAAAGACTTTTCATAAGAAAAACTCGAAGAAATAAAGCGGACGCATTTGTCAAAAATAAAGAATGTGTCTGCTCGAAATGGCGAAACACAGACTCACAAAGAAGTCTGGACAAGAAAAAAGCGGACACAACGACATAAAATAAGCATTTGCGTCCGTCCGGCGGACGTAAGAACTGCATTAAATAGAATTACATCAAGTAGAATTACACTCAATGATCAGAATCAATCAGATAAAAATATCCATATTTGAGATCGGCACGGACCGGGAGAAGGAAAAGGAGATCGTAAAGCGGCATGCGGCTGCGCTGCTTGGCTGCCGCGGCAAAGACATCCGCAAATTCCGCCTTGTGCGCAGATCTGTTGACGCCAGGGAAAAGGACGACATCTGCTATGTCTATACTGCGGACGTCCGCCTTCGCGATTCTGTCGTGGGGCCGAGCGCTCAGACAGAGCTTGCATTTGTCAACAGTCTGCGAAACCGTGATATCCGCCAGTATACGGGAACTCCGCTGACGCTGCCGACAGATGCAGGAGAACGGGTGCTGAATAGAGTTCCAACGCAGAAAGATACAGTGAAGAATGAATCTGCACAGCCTGAGACACGGCAGGAAGAACTACAGCTTTGTCCGGTGATCGTCGGTTCCGGACCCTGTGGGCTCTTTGCGGCCTATGTATTTGCAGAATGCGGATTCAGGCCTGTCATCCTCGAGCGCGGGGATGATGTCGATACCAGGACGGCGAAAACAGAACGCTTTTTTGAAAGCGGCAAGCTGGATCCGGACTGTAATATCCAGTTCGGGGAAGGCGGCGCGGGAACATTTTCCGACGGCAAGCTCAATACCTCCATCAAGGATCGGGGAGGCTTTATCGAGTTTGTGCTCCGGACCTTTGTGAAATTCGGCGCGGATCCCGACATTCTGATCGACCAGAAGCCCCATGTGGGGACAGATGTCCTTGTGGATGTGATTCGGAATATGCGAAAGTATATTATCGAAAAGGGCGGGACCTACCTGTTTCATTCAAGATTTGACGGATTTGAATGCAGACCGGCGGAGATTATGCCCTGCAGCTCTGCAGAGAAATCAGCAGGCAAACCCGGGGATCAGACTCCGGATGCATCAAAACAGTGTATCTGCGCAGTCCGGTATACGGACGTGCGTACGGGCAAGCGGGAAATGCTTCCCTGCGATACGCTGATCCTTGCGACCGGACACAGTGCCCGCGATACTTATGAGATGCTCCGGAACTCAGGTCTGGAGCTTGCGGCAAAGCCATTTGCAGCCGGCATCAGGATACAGCACCCGCAGGAGCTGATCGACGCCGCACTTTACGGGACCGAAAGGCTCCCTGAGAAGCAGGAAATCCTCGGGCCTGCAGCTTACAAGCTGACGCACCACGCAGAAAACGGACGCAGCTGTTTCAGCTTCTGTATGTGCCCCGGCGGATATGTGGTCAATTCTTCTTCAGAAGAAGGGCGTCTGTGCATTAACGGCATGAGCTACCACGACAGAGCATCCGGCGTCGCCAATTCCGCTCTGATCGTCAATATTGACCCTGAAGACTACTATGCCTATACGGGCTCTGAAGACATCCTCAGCGGCATCAAATTTCAGAGGAAGCTTGAGGAAAAGGCATACGAGGCATGCGGCGGCGTCATCCCCTATGAAACCTTCCGTGAGTTCAAAGAGAAGAATCCGGGACCTGCAGGGGTCAGCAGCTTCCGACGGGAATTTCTCGGCTATGCGGCTACGGCGGATGTCAGAGGCATGCTCCCCGAGTATATGGGCGATGCGCTGGATGAAAGCATACATGCATTTGCGAGGACGATTCCGGGATATGATTCGGATGAGGCGATTATTGCCGGAATCGAGGCTCGGACGTCAAGTCCTGTCAGGATCCTGAGAGATGATACGCGACAGGCAAATATTGCAGGCATTTATCCTGCAGGAGAAGGTGCAGGCTATGCCGGCGGAATTACTTCGGCGGCCGCGGACGGCATCAAAACCGCACTCGCTGTCATAGAAGCCCTGTTGTCGGATACTTTTTGATACCGGATACTTTTTGATACCGGATATATTGATTTAATTTAAATGTCAAAATAATGCAAGCTGCGGAGAGGATTTATCAGCTATGGAAGCAATTACACAGAAGGATATTGAACGGATCAATGAGCTCTATCACAAATCACAGACTGCGCAGGGCCTGACAGAGAGCGAACGCACAGAACAGCAGGAGCTGCGCATGGCTTATATCCAGGCAGTCCGCGCAAATCTGCGCGGCACACTGGAAAACATTGATATTCAGAATGCCGACGGCTCCATCACTTCGCTCGGAAAGCGCTGATGCCTGTGCCTGTGCAGGTGCCGGGCCCAGTCTTAAAATAAAGGAATTTACATGAAATTTGACTCATTAATCTTCGACATCGACGGTACACTGTGGGATTCCACAGGAACGATCGCGAGAGCCTGGAGCGATGCCTCCGGCAGATTTATGTTCGGCCGGAAGCATTTCACGAAGCAGCAGGTGATGAATGAGGTCGGAAGGCCCCTCGATGTCATTTTCCGTGATCTGTATCCCGAAATCGGCGAGCTTGAGAATACGGATGCCGATCAGGCCGCAGCCGTGCTTCGCGAGATCAACGAAATCTCAACGGAATTTGAATATGACTATCTCAGAAGATACGGCGCGGAGCTTTATCCGGGCGTAGCCGACACGCTGAAGGCACTTGCGGCTGAGATCCCGCTTTTTATCGTGTCAAACTGCGAAAAGGGCTACATTGAGATCATGACCGAAGCAAGCGGGCTTACGCCGCTTTTTAAGGACTGGCTCTGCTTCGGGGATACGCTGCTCGAAAAAGATCGGACCATGCAGGTCCTGATCGGGCGCCATCATTTGCAGAAAACCGCATATGTAGGGGATATTCTGAATGACGCCCTGAGTTCGGAAAAGGCGAATGTGCCGTTTATCTGGGCTTCCTACGGCTTCGGTGAGGTGGATCCCGCCCATTACAGCGAAAGGATCGACTGCTTTGCCGATCTGATGAAGCTTGTCTGAATCAGCCTTATGGTCGCCGGAACGATTCAGAATGGATCCTTCCGGCCAAACTGCAGCAATCAAATATTTAAAGGAACAGAACAGTACAAATATGTTTCATGAATTACTCACAGATGAAATACTGGCTGCGGCGCCGGTCACGGAGCCGGAGAGGCAGCATTATTTTATAGGGAAGCTGCGCGATTATATACAAATGCAGGCGGGTGCAGGCAGTGACAGCGCCGAACACATGCAGGCTGGTGCTCATCGTTCCCTGACTGCGGCTGTCGTGACCTTCGGCTGCCAGATGAATGCCAGGGACTCGGAAAAACTCGAAGGGATCCTCTCGGAAATCGGTTATACGATCACGCAGGACGAACAGGCCGCGGATTTTGTCGCATTTAATACCTGTACGGTCAGGGAAAATGCCAACGAGCACCTCTACGGCAGGCTCGGGCGCCTGAAGCAGTCCAAGAAAGCTGATCCGGATAAAATCATTTCAATCTGCGGCTGCATGATGCAGGAGGCGGACGAGATCGAAAAGCTCAAAGTCAAATATCCTTATGTGGATATTATTTTCGGAACGCACAATCTCTACACCTTTCCGGAGCTTCTGTTCATGCTTTTCAGAAAGCGTCAGCATGCCGCTGACGAGATCTATACGGCCGGAAAAGAGGTCCTGCGCACCTCCTCGGACGACAGGGAGCGGATGGAAAAGCTCCTGCGCTACGGTTCCGGGCCCTCCAATCTGAAGGATATCGAAAAGCTGAGCCGCCGGCCTGTTATTTCCGTATGGAAAGACAGCGGTGATATCGTCGAAAAGCTGCCCTCGAGGCGTAAGTATTCCTTCAAGCAGGGCATCAACATTATGTTCGGCTGCAATAATTTCTGTTCCTACTGCATCGTGCCTTATGTGCGCGGCAGGGAAAAGAGCAGAAAACCGGAGGAGATCCTGGAGGAGATCCGTCTTGCGGCAGCTGACGGCGTAAAGGAGATCATGCTGCTCGGACAGAATGTTAATTCCTATGCCGGAGGCCTGAATTTTGCCGGACTTCTGAAGCAGGTGGATGAGCTCTGTGACGGGATCGGCATTGAACGCATCCGTTTCATGACTTCCCATCCGAAGGACCTCTCCGACGAGCTGATCGAGACCATGGCAAATGCGCGGCATGTCTGCAGGCAGTTCCACCTGCCGCTGCAGTCCGGCTCATCCAGGATCCTTCAGCGCATGAACCGTCACTATGACAAGGCGCGTTTTCTGGACCGCGCGGCAAGGCTCAAGGCCGCAATGCCCGACATTTCCCTGAGTACGGATATCATCGTGGGATTTCCGGGAGAGACGGAAGAGGATTTCCTCGAGACCCTCGATGTGCTGAAGGAAGTGCGCTTTGACTCCGCATATACCTTTATTTATTCGAAGCGGGAAGGGACGCCTGCGGCTTCCTACGAGGACCAGGTTCCGGAGGATGTGGTAAAGGACCGCTTTGACCGGCTTCTGGAGGTGCAGAACCGGATCGTGGATGAGAATCTCGACCGCCTCACCGGAGCCTGCCTGCCGGTATTATTTGAAGAAATCAGCGAATACGACAAGGACCTGATCACCGGCAAGCTTGAAAACGGCATCACCGTGCATGTCCCGGCCGATCCGTCGGTGATTGGTACGATCCGCAAAGTGCGGCTTACAGAAAACCATCGCTTTTACTATACAGGGGAGCTATGAATACAGAGAAAATGTCACCGATGATGGTGCAATATCTGGAAACGAAAAAAGAATACCCCGACTGCATCCTGTTTTACAGGATCGGCGATTTCTATGAAATGTTCTTCGACGACGCCAAGACTGCGGCCGAGGAGCTGGATCTTGTTCTGACCGGCAAGGACTGCGGTCTGGAGGAACGCGCGCCGATGTGCGGCATTCCCCACCACGCCGCGGATAATTACATCAGCCGTCTCGTCAAAAAAGGGTACAATGTCGCAATCGGGGAACAGGTGGAGGACCCGAAGCTGGCGAAGGGCCTGGTCAAGCGTTCCGTAACGAGAGTGATCACGCCCGGCACGATCTGTGCCTCGGAGGCATTGGACGAGGAAAAGAATAATTACCTCATGAGCATCGCCTATATCTGCGGCGTGTTCGGAATCGCCGCCGTGGATGTGAGCACGGGCGACTTTTATGTAACGCAGGTCGAGGAAGCGCGCCAGCTTTACGATGAGATCAACCGCTTCATGCCTTCGGAGCTGATCTGCAACAACGAATTCCGCGTGAGCAATGCAGATCCCGAGCTGATCAAAGACCGCTGGAATGTGCGCATCAGCTCCGCACCGGCGAGCTATTTCGAGGAAGAGCGCAGTACGCGCCTTCTGGAGGAGCATTTCCATGCAAATGTTTCCGGCCTCGGGATCGCGGATCCGTTTGCGGGCGTTGTTGC
>JAFUAE010000076.1 GCA_017460845.1 Lachnospiraceae bacterium
GTATATCTGCGGCGGCGATCCGGAGCATAAGATCTCGCTCCTGATGGACTATACAAAGAGGCCTGGGAGCGTGGCCGATCCGTGGTATACCCGCGACTTTGAGGCAACATGGCGGGATGTAGAGGAAGGGTGCCGGGGCCTGCTTGCGAAGCTGCTGAACGCCGGGAACAAGAACTGAAATCAAAAGACGGAGGTGACATCCTGTCGGTCACGCTCCGTCTTCTTATTTTGTCAGATAGTCACGACAGCCTTCAGCTCTGTTGTGGAGCATCCGCCGGCATAGACCTCGATGTCGCCGCTGTCAACGACGAACTGCATCTTCGAGTTCCAGTAGCCGAGCTGCTCCTTTTTGATCAGGAACGAAACAGCCTTTGTCTCGCCGGGCTGCAGCGTGATCTTATCGAAGGCGGCCAGCTTGCGGACGGGGCGGACGCGCTCCGCGACCGGATCGCGGAAATAGCACTGTACGATCTCATCACCGGCGCACGCTCCGGTATTGGTCACCTTGACACATACCTGAATGCCTTCTGCGGTCACTTCTGCCTGCAGATCGCTGTATTCGTAAGTGGTGTAGGAAAGTCCGTAGCCAAAAGGATAGACCGGTGTCAGCGGAGCATCCAGATACTTGGAGGTGAATTTGCCTCTGCCGCCCGGGCGTCCGGTGTTGATGTGGTCATAGTAGACCGGGCACATGCCGGCATTATACGGGAAGGAGGCCGTCAGCTTGGCGGACGGATTTACATCTCCGAAAACAAGATCCAGGATAGCATTTCCTGCCTCCACGCCGGGATGCCATGCCTCCAGGATCGCGGGAACATTATCATTCACCCACGTCAGGGCAAGAGGACGGCCGTTAAAGACAACGGCGATGACCGGCTTTCCGGTGGCGATGAGCTTCTCCAGCATGTGGATCTGTTCTGCGGGCAGCTCGATGGAGGTGCGGCTCGCGGCCTCACCGCTCTCGTCCTTGCGCTCACCGATCGCAGCGATAAAGACGTCGCAATCTTTGGCGAGCGTCTCAAAAGAGCCGCTCTCTGCTGTCAGATCTGTCTTGAACCAGGTATAAGGAAGTGCCTGTGCCTCGCAGGCATCGGTGATGCTGACACAGTCATCCCCGACTGCGTTGATCGACCATGTTCCGGTCATTTCCGCGCGCTCACCTGCCAGGTCTCCGCAGATACCAAGACGGATCCCGCGGTTAAGGGGCAGGACGTTCTCATTCTTCAGGAGGACGATGGATTTCTGCGCCGCCTCTCTGGCCAGGGTTCTGTATTCGGGCTTCAGGAAATGGTTTTCCGGATCATCCTCTGCCATATAGTAAGGATCATCGAACAGGCCGAGTTCAAATTTGACGCGCAGGATATCAGCAACAGCGCGATCCAGCGCCTCTTCGCTGACAGCGCCGCTGCGGATCAGTTCCGCGAGATTTTCGATATAGGCCTCGGAAGTCATGTCCATGTCCATGCCGGCTTCCATGGCCTTTGCAGCTGCTTCCGCATTGTCCGCGGCAGCCCCGTGATTGACAAGTTCAGCGATGGCGTTTGCATCGCTGATGGTCATTCCCTTGAATCCCCATTCCTTCCGGAGGATATCCGTCAGCAGCATGGAGTTGCAGGAGCAGGGAACGCCGCTGATATCGTTGAATGCGGGCATGACGGTCAGAGCACCGGCTTCCACGGAAGCTTTATAGGACGGAAGATATTCTTCTCTTAACTTCTGTTCGGACATATCGACGCGGTTGTAATCTCTGCCGGCCTCTACTGCGCCGTATGCGGCAAAGTGCTTCACACAGGCGGCGATGGAATCCTTTGCAGAGGGATCGTCGGTCTGGAAACCGCGTACCTTGGCAGCACCGTAAAGACCATTTAGAAGGGCGTCCTCCCCGGCGCCTTCGGAAATACGTCCCCATCTGGCATCTTTGGCGACGTCTACCATGGGAGCAAAGGTCCATTTGATTCCGTCAGCAGCTGCTTCCTCCGCGGAGATCCTTGCGGTACGTTCCCAGAGGGAAGGCTCCCACGCGCAGCTCTCACCCAGCGGGATTGGCGTGACTGTGCGGTAGCCGTGAATAACATCGCTTCCTATGATCAGAGGAATGCCGAGCCTGGATTCCTCGACGGCGATCTTCTGGATCGTGCGCACCTGCTCCGCTCCTTTTACACCATTAAAAGACCCTATTTTTCCGGCGCGGATATCGTCTTCTTTAAGATCCTGATGGGCTCCTGCCATCAGTTCGTCGAATTTTTCCTTGCTGATCCTGCCGTCAAACATCATGTTCAGCAGTTCACTGAAATCCACTTCAAAAGCACCGACCAGAGAAGGCCCGCACTGCCTGGTCTGTCCGATCTTTTCTTCGAGAGTCATTTTATCCATGAGATCACGGACTCGTGTTTCGATATCTTTCATTCTGTTTCCGCCCTTCTAAATCTTTATTTGCCAAAACACATACATAAAGATGCTGCTGCTTTCTGCATTATATCATATTGAAAAACTCTGAAATGAGACGATAATGACAGATTCTGTCACAATTCTGCCAATCCTTCCATGCGACATTGAAATGAAAAATCCGCATTGGTATACTTACCTCCATAGTGGGGAACCTGCGGCAGGCTATGCGGAGGCAGAAATGAAAAAGAAACAGTCCATGTATTCGGTCAGAACGATGATGCTCATTATTGGTCTGCTCATTCCGATGAATCTGGTCACACTGATCATGAGCGCCATGGCAGTCCAGGGGCTGGTATCCCAGATGAAACAGAATACCGAAGGAACGCTCCGCGTCTATATGAGTCAGATCGATGCGGCTCTGACAAGCGCGGCAACGAGAAGTACTTTTATCTGCCAGGACAGCATAGACTCTATTCATCTGGCCAGCCGTTTGCCGGAAAAACAGGCGGCTAAGGATAAAGACATGCAGGCGATCATCAGGCTTTCCAATACCTATAGAGATTATTTGAAAGAGAACTCCCGTGCAGCTGGTATGTTTGCTGTTTATCCGCAGCAAGGGGATCAGGTCATCGCAGATAGTAAATACAGCTTTTCAAAACACCGGGAGACTTTCCAAGAATACCTGGACAGCAGAATACAGGACGAAAGATCTCTGAACAAATGGGAAACGATGACGGTAGAAGACGGCTCCATGCTGTTTTACATGTCCCGGTTCAAGAACGGTTACTATGGTGTCTGGTACGATCTGAACGATCTGGTCAAGGCATTGAAAATAGAGAATGGGGAGGAACTGTTCACGTTTGCAGATAAAACAGGCAGTATTCTTTATGCGTCCCAGGCAATGCAGGCACTCGCCGGGGAAGAGGAGACACAGAAACTTTCCATTGAAGAAAACGCCAGTGGACGATATGAGAGGACCAGTGTTATTTCTTCTACCAGCGGGCTGACGATCACCCGTTATCTGTCCCTTGAAAAAGTCCTGAATGCTTTTCCTGTAATGCTGCGTATCATGCTGATCATGTCTTTGCTGGGACTGTTTGCGCTGCCGATCATTCTGTACTACATGACAAGGTGGATCATCAGGCCGGTACAGAAACTCAACGATGCCATGGAGCAGGTCAGCCAGGGCAACATGGACTTCAGGATCGAAGAGGGACTGCGGGGATCAGAATTCGAGAGGATGAACCGGGAGTTCAATCACATGATGGAGGATGTCTCCAGACTCAAGATCGATGTCTATGAGCAGCAGCTGGAAAAACAGAATATACGCCTTAAATTTCTCAGCCAGCAGATCCAGCCTCATTTTATCCTGAATACGCTGAATATACTGTACAGTTATGAAAAGGAAGAATTTCCTCTCATCCAGAAAATGATCCTGTGCCTGTCCAGATATTTCAGATATATCGTCAACGCGAATATGGATGAGGTGCCGCTGAAGGCAGAAATGGAACATATCCGGAACTATTTTGAGATCCAGCAGGCGAGATATCCGGACACCTTCTTTTCCTTTGTCGAGTATGATGAGGAGATCGCGAACTGCCTGGTGCCGCCGCTCCTGATTCAGAATTTTGCTGAGAACTCCATCAAGCATTCCATTAAGATCGGCAATCATATCAATATTTTTGTAATAGCCCAGCAGTACGAAGGCAATAAAATAAGGGTCCGCATGCTGGATACCGGACAGGGAATCGATCAGGAGCTGATCGACAAGATCGCTGTATTCCAGAAAACGGGGATCAGGCAGGAAGGCCTCGGCGTTGGTATCCAGAATGCGATCGAGCGGCTGAATGTTCTCTATGGGGCAGATACTTCGTTTGAGATCTCCAGGGACCAGCCGCATGGGACCAGGGTAGAGATCGTGCTCCCGCTCAAGCTTGGGGAAGACGATGAAGAATAGGCGGACAGATATCTTCGCCCGGACGCGTTTCGGTATCGGCAGAACAGGAGGAAATAAATGCTGCATGCATTACTGGTAGACGATGAGGCGGTCGTCGTAAATGCTATGAACCGCCGGATCCAGTGGGACAAATATGGTGTAGATATGGTCTTTACCGCCGGGTCCATGGAGCAGGCGCAGGAGATCTTCCGGAAAGAGAAAATAGACTTCATGCTCTCTGATGTGGAAATGCCGCAGGGAAATGGCATTGAACTGTTTGAGTGGGTCAAAATGTATTATCCTGCCACGGAGTGCATCTATGTTACCTGCCATCCCGAGTATGACTACATGAGAGAGGCTATGCGCCTTGGCAGCGCGGATTATATCTTGAAGCCGATCGATTATGATGAGATGGATAAGATCCTGACAGAACTGGTCGGACGGCTGAACCGCAGCACTGCGGAGACGGTTCAGATCCCGGAAAACATCCGGATGGATATCGCGAACCAGGAAGCGGGTGAGCCCCATAATGCATCCATTCACTCGGCAAAGCACTTTATCCTGAAGCATATCCAGGAAAACATCTGTATTGATGATATTGCGGAGGAAGTCCATCTGAACGCGCAATACCTGATGAGACTCTTTAAGAAAGAAATGGGGGTCTCCATTCTCGAGTATATTACGGACGAGAGGATCAAACTGGCCAAGGAGATCCTGCTTAAGACGGATTATCCGATCAATCAGGTGGCGGATTCAGTCGGATACGCAAATTATTCCTATTTTACAAAGATCTTTAAAAGAGCGACCGGGATGAGCCCCAAAAAATACAGGCAGGAGCAGGGGCAGCTGTAAGATCCGCCGCGTATCCGCCGTGTCGGATCTTACCGGTTCAGACGGCTGTTTTGCTCCGATTATGATAAAACGTAAGAATTGCGGCAAGTCATTTTCGAACTATTTCAGGTGAGGATTGTTCTATTTTTGGACATCCTCACCTGTTATTGTATTAGCATAAACTGAGCCCGTAGAGGGTGATAACCTGTAAAGTCCGGACCTCTGTTTGCGGGGATTATTCCAAAGGAAAAGTGGCAGAGAAAGAGCCGGACCTGCTAAAAGGAGGAAGAGAAAACATGAAGAAAAAGCTGATCAGTATGGTTCTCGTCGGCGCAATGAGCACAATGATGCTTGCAGGCTGCGGCGGAAAGACAGAAGCTCCCGCAGCAAGCGCACCTGCTGCAGGGGCAGAGACAGCGGCTGAAGAGGCAGCTCCCGCAGAGGAGGGCGCTCCGGCAGCTGAGGCATCCGTTATCAATTTCGACGAGGATCCCTATGAGATCGCCATTACATTGATTGGACTGAATGAGTCCAATAATGACCTCGACAAGGTTGAGGAAGAACTCAATAAGATCACTCTTGAGAAAATCAATGCAACTGTTGATATCCAGCCACTGTTCATCGGCGACATGGGCACAACGACAACAATGGGTATCGCCGGCGGCGAAAAGATGGATATCGTTACGGTAGGTCTTGTTTATTCCATGAGCAATGCTGTTTCTGACGGTGTCCTGCTGCCTCTGGATGACCTTCTTGCAGAGAGAGGACAGGCCGCTGCTGCCGTGACAGCAGATGTTGCGGAAGCACAGAAAATCAATGGTGTGACATATGCCCTGACAGGTTACCCCTACTCAGCAATGACCGGCGGATTTGCCTACAATAAAACGCTCGCGGAAGAGTGGGGAATCGATATGCATGATTACATGACCTGGGATGAACTGACCGAGGCTGCCAAGATCTGCAAGGAGCACGGCATTTACTTTACAAAGTACGGCAATTCCAGTCAGTTGAACCTCAAGTTTGAGTCCGGCTTTGATGTATTCGGAGCTTCCGGTGACTACGGCGTTATCCTGGATCCCGCAAACAGTTCGACAATTGAGAATGTCTATGCTTCCGATATTTTCGAAAAATTCTGTGAGCGTCAGAAAGACTGGTTTGACAACGGATATCTTCCGGCGGATCAGATGACGGATTCCACATCTGTTCAGCAGCTGTTTGCTAACCAGCAGGTCTTCTGCACATCTACAGCCTACACACCGGATCAGATCGCAGTATGGCTCTCACCGGACTTCGAGACGGGTATTATCAAGATGGCTGACGGCATCACCATGACGGGCGGCGTTGTTGAAATGATGCTTGGTATTGCGGCTACATCTGAAAGACCTGACAAGTGCATGGATCTGCTGAACCTGATCTATTCCGACAGGGATGTGGCAAACCTTCTGAACTATGGCGTCGAAGGACTTGACTACGCGAGAGTAGAAGGAACAGAGAACGTTATTACATACGAGGGCACTCCGAATGCGGATCACAGCGGATATTATACGTCATTCTCACACTTTGGCGATCCTACAATGAGATATGTCCTTGCACCTCTCACAGACAGTTATATTGATGACCTGAAAGCATTCAATGAGGAGGCAAAGCGCTCCAAGGCGTTTGGCTACTCCTTCAACGCGGAAATGTATCCGACAGAAGCCGCTGCTATCTCCGCAGTACTGCAGGAGAAGCTTCCTATGCTGAATGCAGGACAGATTTCCGATGTAAAGGCAGGCGTGGATGACCTCGTTGCTTCTCTGGAGCAGGCTGGCATCAACGATGTCATCGCAGGCAACCAGGAGCAGCTGGATGCATATCTGGCACAGTAAAAACAGTCAGGCTGTATGAAAAGCTGAAGATTTATAGATAGGGGCCGCCGCTCTGATCTCATTGCAGATACGGGCGGCGGCTTGTTTTCTGAACTATCCGCAAAGGGGGAAATATCGTGGCATCTGAAAAGAAAAACACATCTCCCACAGGGAACAAAAAGTCGTTTGGTGCTGCTTTTCTGCACTGGCTTCCTTTTTACCTGATGGGAGCTCCGGGACTCATTTATATTTTTATTAACAACTACATGCCTCTCGCGGGCCTGCAGATCGCATTCAAGAACTTTAACTATGCAAAGGGTATGTGGGACAGCCCGTGGATCGGGTTCAAGAACTTTGAGTTCCTGTTCAAATCCAAGGATGCTTTTATCATAATCCGCAATACGCTTCTGTATAACATTGCATGGATCTTTATCGGCATGGTGATCGGTGTCGGTGCAGCCATTCTGCTCAATGAGGTCAATAATAAGATCGCAAAGAAATTTTATCAGACAGCGATCCTGCTGCCTTATCTGATGTCCATGGTCGTCATCGCCTACCTTGTCTATGCCTACCTGTCCCCTTCCTCCGGACTGATCACAAAGGGGCTGGAGCATTTGACCGGCAACACGATCCAGTTCTACCAGCAGCCCAAGTTCTGGCCGTTTATCCTGACCTTCGTACACGAGTGGAGAGGAATCGGATTCGGTATGATCCTGTATCTGTCAAGCCTGCTGGGCATTGATCCCGGTTATTATGAAGCAGCATCTCTTGACGGCGCAACCAAGTGGCAGCAGATACGGCTCATCACGATCCCGCTGTTAAAGCCTACGATCCTGATGCTTCTGATCCTGAATATGGGACAGATCTTCCGTTCCGACTTCGGCCTGTTCTACCAGGTACCTATGATGCAGTCGCCTCTGTTTCCGGTCACACAAACCATTGATACCTATGTATACAGAGCATTGATGCAGCTCAACAATGTCGGTATGTCCGCAGCTGCTTCCTTCATCCAGTCCGTGGTTGGATTTATCTTTATTGTAACTGCAAACAAGATCGTATCAAAGCTGGACGAAAACAGCTCATTATTCTAAGAAGGGAGGAATCAGCATATGAAATCACAGTCTCAGAAAAGATGGCAGCTGGCTGCCAATGTGATCCTGATGATCAATTCGCTTCTGGCGATCCTTCCCTTTATCCTGCTGATCATCGCGTCCTTCACTGATGAACAGGTAGCCATAACAGACGGCTTCTCTTATTTTCCGAGAAAGTTCTCTACGGCGGCATTCGGATACATTTCACAGCAGTGGGCGATGATCGGCCGCGCATACATGATGACGATCCTCGTTACAGCGATCGGCACGTCCCTGTCCGTTATTTTTACGGCAATGTTGGCTTACATGCTCTCGCAGAAGAAGCTCCCCGGCAGAAAACTGCTGAACTTCTTCATCGTTTTCACGATGCTGTTCAACGGCGGCGTGGTCCCGACCTACGTCATGTATGTCAAGACCTTCCACGTCAAGAATACGATCTGGGGACTGATCATTCCGAACCTCCTCATGAGCGGATTCATGATCATGCTGGTCCGCAATTATTTCGAGAACAGTGTACCCGCAGAGCTGTATGAAGCAGCCCGCATCGACGGCGCAGGCGAGTTCTACAACTTCTTCCACATTGCGCTTCCGCTCTCCGTTCCGATCCTGGCAACCAGCGGCCTGATGACAGGTCTTTCCTACTGGAACGACTGGACAAACGGACTGTACTACATCGATGCAAAGGGCAAGCAGCTCTACACGATCCAGAACATCCTGAACAACATCAATGAGAACATTCAGTTCCTGGCATCCAATGCCACGGGCGGCGTCAACATCGGTGACCTGCCGACAACGACGGTCCGTATGGCGATCGCCTTCGTAGGCATCCTGCCGGTCCTGATCATCTATCCTTTCTTCCAGAAATACTTCGCAAAAGGACTTGCGATGGGCGCTGTAAAGGGTTAAATCATAATGGGACAAGGGGACTGACCCCTTTGTCCCATTTTTTGATAGGCAAACCGTGGCAGGTGTCTGCCGCATCTGCGGTTTCTTCGCGCAAGATCTACTAACATTTATCATTCGTTACAGGCAGGCACAGCCTCCAAACTCGCATCCGCGCTGATGCGCGGATACTCAAACAGTCGGCTTTAAGGGGCAGCGTGAAACGCTGCCCCTTATCCTGTCTTACACTCATGACAAATGAAGTAGATCTAAGCACTCATTCACAGCAGATGCGGCAGACACCTGCCACGGCTTGCCTGTCAAGGAACGGGACAAAGGGGTCTGTCCACCTGTCCCACTTTTCATAAAAAGGAGTTTCTGATATGATATAGGCACTTGCGGATACGCCCGCGAGGAATAAAAGACCAGATATATCAGGAGGATACAATGGATCAGAAATATACAGTTACGATCACAATGGAGAATGGCGGTGTCATGAAGGGAGAGCTTTATCCCGATGTCGCCCCGATCACCGTTGATAATTTTAAAAAGCTTGCCGATGAGAATTTCTATGACGGGCTGATCTTCCACCGCGTCATTAAAGGATTCATGATCCAGGGCGGCGACCCGGAGGGAAGCGGCATGGGCGGTCCCGGTTATTCAATCAAGGGTGAGTTTGCCCAGAACGGCGTCAAAAATGATCTCAAGCATACTCGCGGCGTTCTTTCCATGGCAAGGTCCATGAACCCGGATTCCGCCGGCAGCCAGTTCTTTATCATGCACCAGGATGCGCCGCACCTTGACGGTGCCTATGCAGCATTCGGAAAAATAACGGAAGGCCTGGATGTCCTCGATGAGATCGCAGGCGTCAGGACCGACTGGAGCGACCGTCCCCTGAAGGAACAGAAGATCAAAACGATCGTGGTGGAGTAAGGGAATAAATATGCCTCCCATGCGGGATGCCAGAATTTTACTTATTTACGGAGCAGATACATTTCGTACTGCTCCGTTATTTTTTTGGCGTAACGGGAGTGGATCGTGCAGCAGAAGCCGTCATCCAGGACAAGAGTTCTTTTATCAATTCTCCTGACATGGTCCATATTCACCAGTACGCCACGGTTGACCAGCAGAAAAGAGCCTTTTCCCTGATGCTCCGAGGGTGACAGCTCCGGTGAGAAATGATCCGGCAGGAAAGTAACCGGCTGAAGGAGCTGTTCTGTGACAGAGCGAAAAGTTGTCCGGATCTTTTTCTGGATGCCGCCGGTACAACGCACGAAAACATAATGTCTGTCGGAGACGATACTGAGGATCCTGCAGTATGGAATGCAGATCTCAGAATTACTTCCGGAAACCTGGAAATACAGAACCGGCCTGCATGTGTCCGTATTCTCGTTAATGAGGATCTTTACAGATTCTCCTTTCGACCGCATCCTGGCATGAAGCTGCAGTGCAAGTCTGTAGGTCTCTTCTCTATCCAAATCGTTGACAGTGACCTTCCGGATCTTTCTTTTCTGATTGCTGGTTTTAAAATTCAAAGGCTTTTCCTCGTTGTGTAAGTGGGGACAGGTTCCATGCCCCCATGATTTTGTATTTCGTGCCTGATTTCTGCATTTCGTGCCAGAGCTCTTTCCTATTTCAGGGTGGTCGCTATAATCTATAACATGCGGTCAGCGCATGCATCACTTCTGAGCAATCTCTGAGCAGCACATCTATCATCAAATCTAAGGGGAAATATCATGAGAACAGATAAGATATTCAGACGTAGTGGGAATCATCCAGGAACTATTAGAAGCGGTTACAGGATAATGGGAGAAATATTGTCCGTTGTGATTGCGGCAGCCTTTCTGTGCATGTCGGTCTCCGTTTCGGAAGCCGCGGCCCAGGAGACCGCTCCGGAACCGATTGTATCACAAACTGATGAAGAAATCCTGTACGAAGATGCTCCCGGAGAGGGCAGAAAAGGCCTGCATCTGGATAAAAAGATCTTCCCTCAGGGCGAAGGGGTATATACCGTTATGCTGGAGGCATATGCTGACAGCGGCATCAGTGACTATGAAAGACCGGCGGACTATTATCTGGTTCTGGATGTCTCCACCAGCATGAGCTATTTTGATTACCCGGATTCACCGGACGGAAAGCGCTTCGGGGCCCTTAAAAAAGCGGCATCAGAGTTTGTAGAAATGGCGGCGGCAAGGAATCCGTCGGCAGCGGAGCAGGAACAGAGCAGGATCGCCATTGTCCGGTTTTCGGATGCGGAGCATTCCGGCGTTGTCTGCGGACTTACCCCGGTGACCGCAGCAGGAGCAGAACAGTTGAAGACCGCGGTCGGGGGACTGGAATGCAGCCATCTGACAAGAACGGATCTGGGTATGCTGTATACAGAGCAGCTGATCGCTGCAGAATCGAATGAACGGGATAAGATCGTCATTCTCCTTACAGATGGACAGCCTAATGATCAGGATGGCTTTCAGCCTTCCGTAGCCAATGCGGCTCTGGCCTGCGCTGCAAGGCTGAAAACAGCAGGCGTCCGCATATATGCTGTGAGTATTGAGAACCGTGCAAATGTCAACGCAGGCAGTCCCCTTCCGGCATACCAAAAAGATCCGGCAGACGGAACAGAGCAGAACTTTCTCTACATGTGGCAGGAGGTCTCCTATGAAGGCGGGCCGGCTGTTAATACTACTATTGATAATGCCTGCGCAATGACAGACCGCTTCATGCATCTGATCTCTTCCAATAATCCCCGCGCAATGTCCATGGACCTGCCAGACGTTACAGATCGCGGGGCGGAAGGCAGAACGATCGCGGAAGACGGCACATGTTATTATCTTACGGCGCAGGATATGGCTTCTTTGACACAGATCTTCACAGGGCTGGTGAGCAGCAGACCTGTTTACGATCCCTGCCTTACAGAAAATTCCCAGGTGAGGGATATTATCGCAAAAGATTTTAAGGTGAAGGAAGGCAGTCAGATCAGGACATTTATTGCTGAGAGGATCGTCTCAGGCGGGACAGAAGGAGGCAGCGGGAGTTCTGACGGATCCGGAACAGAAAGTGCAGAAACAAAGACAGCTGCAGCCTGGGGAGCATACAAAGAGAAAGATCTGAAAGTGGTGTCTTCTGCAGACACCGTTAAAGTGAGCGGATTTGATTTCAGGGAAAATAAGCTGGCTGTTTTGTTTGATATAGTTCGTAAGCCGGACAGCACCTCTCAAGGGTGGGTCCCCACAAATGCGGAAATATCCGGCGTCTATGAAAATGACAGCAAGGAAGAGGCATTGGCGTATTTCCCGATCCCTAAGGTGAAGCTGAAGAGCATAGAGTCCATTGACACCGGTACGGAGCCTTTGCCGGATCCGGAACAGAAGACACCGGAGCAAACTCAACAACAGAAACAACCGGAAGAGCAGAAACAACCGGAAATGCAAAAGCAGTCCGAAGAACAAAAACAGCCGAAAGAGGAGCCACAAGAACAAGAGAAAAAACCGCAGGCAGCGTCAGAAAAATCAGAACAGACACCGGTGGTCATCAATACAGTAGTAAAGCCTGCACAGCCTGTGTTTGAAGTACATACCAGCACCAGCACGCCGGTAACGATCTCCGGAAATACGATTCAGACCCGGGGTGGAGATAATAATGCAGAAACCGCTGTAAATGCGGTTTCCGGCAATCCGGCAGCAGTTCCTTCCGGCGGAGGTACAGGCGGATCGACAGGAACCGCTGTAGCGGTAACAGCCGCAGCAGGAAATACCGGCTCATCAGCAGGAAAGGCGGACCGCCCGCTTCCTGTGACCGCAGATGAGAGTGAGAACGGTATGTGGATCCTGATGCTGGCAGCTGTCTGCTGTCTGATTCCGGCTATCTTCTATTCTGCACTCCAATCGGTACCAGGTCATGAATCCTGATAAAAGCAGATGAAAGATCATGAATGTGACGCAGGCGCGGCAGAGTCAGCCACGGCAGAAGTATTCGCAGCAGATTCATACGCAGCAGAATCATCTGCAGTGATATGATATTGAAGCGTTTTCCCGTCACTGGTGACGCAGATCGTGCCATGCCTGTCTGTCCGCAGGATCCTGGCGCCGACATCTTCGAGCATTCTCAGCAGTTTCTCTGTAGGGTGATAATGTTCATTTTCCGCGCCAACGGAAATTACAGCACAGGAGGGCGACACAGCCTCGAGAAAGGAAAAATTGGCAGCGTCTGTGCTGCCGTGGTGAGCGACTTTCAGGACGTCGGAAGAAAGAACGGCTCCGCTCTCCGTGATGTCCTGCAGTTCCTGATATTCCGCATCGCCGGTAAACAGGAAGGAGACGTTGCCGTAAACGATCCGCAGAACGATAGACAGATCATTAAGGTTGTCTGTCTCGCTGCTGACAGGTCCGAGGATCTCGATGTCCGCGTTTCCGAGGGCATAATGGCTTCCCGGAGCCGGAATGGACACAGATATCCTGTTCTGCCTGAGCTGTCTGCGCAGAACACTGTAAGCTGAGATATTCAGCTGCTGGGAGGAGGTGTCTTCGTTTCCTTCTGAGGCGTCGTGAACAGGCATTTCGTCCACAGGAGACAGGACTGCTCCGACAGGGAACTTTCCAAGGATATTTCCAATACCGCCAACATGATCTTCATGCGGATGCGTTGCCACTATATATTCCAGCGAGCGGACGCCCCGCTGCTGCAGAAATTCGGCTACAAACGGGCCGTCCTCCACGTTTCCCGCGTCGATCAGCATGGCTTTTCCGTCGCACTGGACCAGCGCGGCATCCGCCTCCCCGACATCCAGGAACCAGACACGTACGGGAGCGTCCGGAACTTCCCCGGGAGAAGAGAGCATGACCTGTTCACGGGCATAGTTTTCCTTCCGGGCAGAATCCCTCAGCATCCATATAGTTACGGCAGCCAGCAGGAGCAGGACGATCACAGAGGTCAGGAGTCGGAAAAAACGGCGCATCTTCCTCAGGCGGCGCGTTCTGGCGGCAGCCTTTCGGGTACTTCCATATTTATATTTGTTTTTTCTGTATTTTTTGTTCGCCATACGCTGGGTTATAATGATATGGGTCAAAAAGTAAATGA
>JAFUAE010000077.1 GCA_017460845.1 Lachnospiraceae bacterium
GGTTGAAAACACTGATCTTATCAATATCCCTGTCCTGCTTGTAATCGTCCAGGATCGTGGAAACGATTTCTCCGATTTCTTCTTGAATTTTGTTATGCTCCATAGCTGTCCGTGACGTTCCGTCTGATAGAGGAACTTCCTTTCTGCCGGTTCTTTCCGGCCGGCCGCATCTGCGGGTCATTACATTCTAACATTGTCTTCAAACCGTGTCAAATGACCGCATTTTCACAGCCGGGACTTTCAGAACCGGGTACGAAGTGGCTGACAGATGAGGCAGGCTTCTGTGGCAAAAAGCATCTATTTATGATATGATACATCCAAACGTCAGCACGCAGAAAGGAGACTGATCAATGGTCAGAAAAACAACCGGGAAAGTGAAAGAATCGTCCGGAAAAAGCCGGCAGATCTCTGCGGAGAGCTGTCCGGAGAAAGGACCTCTTACAAATGATCTGCTTGCCAGGATGGACGCCTGGTGGCGGGCAGCGAATTATCTGTCCGCAGGACAGCTTTATCTGCTGGAGAATCCCCTGCTGAAAAAGCCCCTGAAACGGGAAATGGTCAAGAAAAAAATCGTCGGGCACTGGGGTACGGTCCCCGGACAGAACTTTGTATTTGTCCATCTGAACCGCGTAATCAAAAAATATGATCTCAGTGTCATGCTGCTCTCGGGACCGGGACACGGAGGCAATTTCTATATTGCCAACGAGTATCTTGACGGGACCTACAGCGAGACCTATCCCAACATTACCAGAGATGAAGCGGGTATGGCAAAGCTTTTCAAGCAGTTTTCATTTCCCGGAGGCGTATCTTCCCACTGCGCGCCGGAAATTCCCGGATCCATCAACGAGGGAGGCGAGCTGGGTTACGGCATCGCACATGCCTTCGGAGCAGTCTTTGACAATCCGGATCTGATCGCAGCAGTTACGGTCGGAGACGGAGAGGCGGAGACCGGTCCGCTTGCAACCTCCTGGCACAGCAATAAATTTCTGAATCCGGTCAGTGACGGCGCGGTTCTGCCGATCCTTCACCTGAACGGATACAAGATCGCCAATCCGACGATCTTTGCCAGAATGAGTCATGAAGAGATCACCGATTTCTTCCACGGATGCGGCTGGGAGCCGTACTTTGTGGAGGGAGAGGATCCGATGCCGATGCATAAGAAAATGGCGGAGACCATGGACCTTGTGATCGAACGGATCCTGGAGATCAGGAAAAATGCCAGAGAGAACCATGACCATACCAGACCCCGCTGGCCGATGATCGTACTTCGCACGCCGAAGGGCTGGACCGGACCGAAGGAGGTCGACGGGAAGCAGATCGAAGGATATTTCCTTGCCCATCAGGTACCGGCTTCCATGGATAAACCGCAGCATATGAAGGTGCTGGAGGCATGGCTTAAGAGCTATCACCCGGAGGAACTCTTTGATGAGAACGGCCGGCTGCTTCCGGAAATCGCCGCGCTTGCCCCGGAGGGTGACGCACGCATCGGCAGAAATCCGCATGCAAACGGCGGCCTGCTTCTGAAGGACCTGAGACTGCCGGATTTCCGTGAATACGGTATAGATACCAAGGGACACGGAGAGGTTGAAGCCCAGGATATGACGGAACTCGGCAAGTTTGTCAGAGACATTTTCCGTCTGAATGCAGAAGAAAAGAATTTCCGTATTTTCGGGCCGGATGAAACCAATTCCAACCGCCTGAATGCGGTATTTGAGGCGGAAAACAGGACTTGGAACTCCGAAATATATGACAATGACGATCATCTGGCGTTTGACGGAAGAGTGATGGATTCCATGCTTTCCGAGCATATGTGCGAAGGCTGGCTGGAAGGATATCTGCTGACCGGACGCCACGGCTTTTTTGCGACCTATGAGGCATTTGCCAGAATTATCGATTCCATGGCGGCGCAGCATGCAAAATGGCTCAAGATCTGCAGGGAGCTTCCCTGGAGAGAGGAGATCGCTTCCCTCAACCTGATCATGTCGTCCACGGTCTGGCAGCAGGATCACAACGGGTTTACACATCAGGATCCCGGCTTTATGGATCATATCGCCAACAAAAAAGCGGATGTAGTCAGGCTTTATCTTCCGCCGGACGCAAACTGCCTGCTGTCGGTTTTTGACCATTGCATCCGCAGCCGTGATTATGTGAATGTTATCGTGGCGAGCAAGCATCCGAGACCGCAGTGGCTGAGTATGCCGGAAGCGATCAGGCACTGTACCGAAGGCATCGGCATCTGGGAATGGGCCGGCAATGACCGGGGACAGGAGCCGGATATTATTTTTGCCTGCGCGGGAGAGACTCCGACCCTGGAGGCCCTGGCGGCGGTATCGATCCTGAATCACGAACTGCCCGAGGTGAAGATCCGTTTCATCAACGTCGTGGATCTTTTCAGGCTGCAGCCCGAGAATGAGCATCCGCACGGTCTGTCCGATGCGGAATATGACCTTCTGTTTACTGCGGATAAGCCCGTTATTTTCAACTTCCACGGATATGCGAGCCTTGTGCATGAGCTGACCTACAGAAGACATAATAACCGACTGATGCACGTCAGAGGATACCGTGAGGAGGGCACCATCACGACCCCGTTTGATGTCAGGGTGCAGAATCATACAGACCGCTTCCATCTGGTTATAGAGGCGCTCAAGTATCTGCCGGGCCTCGGAAACCGCGGGGCATATCTGTACCAGAAAATGAAGGATAAGCTGATCGAGCATAAGCAGTATATCCATAAATACGGTCTCGACCTTCCAGAGGTCGCGGGCTGGAAATGGGGAGAATAAGCCGCACAGACTGTTCGGCCGTATTCATTTCACGAAATCATAAAATAATTAATTGAACATAAGGAGTAAAACAAATGACAGTCACAAATGATATCCGCTATATCGGCGTCAATGACCATCAGATCGACCTGTTTGAGGGCCAGTATGTAGTGCCGCTCGGCATGGCATATAATTCCTACGTGATCCTTGATGAGAAGATCGCAGTCATGGACACCATCGAGGCACACTTTACTGAGGAGTGGCTCGGCAATCTCGAAGCGGTCCTTGCAGGCAGAAAGCCGGATTATCTGATCGTGCAGCACATGGAGCCCGATCATTCCGCAAGCATCGGTGCATTTATGGAGAAATATCCGGACACCGTGATCGTGGCGACCGGACCGGCATTCAAGATGATCGGCAACTTTTTCCGCGGTCTGGATCTCGGAGATAAGAAGATCACGGCCGGCAACGGTGCAGAGCTTGACCTCGGCAGCCATAAGCTGACCTTTGTAGCTGCTCCGATGGTTCACTGGCCTGAGGTTATGATGACTTATGACGCGAAGGATAAGGTACTGTTTACCGCAGACGGATTCGGCAAGTTCGGTGCAAATGATGTCGAGGATCCCGAAGGCTGGGACTGTGAGGCAAGAAGATATTACTTCGGTATTGTCGGCAAGTTCGGCGCACAGGTACAGAATGTCCTGAAAAAGGCTGCCGCGCTTGACATTCAGATCATCGCCCCGCTGCACGGACCGGTCCTGACCGAAAACATCCCGTACTATATCAACAAATACGATATCTGGTCTTCCTATCAGCCGGAGGATAAGGGCGTGACGATCGCTTATACATCCGTATACGGCAATACAAAGAAAGCAGCGGAGCTGCTTGCTGAAAAGCTGCGCGAGAAGGGCTGCGAGGAAGTGGAGATCACGGATCTGGCGCGTGATGACAATCCTGAAGCTGTAGAGAATGCATTCCGTTATGACAGACTGGTCCTTGCAACGACCACCTACTGCGGAGAAATGTTCCCGATCATGAAGACCTTTATCGACAGTCTTGTGGAGCGCGGCTATAAAAACCGTACCGTCGGCCTGATCGAGAACGGTTCCTGGGCGCCGGCAGCAGCCAAGCAGATGAAATCCATGATGGAAGGCCTGAAGGATATCAACTGGATCGATACTGTCACGATTCTTTCCAGCATCAGTCCCGAAACGGAAGCGCAGATCGAGGCTATGGCTGATGCTCTGATGAATGCCTGAGCTGCAGGGATAGAAGTACATATTTCAATAGGGGGCGCAGCGCGTGCTATCCATAACTGATTACATTTTAATTGCGGTCCTGATCCTGCTGGCAGTGAATCTGGCGGTGCTGCTCATACGCACCGGCCGGGGCAGGGAGCATAATCTGCTGGACGAGCAGCGGGAAATGCTGGATGAGCTCGAGTATAATCTTTCACGCGCCGAAAAGGAAAACATTTCCGAAATCAGGCGGGATATCAGTTCCCGTCTGAGCTATGACGCGGAGGAAAACCGGCGCAACCGCACCGAGGTTTCCGATATGATCAGCAGGAATCAGGAACGGCTGGAGAATTCCCTGAGGACGGCGGTCGCCGACCTGCAGGAAACGAACCGCATCCGTCTCGAAAATATCCGCGCGGATATGAACCGCAAGCTGGATTCGTCACTGAATGAAAGACTGGATGCTTCTTTCCAGAGGGTAGGGGAGCAGCTGAACCAGCTGTATGTATCGCTTGGGGAGCTGTCCAGACTGGAGGACGGCGTTGCATCCCTGAATAAGACCCTTTCTAACGTGAAGACGAGAGGCATTTACGGGGAAATGCAGCTGGAGAATATTCTGGCGGAGATATTGCCGTCTGCCCTCTACGATAAAAATGTTGTGACAAAGACCGGGGACGGTGCCAACCGGGATGCCGTGGAATTTGCGGTAAAGATCCCGGATAAGGAAACGACAGGGCTGTTTTTGTATCTGCCGATCGACTCCAAGTTTCCGATGACCTATTTTGAACGGATCCGGGAGGCTTCGGATAAGTCTGACGCGGCGGAACTGAAAAAGGCGGTCAGAGAGCTCGAAATGCGGGTCAGAAGCGATGCGAAGGACATCCGGGATAAATACCTTGATCCGCCGAACACGACGGATTTCGGCATTATGTTCCTTCCTGCGGAATCGCTGTATGCGGAGGTTTTAAGGATACCGGGACTCGTGGAGGACTGTCAGAAGAACTATCACGTTGTGATCACCGGGCCGTCGACCATGGCGGCGCTGCTGAATTCCCTCAGTATCGGCTTCCGCTATATGGCGGTCAATAAGGATTCGCAGAATATCATGAAGCTGCTCGGCGCCATCAAGACCCAGTACATGACCCTGAGCCGTCTGATCAATACGGCAGGCAGCAGGATCGAATCCGCCAAAAAAGCAACGGATGAACTGCAGCACCGGACGGAAATCATCAACCGGAAGCTTTCTGCAGTGGAGGAAATCGATCCGATGGAGGCAGATCAGCTTCTGGGCAGCTTCCGGCAGTCGGAAGTAACTGAGGATTTCCTGGATTAATGCAGGAGATATCATTTAAATAATCATGGGCGGGAGGTTTGAGACCTATGGATAATTTTGAATTTTATGCACCAACAAGGATCCTGTTCGGAAAGGGACAGGAGGAAAATGTCGGAAAGCTGGTCAAAGAGTTTGGCGGCACGAAGGTGCTGCTGCATTACGGCGGAGCTTCCGCAAAGAAGAGCGGTCTTCTGGACAAGGTGAAATCCCTCCTGGAGGCAGAAGGACTGGAGTACGTCGAGCTTGGCGGAGTCAGGCCGAATCCGGAGCTGGCACTGGTCAGGGAAGGCATCGAATTGTGCAGAAAAGAAGGCGTGGACTTTATTCTTGCGGTCGGCGGCGGATCGGTCATCGATTCCTGCAAGTCAATTGCAAATGGTCTGGCAAATCCGGAGCATGATCCCTGGGAGTTCCACATGAAGAAGGCAGTGCCGGTAAAGACCACGCCGAAGGGTGTGATCCTGACCCTTGCGGCTGCCGGCTCAGAAATGTCCGAGTCCTGCGTGATCACCAATCCGGAGGAGAATCTGAAGCGCGGCTACAATTCCAGACTGAACCGCGTCCAGTTTACGATCGAGAATCCGGAGCTGACTTATTCCGTCAGCAAATTCCAGACTGCCTGCGGTGCTGTGGATATTGCAATGCATACGATCGAGCGCTATTTTTCACCGGGTGAGGACACCTGGCTGACGGATGCGCTGGCTGAAGCAGTCCTGCGCACGATCATCAAGGCCGGCAGGGAGGCTGTAGAGCAGCCGGACAATTATGAAGCCCGCGCCAATATGATGTGGGCAGGATCCCTGGCGCACAATGACCTGACGGGAAGCGGCCGCAGATGGCTGCTGACCGTGCACCAGCTTGAGCATGAGCTTTCCGGACTTCATACGGATATTACGCATGCGGCAGGTCTTTCAGCACTCTGGTGCAGTTGGGCGAGATATGCCTGGGAGTCAAATGTAAAGCGCTTTGTACAGTTTGCAGTCAATGTCTGGGGCGTACAGGAGGACTTCGAGCATCCGGAAAAGACTGTCCTGGAAGGCATTCGCAGGCAGGAACTGTACTATAAGGAGCTTGGCATGCCGACAAACCTCCGCGAGCTTGGCATCAAAGAAGAGGAGCTTGAAACCCTTGCCGAGATGTGCAGCTTCGGAAAGACCCGTGTTCTGGACGGCTATAAAAAGATCGGCTACGAAGATATGCTGGCGATCTACAAAATGGCATACGAAGCAGAGTAAATAAAAATGAGCTCCTGGCGAACACCGACTGCTAATGTCAGACGTTCTGCCGGGAGCTTTGTTAGTTTTGGTGGATTTCTGCAGGAAGCATAGCGGGCTTCAGGAGAAGCCGGCGTGATCATGAAACTTATCCGTCAGAGATATTTACAGACCCAGGCGGTCAAATACCATCTGATACCCGTCCTCTCCGTAAGAGAGGGAGCGGTTGACGCGGCTGATCGTGGCCGTGGATGCGCCTGTCTTTTCGGCGATATCAAGATAGGTCGTTTTATCCTTCAGCATGAGCGCGACCTCGTAGCGCTGGGCCATGGCAAGGAGTTCCTTGATCGTACACAGATCAGAGAAAAACCTGTAGCAGTCGTCCCTGTCTTTCAGGGTAAGAACGGCATCAAATAAATGATCTACTTCGTCTGTATGCAGCTTTGAATTCATGGTTATATATCCTTTCACAAAGTGAAATTTTAGCACTCTATCACGCTAAAATCTAACACACAGGCATCCTTTTGTCAATCATGACTTTTACTGTGGCCGAACCTCATTGACAAAGGTTTGGTCTGTTGATATAGTACAACTGTAATATGGCTTAAACGTTGTATTATAGTAGAATTTTTGTCAATAATTTCATTATTCTGATCAGGGGGAATTTAATTATGAACAGACCTTTGGAGGGCATTCGCGTTCTGGATCTTACACAGGCTTACAGCGGACCGTTCTGTACGATGCAGCTGGCTGATATGGGCGCGGAGGTCATCAAGATCGAAGCTCCGATCGGCGACCAGACAAGAGGCTGGGGTCCGATCGTGAATGACTACAGCGGTTACTATGCTTATGTTAACCGTAATAAAAAGGGTATGGTGCTGAATCTGAAGGCAGAGGAAGGCAAGCAGATCCTGCGCGAGCTGATCGCAAAAGCCGATGTCATCTGCGAAAACTACAAAGTCGGCACCTTTGCAAAGCTCGGCTTCCCGTATGAAGAGCTTAAGCGCATCAATCCGCGTATCATCTACGGATCCATCTCAGGATTCGGACTCAACGGCCCGCTGGCATCCAGACCGGCTTATGATGTTGTTGCTCAGGCAATGAGCGGTATGATGAGCGTTACCGGTTATCCGGATCAGCCGCCGGTCAAGATCGGACCGTCTATCGGCGACAACTATTCCGGCGCATATCTGTGCATGGGTATTCTGATGTCACTCTATAAGAGAGAAAAGACCGGTGAAGGCTGCAGACTTGATGTAGCTATGCTGGACACTTTGTTCTCAGTCATGGAGAACTTTGTTGTTGACTATACGATCGGCGGCTTTGTTCCGCAGCGTCAGGGCAACATTGACCCGAGTATCGCTCCGTTTGCAAGCTTCCATGCAAAGGACTGCGATTTTACCATGGGCTGCGGCACTGACAAGCTCTGGGCAAAGCTTTGCGTGATCATGGGCAAGGAGAACCTGATCGACGATCCTAGATTCAAGACCAATGATGACCGCTGCAAGAACTTCACACCGGATCTTGACAGAGAGGTCAATGAATGGAGCACGACGCTCAACTTCTCCGAGATCGAGGAGAAGCTGGTCGAGGCAGGTATCCCGGTCGGCCAGATCAACGATATCAAGCAGGTCTGCGAGCTTCCGCAGATCGAAGCAAGACACATGCTCTGGAAGGTTTATGATCCGGGATTCAAGGATGAGGTTACATTCCCGGGCTGCCCGATCAAGATCCAGGGCGTAGAGGACGACATCCAGAAGGCTGCACCGCTTCTTGGCGAGGATACAGATCAGATCATGAAGGATATCCTCGGCTACGATGATGCCAAGATCAAGGCAATGCATGACGCTGATGCGTGCGGCTGATGCTGCGGCTGGCTGAAGCAATTAGCTGATACGCCGGTTGGCTGGAGAACTCCAGGAATTAGTGAATTGTAGAAGGACTGCTGCAAGTGATTTAAATCATCTGCAGCAGTTTTTTTGGGGAATTTCCTCAGAAATTCAATGTTCCTGAAATAAGCTGCTTCCAGGTTATTATTGTAATTCAACCGGGGAAATTGCAACACGCATAATGCATTTCGGCACAGATCCAGGTGCAGGCAGGCTTAGTCCGTCACGATCCGGAGCAGATCCGGAGCAGAATTCCTCGATGGATATAGAATTAACTTTGGATTTATGTTAAAATAAACTCTAACTATGCAAACATATCAATAAGGAGTTTACGCATCATGGTTATGTCCCCGGAAGAACGCAGAAGAAGGATGCATAAGGCACTTGGTCATGATGGCACCGGTTCCCGAAGGGAGCGCGCCAGAAGGCCGGAAACTGCAGAGAATACAGTTAATCATACGGCCGGCAGCAGAAGCGATACCAGGTCCGGCGGCAGAAACGGCATCAGGGCCGGCATCGGCACAAAATATACGGAGAATGAAACAGCAAACCCAAAGGAAATCGTAATCCCTGATTTTCAGGATACCCTTGAGGAACAGGAAGAGGCGGCAGCGGCTTATCACGGCACGGTAGAAGAAAATGCTGCCCTCACATCCGAAGCCGGATACAGGAGAAGATCCGATGCTGTCAGAAGCGGCGAAAGGCACAGAAGAAGGACCGACGCTGGAAGAAGCAGTGAAAGAGACCGGGATTGGGATAGAGACAGAGAAAGGGAATGGCCCGGCGAGCGGGAAAGGACCGAAGCAGAGTCCGAACGCCCGAATGAAAGAAGAAGAGAAGACAGCGCTGAAAGGACCGGACACAGGAACGGATACAGCAGTGAGCATGACGACGGTCAAGGCACTGAACGAAGCATTGAACGCAGCGGCAGACACGGCAGCGAACGCAGCGGCAGACAAGGCGGCAGACGAAACGGGAGAGACCGGGACGGAGGCGGCGTCGATGTGACAAAAATCGCCCTGCTGGTCGGAGCCCTGCTTGTAATCATACTTCTGATTTTCGGGATCAAAACCGTATTCGGAGGACTTGGCAAGGGAAAACCGGCTGAGACAACAATTGCGGAAGAAACGACCGTACCGGAGTCGGAGACCGAGCCCGTCGAGACGGAACCGGCAAGAGACTATATCGGCGAGGCAACGCTGATGGCGGCGCAGTATGATTACGACGGCGCGATCGAGTTGCTGAAATCAATGCCGGACTACGAGACAAATGAAGCGGCAAAGCAGCTGGAAGCCAAGTGCGAGGAGACCAAGGCCACTCTGGTCGAGGTAAACCTGCAGGAGGTCACGCATGTCTTCTTCCATATTCTCTGTGTGGATCCGGTCAATTCCTTTGATTCCTCCAAGTGGGGCACACAGGCGGGCGGCTACAACAGCCTGATGACCACCATCGATGAGTTCAAGAAAATGATGCAGGAAATGTATGATAAGGGTTATGTCCTTATCAGCATGCATGACATGGTTTCATTCACTGAAAATGCTGACGGCACCACGACTGCGGTCAAGCAGAAGATCATGCTGCCGCCGGGCAAAAAGGCCTTTGTCATGTCTGAAGACGATGTCTGCTACTATGAGTACATGGTTGGCGCAGGCTATGCAGATAAGATGATCATCGGCGAAGACGGCAGACCGACCCTGCATTACACGGATAAAGACGGCAATGAATTTGTCGGCGACTATGATCTGGTAGGCGTACTGGATACCTTCATCGATGAGCATCCGGATTTCTCCTATAAGGGACATAAAGCCTGCCTCGTATTTACAGGATATAATGGCATACTCGGCTACCGTACCGACGAAAGCTATGACCCGAACTCCGAGTATTATGATCCCAAGCTTGAGCAGGGACATGATATCGAAGCAGAGCGTAAGGAAGCAATCGAAGTGCTGAAGGCACTGATCGCGGACGGATACGATGTCGGTTCCCACAGCTGGGGCCACAGGGATCTAGGCCAGATCGAATTTGCACGTTTCACAAAGGACTGCGACCGCTGGGAGAGAAATGTGGCGCCGCTCATCAGGGAGGCGACCGGCAAACAGCCCGACATCATCATTTACCCGAAGGGCGCGGATGTTGCCGACTGGCACGGATACAGCCACAGCAACGAGCGTTTTGATTATATGCACAAGCTCGGTTTCCGCTATTTCTGCAATGTCGATTCCTCCCAGTACTGGGTACAGATCGGAGACGATTATTTCCGCCAGGGCAGACGCGCACTCGACGGCTACAATATGTGGAACGACATGGCAAACGGCTACACCAGACTGTCAGACCTGTTTGACAATGTATCCGCAATCTTCGATCCGGCAAGACCGACACCGGTCCCGCCATATTAATGATGAGCTCCGGACGAATGACCGGAAGCCGGGGGCTTGCCCACTAAGGCTTCCGGTCATTCGGACGGGCAACAAAAATGAGCAAAAAAGCAACGCGAGCGAAGAGAGCGGTGCGATTTGCGAATTTTTGCTGAGCGTGACGGGAGCGCGAAGCGCGAAGGCAGGCGCAGCTTATCAAAAACGAGGACGAATGGAGAGCCTGACAAAAAAGATATGATCAATTATATCAAAGGCATTTTAAGCGAAGTGGAAGACGGCTTTAGTGTTGTGGAGGCTCACGGCGTCGGCTACGGCATTGGAGTCCCCGCAACAGTCCTTTCCGAGCTTCCGCCGAAGGGAACAGAAGTTAAAATCTATACCTATTATTCTGTCAAAGAGGACGGCCAGAGCCTCTTTGGCTTTTTGTACAAAGAAGACAGGGAAATTTTCAAGAACCTGATCAGTGTCAGCGGGATCGGGCCGAAGGGTGCAATTGCCATCCTTTCCGTGCTGCGTCCGGATGACCTCAGAATGGCCATCATCACGGGCGACGCCAAGTCGATCAGCCAGGCGCAGGGTATCGGCAAACGTACAGCGGAAAGGGTGATCCTGGAGCTGAAGGACAAAATCGGCAGCTTTGCGGAATCCTTTGTCAACGGAACCGGGGACGTTATGCGCGGCACTGCGGCAGCAGGAGCGCAGGCGGCATTTTCAGCGGGACCCGTATCTGAGGCCATCGATGCGCTCACGGTACTCGGTTACAGCCGCATGGAGGCCGGCAGGGCTGTCGGCGCAGTCTCCATTACGGAGGACATGACGACAGAGGATGTCCTGAAGCTGGCACTGAAGAATCTGAAGTAAGCACATGGCCGGCATGAATAAGGAAAAAAAGAGAATACTGGCCATATTTCTGCTCGCTTTGTTCTTCCTTGCAGGCAGGCAGCTCACAAATATGGTCATTGAGCAGCAAAGCGCCCGGGAACAGGGAGAATATCCGATGAGCAGGGATGTTTACCTGCTGGATACCTTCTGTACCGTCACAGTCTATGAAGGAGGCGGCGAAGAAGCGCTTTCCGCAGCCGTGGAAGCCCTCAACCGTTATGATGACCTGTTCAATTATTCCAAAGAGGGTTCCGACCTGTGGCGCATCAATCACAGGACGGAGGACCGTGTCGAAATCGCAGATGAGACACTGGAAATGCTGAAGCTCGCAAGGTCTATGTGCGAGCTGAGCGGGGGCGTGCTGGAGCCGGCAATACGGCCGGTGACAGAGCTCTGGGATTTTAAGGAGGAAAAGAAGGTTCCGGAGGAACAGAAGCTGAAGGAAGCGCTCGGCAGGGTAAAAAGCCTTGCATGGGATGTGAATGACGGAGCATTTATCGCGTATGACAGGGACGTTCGCATAGATGTGGGCGCAATCGCAAAAGGATATATTGCGGACCTGATCAAGGCCGTGATGAAGGAGCATGGCGTAAGCTCGGGCATTGTCAATCTCGGCGGCAACGTACTGTGTATCGGACACAGGCCGGACGGATCTGCATTTTCCGTCGGCATTACGGATCCCGGTTCAAAGGACGGGTACTGGAAGGCGCTGGAGCTGGATGATATTTCCGCAGTGACGGCCGGCGCGTACGAAAGATGCTTTGAGGAAAACGGCATTCGCTATCATCACATCATCGATCCTTCAACAGGGTATCCTGCGCGGAGCGGACTGGAATCCGTTACGGTGACGGGACCGGTGTCAGCCGTGTGCGACGGACTGAGCACGACGCTTTTCATACTGGGAGAGGAGCAGGGACTTGCATTCCTGGAACGCTGGAATGCAGATCATGACGGACTTTATACCGCATATTTCCTGCCGGAAAAGAATTTATGATCATCAATGAGCGTTATCTGGAGACGGAGCCGACCTACCGCTTTGAACTTCTGGCGCCGAAGGAACGGATCCTGTTTTATGATATTGAAACAACGGGCCTCAGCATGGCGAAGGCCTCCATGTACCTGATCGGAGCCGTTTTCTTTGAGGATGGCAGATGGAAGCTCAGGCAGTTTTTTGCCGAAAGTCTGTATGACGAGACAAAGCTTCTCGAGGGCTTTTTCGGGCTGGTCAATGAACGAAAGCGCCTCGGCAGGGTTTTCCTTGTAAGCTATAACGGAGACGGATTCGACCTTCCGTTTCTGAAGGGGTGCCTCAGGCAGTACGGGCTTCCGTATGATTTTACCGGGACGTTCAGCCTGGATCTGCTGAAAAAGGTCAGGCCCTACCGGAAGCTGACGGGCTTAAGCGACTGCAGACTGAAAACCGTGGAAAAGCTTTGCGGCATCGAACGCGAAGACAGATACAGCGGCGGCGAGCTGATTTATGTTTACGAAGAATATTTAAGGCTTTCCGGTCTGGATCCGGAAAGCTGCGAGAATACGGAGCTGAACCGGAAGCTGAAGGATGAACTGCTCAGGACCCTCCTCCTGCACAATGCGGAGGACATTCTCGATATGCCGCTCATCATGGATGTGCTCGCCTACGAAAGCCTGTTCGATGGCGGCTTTACGGTCACGGAAAGTGCCGTGAGCGGCGGTGTCTGGGATATACATGCGAAGCTCGATACGGCCCTGCCGAAAGGCATTTACAGGGAGACTGCGGAATATGTCCTCAGCATCAGCGAGGAGGATCCGCTGGAGCTGAACCTTGCGGTGACGCTCTATGAGGGAGAACTGAAAAATTTCTATACGGATTACAAAAACTATTACTACCTGCCGGCTGAGGATTATGCGATCCACAAGTCCGTCGGGGAGTATGTCGATAAAAAGGCGCGCCGGCAGGCAACGGCCCGAAACTGCTATCAGAGAGTGAAGGGAACCTTTGTCCCGCAGCCTGAGGCCATTTTCCCTCCGATGTTCTACAGGGAATATAAAGTGCTTCCGGGTTATGGCAAACTGCCCGGGGATACCGCTTTAAACGGGGGAATGATGGATGCGGAGGTCACGCGCAGATACCTGAACGCTGTGCTGAAGGATCTTAAGTCAGAGGCGGCAGCGGAGAAGAAACGCTCCTGACGGTGCAAAGCAGCGCTGAAGGCCAGACGGGGACGGTCAGGACAGGATCACGGCGAACTGCTCCGAAGGATGAAAAGTGCAGTGACATAATTTGGAGAAACATGGGAAGACTGATCAATACTGGAATTGAAAAGGAAGAAAAGGTACTGGAGAACTCCCTGAGACCGCAGATGCTCGATGATTATATCGGCCAGAGCAGGATCAAGGAGATGATGAAGGTCTATATACAGGCAGCAAAGTCCAGGGGAGAATCCATGGATCATGTGCTGTTTTACGGACCTCCCGGACTGGGCAAGACCACACTGGCAGGCATCATTGCCAATGAAATGGGCGTCAATATGAAGGTGACCAGCGGCCCTGCCATCGAAAAGCCGGGGGAGATCGCGGCGATCCTCAACAACCTGCAGGAGGGGGATGTCCTGTTTATCGATGAGATCCACCGCCTGAACCGCCAGGTCGAAGAGGTCCTGTATCCGGCGATGGAGGATTTTGCGATCGACATCATGCTGGGCAAGGAAGCGAGCGCAAGATCCGTGAGACTCGATCTTCCGCATTTCACCCTCGTGGGTGCAACGACCAGGGCGGGACTGCTGACGGCACCGCTCAGGGACCGTTTCGGCATTGTGGAAAAAATGGAGTTTTATTCTCCGAAGGAACTGATGAATATCGTATTCCGTTCTGCGGGAGTGCTCGGCGTCAGTATCGACGAGGACGGCGCGATGCAGATCGCAAAAAGGAGCCGCGGCACGCCGAGACTTGCCAACCGCCTGCTCAAAAGGGTCCGCGACTATGCACTTGTGCGCTTCGACGGGAATATTACAAAGGAAGCCGCGGATTATGCACTGGATATCCTGAATGTGGACAGGCTCGGGCTTGACCAGAATGACAGGGAGTACCTGCTGACGATTATTGAAAAATTCCGCGGAGGGCCGGTCGGCCTTGATACAATAGCAGCGGCGCTCAGTGAGGATGCAGGCACCCTGGCTGATGTGATAGAGCCGTATCTGCTGATGAACGGACTGATCCAGAGAACGCCGAAGGGCAGGGTCGCCACCGAGGATGCCTATGCCCATCTGGGCATTGAGTTTCTGGGACAGCAGAAGCTGAAGGTATGAACAAAAGGACGGGAAGGAAAAGGAGAACTGTTTTATGACAGCAGCAAATAATCAGAATCGTACAGTCACCACGGATGTACTGATTGCCGGAAAGGTGTACAGCCTGGCCGGGGCGGATCCGGAGCACCTGCAGAGAGTTGCGGCACTGATGAACCGCAAGATCCTTGAGGTACGCAATACGCCCGGATATAAAAATCTGGATCATGAATATAAAGAACTGCTGATGAATATCAATCTGGCCGACGAATACTTTAAGGCGCACGATGAGGCTGCAGAGCTGAAGGCGGAGGTCGAGGCCAGAGAAAAGGAGCTTTATACGGCAAGGCATGATCTCGTCAGCATGAAGCTGAAGCTGGAAAATGCACTGAAGCAGCAGGATGTGCTGGAAAAACGCGCCGAGGAGTGGAAAAACCGCTACGAAGAGCTGAAAGCAGGCACCCAGCCTTCCGGGAACGCATGAACGGCGGTGCATCGGGACAGATGACGGAAACAAAGTCCGTCCATACGGAGCTGCTTTCTCCTGCGGGATCCTTTGATTCCGCGAGAGCGGCTGCAAATGCAGGGGCCGACGCCATTTATATGGGCGGCCCGTTTTTTTCTGCACGCGCTTATGCGGAAAGCTCCGCAGGGGCCGGGAAGGCGGAAGCCTCCGGATCTGCCCGGAAAAGGCAGGAGGCCCCGGAGCCCGAGCAGCAGGATATGCTTCTGCGTGCGCTTGATTTCTGCCATCTGCGCGGCGTCAAGGTCTACATGACCCTCAATACGCTGCTGAAGGAAAAGGAACTGGCAGGCCTGGAAACCTACCTGCTCCCCTATGTGGAAAAGCACCTGGACGGCGTTATCGTACAGGATTTCGGAGTTTTCGGACGGGTCAGGGCACTCTTTCCGGATCTTCCGCTCCATATCAGCACACAGGCGGTCGTCACCGGCTGGCGTACGGCAAAGCGCATGGTGGAAATGGGCGCGAAGCGGATCGTGCTGGCAAGGGAGCTTTCCCTCCCGGAGATCAGGGAGATCCGGGACAGGAGCAAAGCCGAGCTCGAGGTATTTGCCCACGGTGCGCTCTGTTATTCCTACAGCGGCGCCTGCCTCATGAGCTCCTTTATCGGAGAACGCTCCGGGAACCGCGGAAAATGCGCGGGAACCTGCAGGCTGCCCTTTGATCTGTACGACAGGGAGGGCAGAAGGCGGAACCGGAAGGAAGAACAGTACCTGCTTTCCATGTGCGACCTCAATACCGTCGGCCGGCTGGCCGAAATGGCTGAGGCTGGCGTCTATTCCTTTAAGATCGAGGGGCGCATGAAATCCCCGCTGTATACGGCGGGCGTCACGAGCGTCTACAGAAAATACCTGGATCTTGCGGAGCAAATGATTTGCGGCAGGGAGCCAGACCCGGATGCCGGCAGCATTGGCAGAAACGGTCCCGGAAATGCTTCAGTGCACGGCACCGGCGCTTACCGCGTGAAGAAAAAGGATCTGGAGATGCTTTCGGATATTTTTGACCGTGCCGGAACGACCTCCGGATACCTGGACGGGATGAACGGGCGTGAAATGCTGACGCTGCTGGCAAAGCCGGATTTCAGGAACCGGAATGAACGCATCATGGAAGCGCTGAAGGAAACCTATCTGGACCATGACCGGAAGGTGTCTGTGGAGGCGGAGCTTGAACTGAAGCAGGGATATCCGGCAGTCCTCACACTGCAAAGCGGCGGGACCCGCATCCGGACAGAATCGGAACAGCCTGTGGAGACGGCGGTGGGAAGACCCGTTACGGAAGCGGAAGTCAGGGAAAAGATCAGCAAATTCGGCAATACGGATTTCGAGCTCAGAAGACTGGATGTGTACATGGAAGACGCCTGCTTCGTACCGGTCAGGATACTCAATGAACTTAGGAGAAATGCAGCGGATGAACTTAAGAAAAGCCTGCTTGGAAACAGCTGAATATCGTGCGGCAGTCGAAACGGAAGAACAGCTGGATGCCTGTCTGGAAAGCAAAAGAGTGCAGCTGGTCTGGATCGACAGCGCCTCCTTTTCACCGCAGAAATATGGGGATATTGTAAAAAAGGCGCATTCGGCAGGGGTGTCGTGCGGGCTCAGGACGCCGTATATCTGGAGACGGGAGGCGGAGGTGTTTTTTGACGCCGTGCAGACGGAACTTAAGCAGGCCGGGTTTGATGCCTGGCTTTTCAGGAATGCGGAAGGCGCGCTGTATTTCCGGGAGCATGGCCTGACGGAACAGACAAACTTTGTCACGGATCACAGCATGTATGTCTGGAATCGCGAAGCGGAACAGGTCCTGCTGGAAATGCTGGGGCCGGCGGGCATTACACTTCCGCTGGAATTAAATGTCAGGGAGCTTTCATCGCTTTGCAAAAGCCTGCAGACCCCGGCGGAGCTTATCGTTTACGGGCGGGCACCGATGATGGTTTCCGCGCAGTGCCTCCGCAAAACGACGGGCGAATGCAGAAAAAGGATGCCGGACAACGGAGAGATCCTGTATCTTAAGGACCGTACAGGCGCGGAGATGCCGGTCAGGAACTACTGCCGCTTCTGCTATAACATTATCTATAATTCCGTGCCGACCGTGATCTTTGACCTGGAAAAAGAAATCAGGCAGATCTCGCCGCATTCAGTCCGTTATGAATTCAGCACGGAAAGCGGGCCGGAGACATTTGCAGTGCTGGAAGGAAGGGTGCCGAAAGGAAACAGCGCCTTTACGAGGGGGCATCTGCACCGCGGGGTGTAATTTCCGTCAGGTCGGGGAACTTAACTTGATATAGAGATACCCCTGCGTTATAATAAAGCCAAATTTCGGCATTCCGATGCGCGGAGAGAAAAGAAGGCGATACAGATGATTGAAGCAGTCAGCTGCGGCGGTGTTGTAATATACCGCAGCAAGGTTTTATTGCTGTATAAAAACTGCAAAAACAGATATGAAGGATGGGTGCTCCCGAAGGGCACGGTAGAAGAAGGCGAGACGCACGAACAGACGGCCCTCAGGGAGGTGCGCGAGGAATCCGGGGCAGAGGCCGATATCATGGATTATATCGGCAAGAATTCATATTCCTTTATTGTTCCCGAGGATAAGGTGGAGAAAGACGTCCACTGGTATCTGATGCGGGGGAGATCCTATTATTCTAGGCCGCAGGCGGAGGAGTGCTTCCGGGACAGCGGTTTTTACAAGTATCATGAAGCGATACATTTACTGAAATTTGACAACGAACGGCAGATCCTGGAGAAGGCATTTGAGATCTACAGGAGACGCCGCAGAGAGGGAAGCTGGGATTGAGCAAACAGTACATTAAGATCAGGGGTGCGGGCGAGCACAACCTGAAAAATATAGATCTCGACATTCCGCGCAATGAACTGGTGGTATTTACGGGACTTTCCGGCTCCGGAAAGTCCTCGCTTGCCTTTGATACGATTTATGCAGAGGGACAGCGCAGATACATGGAGTCCTTAAGCTCTTACGCGCGGCAGTTTCTGGGACAGATGGAAAAGCCGAAGGTGCAGAGCATAGAGGGGCTTTCTCCCGCAATCAGCATTGACCAGAAATCCACAAACCACAACCCGAGGTCAACAGTCGGTACAGTTACGGAGATATATGATTATCTCCGTCTTTTATATGCAAGGATCGGCATTCCCCACTGCCCGAACTGCGGCAGAGAGATCAGGCGCCAGTCCGTGGACCAGATGGTGGACCAGATCATGAGGCTGCCGGAGAGATCCAGGATCCAGCTGCTCGCACCGGTCGTAAGAGGCAGGAAGGGCGAGCATACCAAGCTTCTCGAGCAGGCGCGCAGGTCGGGCTATGTTCGCGTGCGCATCGACGGGAATATGTACGACCTCAATGAGGAGATCCGTCTGGATAAAAACCTCAAGCATAACATCGAAATCGTCGTGGACCGCCTGATCGTAAAGGAAGGGATCGAGCAGAGACTGACGGATTCGGTGGAAAATGTCCTGAAGCTTTCCGACGGGCTGCTGCTGGTGGATGTGATCGATCAGGAAATGCTGACCTTTTCACAGAACTTCGCCTGCCCGGACTGCGGCATCAGCGTTGAGGAGATCGAGCCGAGATCCTTTTCCTTCAATAACCCCTACGGAGCCTGCCCGGAATGCTTCGGGCTCGGCTATAAGCTGGAGTTCAGTCTCGACCTGATGATCCCGGACCCTTCGCTTTCCCTGAACCAGGGAGCGTTTCAGGTGACCGGCTGGGCCTCGAGCGGGCAGGAAGGAAGCTATACCCACGCCATGCTGAAGGCGCTTGCCGAAGAATATCATTTCAGCCTGGATACGCCCTTTCAGGATCTGCCGGAGCATGTCAGGGATATGCTGCTTTACGGGACGCGCGGCAGGAAGATCACGGTCAAATACAAGAGCAAATACAGCGGCGGCACTTCCTATGAGGTCGCCTTCGAGGGCCTCCTGGAAAATGTCAAACGCCGCTACAAAGAGGCCTATACCCAGGACGCAAAGGAAATGTATGAGGAATACATGCTCCATGACACCTGTCCCCTGTGCCGGGGTCAGAGACTGAAGCGCTCCTCCCTGGCGGTGACGGTCGGCGGAAAAAATATCTATGAAGTGTCCACGGAATCCATTGCCGCCTTCAGCAGGAATCTGGAAAATATTCAGCTCAGCGCCTATCAGGAGAAAGTCGGCGCAGAGATCCTGAAGGAGATCCGTGCAAGGATCCGTTTTCTGATCAATGTCGGGCTTGACTATCTGACGTTGGCCCGTGCGACCGCCACACTTTCCGGCGGAGAGGCCCAGCGCATCAGGCTGGCGACCCAGATCGGCTCCGGGCTGGTGGGCGTTGCGTATATTCTGGACGAGCCGTCCATCGGACTGCATCAGAGGGACAACGACAAGCTTCTTGCAACGCTAAAAAATCTGCGGGATCTCGGAAATTCCGTGATCGTGGTCGAGCATGACGAGGACACGATGCGGGCAGCGGATCTGGTCGTGGATATCGGTCCCGGTGCAGGAGAACACGGCGGCAGAGTGGTGGCCGTCGGAACGGCGGAGGAGATCATGCAGTGTCCGGAATCGCTGACGGGCGATTATCTCGCCGGACGGAAAAAAATTGAAGTGCCTGCAGTCCGCAAAGAGCCGACCGGCTGGATCAAAATCCGGGGCGCGCAGGAAAACAATTTAAAGCATATCGATGTCAGGATCCCGACCGGCGTTATGACTGCCGTGACGGGGGTCTCCGGCAGCGGCAAGTCATCTCTGGTCAACGAGATCCTTTACAAATCCTCGGCGCGCTCCTTAAACCGCGCCAAGGTGATTCCCGGAAAGCATGACGGGATCGACGGCCTGGAGCAGCTGGACAAGGTGATCTGTATCGACCAGTCCCCGATCGGACGCTCGCCGAGATCGAATCACGCGACCTACACAGGCGTATTCGATATGATCCGCGATCTGTTTGCCAGTACGCAGGATGCAAAGATGCGCGGGTATACCAAGGGCCGCTTCTCGTTCAATGTCAAGGGCGGACGCTGTGAATCCTGCTCCGGAGACGGCATCATCAAGATCGAGATGCATTTCCTGCCGGATGTATACGTCCCCTGCGAGGTCTGCGGAGGAAAACGCTACAACAGGGAGACGCTCGAGGTCAGATATAAGGGCAAAAATATTTATGACGTACTGAATATGACCGTGGAGGAGGCGCTTGAATTCTTCCGGAATGTGCCTTCCATCGAGCGGAAGATCAGGACGCTCTACGATGTCGGCCTTTCCTATATCCGGCTCGGCCAGCCGAGCACGGAGCTGTCGGGCGGAGAGGCGCAGAGAGTAAAGCTTGCGACGGAACTGAGCAGGCGGGGGACCGGAAAAACGATCTATATCCTTGATGAGCCTACCACAGGCCTGCATTTTGCGGATGTGCACAAGCTCGTCAACATTCTGCTCAGGCTCAGGGAAAACGGCAATACCGTCGTGGTGATCGAGCACAATCTGGATGTGATCAAGACAGCCGATTACATTATCGATATGGGACCGGAAGGCGGAGACGGGGGCGGCACCGTGGTGACCCAGGGAACGCCCGAGGAGATCTGCCGCGTACCGGAAAGCTATACCGGACAGTATCTGAAGAGATGTCTGGAATAGCGCATATAAAGAAGCAAGTGATTTATCACATATGAGCGTCAGTTCATATATACGCAGCAGCAAAACCGGCATTGAGTTTATTTTGAAACAGAAGACAGCGGGGTCAGAAGAATGTTATTCAAAAATATCAAAATCGTAGATGGCAATTATGAAGTGCAGGAGGGAATGTTTGTACGGACGGAGGGCTCTGTGATCAGCTATATCGGCAGCAGCTGCCCGGAACCGGTGGAAGGGGAGGATATTTACGACGGCACCGGAAAGGTCATGATGCCGGCTTTTTACAATGTCCACTGCCATGTGCCGATGACAATCCTGCGCGGCTACGGAGACGGGCTTCCGCTGCAGCAGTGGCTCTTTGACAAGATATTTCCGTTTGAGGCAAAGCTGACGGGAGAGGCCGTATACTGGAGCACCAAGCTCGGCGCAATGGAGCTGATCGCATCGGGCTCCGCTTCGATCAGCGATATGTATTTCTATATTTCGGACATGGCAAGAGCTTTGGATGAAAGCGGCATGAAGGCAAATCTCTGCCACGGCATTTCATCCTTTGATCCGGAGGTAAAGGTAAGGGAGCTGAAGGGCTACCTCGATACGATCGCGCTTCAGGAGGAGGTCGATGCAGGGAGCTTCAGTGATACCGGACTTGCGGCTGACAGCCGCATCCGCGTGGACATGGGACTGCATGCAGAGTATACCACGACCGAGAATTTTGTCCGGCAGATCGCGGAGGCCGCTGAAGAGACCGGCATGACAGTGCATGTGCATATATCCGAGACGGAGTCCGAGCACAATGAATGCAAGGAGCGGCACGACGGCCGCACCCCGGTCAGGTACTTTTCGGACTGCGGCATTTTCAGAAGCCCCGTAATGGCGGCACACTGCGTATGGCTGGAGGACGAGGATGTGGAAATCATGAAGGCTGCAGGCGCAGTCGCGGTACACAATCCTTCCAGCAATCTGAAGCTGGGCAGCGGTATCGCTCCTGTCAGTGCGTATCTGAAAAAAGGCTTAAAGGTGGCGCTCGGCACAGACGGGGCATCGAGCAACAATAACCTTAACATGATGGAAGAAATGCATATGGCGGCGATGATTGCCCGCGGCTCTTCCAGGGATGCAAATGCCATAAGCGCGGCTGATATCATCCGTATGGCCACCTATGAGGGCGCGCAGGCACAGCGCAGGGAACGCTGCGGAAAGCTCTGCGAGGGCTGGAAGGCCGACCTGATCGTGATCGATACCAATAAGGCGCATCTGCAGCCTGATTTCAATACGCTTTCCAATATTGTATTCTCGGCACAGTCCTCCGATATCGTGCTCAATATGATCGACGGAAGAGTCGTCTACAGGGACGGAGAATTTACCTTTATCGATCATGAAAAAGTCATATATGAGGCCAACAGACACTTCAGAAAGATCCTGAGTGTGCTGTGATATAACCCGGAAGGATCTCGGCATATCAGAAATGAGCCGGAATACAAGCGGAAATATGCTGAAATGTCTCAGAATTTGCATTGAAAACCAGCCGGCGCATTCTCGTGACTTCAGACGTGAGTAAGCCGGCTTTTTGATCCCATCCATTCTATAAACAATAGCTTCTCATCCATTTTTACGGTCATTCTGACTTCCCAGAACCAGGAAGTTAAGAATGATCTTTTTTATTCATAAGCAGGTGACATCTTAGAAAACATATGGTATCATATATCTATGGATAATGAAGTTTATAACAAGATAAATAAAGATTTAACGCATGGTAGAGGATATGCCTACTCCCTCCAGTACCACCTCGTCTGGTGCACGAAATACCGGCGGAAGGTCCTGACCAAAGGCGCGGACGGGGAGTGCAGGGCCCTGCTGCTTTCCCTGGCGGAGGAATACCGTTTCCATATCCTTGCCATGGAGGTGATGCCGGACCACATCCAC
>JAFUAE010000078.1 GCA_017460845.1 Lachnospiraceae bacterium
CACGGTAGAGCAGAATGGCAAGGATCGTCAGAATAACGCCCCCTCCGGCCCAAAGTATGACAGTTATCATGTCGGCACCGCGGTTGTAGTTGAAATAGGCAGTATAATAAGCTGCAAACGCTGAGAGAAAGCAGACGACATACAATGCAAGGTAAAAGATCCGGAAAAAATCAAACATACAAAATTACCCTTTCCAAATAAGACATCAGATTTTGATATAAATCTTATCATAACGGTTCTTTTTCGTCTATGGTATAATGGCTGCGAGGATTTGAAAATGACAGCGAATGAAATACTGAGAATCTATGGAACTGAATATCGGGATATGACGGTCCGGCTGCTTCAGGAAGCGGATCTTATAGGGGAGATCCGTAAAAAGGCGGGGCTCACAGGCCGGGGGCCGGGCGCAGATAACAACAGCATTCCGGAGGACTTTCTGATAGGGATCAAGCCCAATCTTGTTACACCCAATCCGGCCATGTTCGGGGGAACGACGCATCCGGAAATCGTTGAAGGCATTCTTTCCTATCTTTTGGAGCACGGCCTGAAAAAGGAACAGCTCATTATCCTCGAGGGCTCCTGGGTCGGAGACCGCACCGAGGAGGCCTTTGACTACTGCGGTTATTTCAGCCTTGCAGAAAGATACGGGGTCGCCCTGAAGGATCTCCAGAAGGAAAAAAGGATCGACACGGTCAGCTGTGCGGGGATGGATCTGCAGATCTGCAGCCTTGCGCGGGAGCTGGACTTCCTGATCAATGTGCCGGTACTCAAAGGACATTGCCAGACCAAGGTGACCTGTGCCCTGAAGAACATGAAGGGCGTGATACCGAACAGCGAGAAACGCCGCTTTCACCGGATGGGCCTGCATAAGCCGATTGCACACCTGAATGCCGGGATCAGGCAGGATTTTATCGTGATCGATCATATCTGCGGAGATCCTGATTTTGAAGAAGGAGGAAATCCTCTGGTCAGAAACTGTATCATGGCAGCTGAGGATCCGGTCCTTACGGATGCATATACCTGCAGGATCCTCGGATATGAGCCTTCGGAAGTGAGTTACATTACACTGGCGGCCCGGCTCGGGCTCGGTTCCTGTGATCTGGATACCCTCAGCCTGCGCACGCTGGAGGGGACGATTCCGGAGGAGGAGCCCCAGGACGGAGTGCTGAGCGGGGAAAAGGAAGCATCCGGCCAGAGTCCGGAGACCAGGAAGCTGGTGGATATTGCCTATGCGGTGGAGGAAATCGATTCCTGCAGCGCGTGTTACGGAACGCTTCTGCCCGCGCTCGAGCGGCTGCGCAAAGAGGGACTGCTTGATCTGCTTGTCCGGAAGCTGGATGGTGCCAAAATCGGTATCGGTCAGGGCTACAGAGGCAGAACAGGACTGCTGGGCGTTGGAAACTGTACAGCCGGTTTTCGGAACTGCATCAGGGGCTGCCCGCCGAAGGAAGAGGAGATTTTTGATGCGCTGAAGCGGTTTTTGGAGGCATAAGCATTAGCAGAAAACAGACCGCAGGGGAGGAAATATGTTTTTTATCATGGGAGTCAGCCAGGGGCATAAACAGCTGGACTATCATCAGACGATGATCTGCAGCGTATGCGGTTCCTACGGAAGATATGAGGTCTTCATGACCTACATGTACCTGAGTTTCTTTTTCATTCCTCTGTTTAAATGGAATAAGCAGTATATTGTAAGGACGAGCTGCTGCGGCAGTGTTTATTCCCTCGATCCGCAGGTCGGACGAACCATTGAGGCAGGCGGGCAGGTGGAAATCACGGCAGACGACCTGGTCCTCCAGAGCGGCGGGGGAAGCTCAGGCGGGACGGCACAGGGAACACAGAAAATTTGTCCGTCATGCGGATACGAAGCCGCCTCGGATTTTGAATACTGTCCGAAATGCGGCAGGAGGCTGGATATATGAATACGGAAATCAGACGGCTACTGGAAGGCGTACGGGATGGCAGCGTTACGGTAGATGAGGCTCTTCTCGCAATCAAGCAGGAACCGTACACAGAGCTTGGATATGCCAAGATCGACAATCACAGAAAAATCAGGCAGGGTGCTGCAGAGGTCGTTTACGGAGCCGGAAAGACTGCAGAACAGATCATCGGGATCATCAGGGCTGTTCAGGAACGCTCATCGGATCCCATCCTGATTACAAGACTGTCAGAGGAGAATGCTGCCGTCATTGCAAAGGATATCAGCTTCCGTTATGAGAAGCTCCCGAAAATCGGCATCGTCGGGCCGATGCCGGAACCGGACGGGATCGGACGGATCGTGGTCGCGACCGGCGGAACGAGCGACATTCCTGTCGCAGAGGAGGCGGCGCTGACAGCGGAAATATATGGAAATAATGTATGCAGGCTGTATGATGTGGGCGTTGCAGGTCTGCACCGGCTGCTGAATCATACGGAGGAAATCATGAGTGCGAGCGTCATCATTGCGATCGCAGGCATGGAAGGCGCTCTGGCAAGCGTGATCGGGGGGCTTGCGGATTGCCCGGTCATTGCCGTGCCCACAAGCGTCGGTTACGGCGCTTCCTTCGGAGGCGTCTCGGCGCTTTTGTCCATGCTGAACTCATGCGCCAGCGGCGTTTCCGTCGTAAACATTGACAATGGTTTCGGGGCCGGGTATCTGGCAAGTATGATCAATCACGAGGTGAAAAAATGAAGATTCTTTATCTGGACCTTGGAATGGGCGCTGCCGGGGATATGCTGACCGCAGCCCTGCTGGAGCTGTTTCCGGAAGAGGAAAGAGCAAAGATTCTGGACGAGCTGAACGGACTCGGTATTCCGGACGTCAGCTTCCACGCGGAGAAATCCGTAAAATGCGGCATTACGGGAACACATATGCGCGTGATGGTAGGTGATACCGAGGAAGACGAGCATATGCACGAACATCATGACCACGAGCACGAACACGAGCATGACCATCACGGGCATCATCACGGCAGCGGTCATGATGAGGATGAGCACGAGCATGATGATGATCATGATCATCATCACCATGAAGACGGTCATGAAGGTCATTCGCATCATCATGCGCACAGCAGTATGGCGGGGATCCGTCATATTGTCCGGGATCATCTGTCGCTTTCCGAAAAGACCTGCGAGGATGTGCTGGCAGTATATGACCTGATCGCGGAAGCGGAAAGCTCTGTCCATGGCGTGCCTGTTTCCGAGATCCATTTCCATGAGGTTGGGACTATGGATGCAGTTGCGGATATCACCGCAGTCTGCTATCTGCTGGAAATGCTGAAGCCTGACAGGATCGTGGCATCCTCTGTCAATACGGGGGGCGGAACTGTTCGCTGCGCACATGGCATTATGCCTGTCCCGGCTCCCGCAACGGCTCGTCTGCTGGAAGGGATCCCCTCTTATGACAGCGGTATCAGGGGAGAGCTTCTGACGCCTACCGGGGCCGCGCTGATCGCTCATTTTGCGGACAGCTTCGGAAACCGGCCGGAAATGAAGATGGAACGGATCGGCTATGGTATGGGCAGAAAGGATTTTGAAGCGGCAAACTGCGTGCGCGCGATCCTTGGCGAAGGTGCCGGTACTGCTGCAGATGAAGAAACAGATGTTATAACGGAGCTTGCTGCAAATATAGATGATATGACAGCGGAGGAATTCGGGTTTGCATTTGAGCGTATCCTGGAAGCGGGGGCTGTCGACGTCTGGACGGAGGCAGCGGTTATGAAAAAGAACCGCCCGGGGCATGTGCTGCATGTTCTTTGCAGGGAGGAAAAGAAGGAAGCCCTGATCAGAACGATTTTCCGGCATACGACTACGATCGGCATCCGGGAAAATGTTATGAAGCGCTATACGCTGAAGCGTGCCATAAGCGAGAAGGAAACGCCTTACGGCACGGTGCGTGTCAAAACCGTATCCGGATACGGCACCGAACGGAAAAAGTATGAATATGATGACCTTGCGGCGATCGCCGCAGCAAACGGTATCAGCATTGCGGAGGCGAGGCGGATCGCTGCACACAGCTGACAATCAGCTCAGAGCGGATACAATGGTCCGCTCTGAGCGGTAAACGGATATATTTACAGATTACTTTGTGCCAGCTTCGATGGAATCACAAACACATTTCGCTGGCATTACAAACATATGAAAGCAGCAGGAAGCAGTCTGCCGGTTCAGGTGCTGCCCCGGGAGGGACAGTGCGCCGGCAGGCTGTTTTATAATTTCTTTAGAATGTTTATGGTTATTTTTTTTGACCTTAAAGCAGCGCGGACCTATAATAATCTCACACAGTTTTCGTGGATCTTTATCCTCTGAAATTCTAAAATCTTCAATTCTTAATTTTCAACGAAGGGAAAATCAAATATGGGAACGAATGTGAGAGCAGTAAAGCTGCGTCTGTTTTTCGTGACCGCTGTTTTTCTGATATTTTCCGCCTTTTCGACGATTTCGTCCATGGCAGGAGAAATCAGGATCAAAGCGTCAGCAGACAGCAGCGGCGCAGTCGTCAGGGAAGTTGAGGGCAGCGCGTTATTTTCCTCTGCAGCATTTATGCCGGGGGAATCTGAGAATGGAGTACTGAAAGTCAGCAGCAGTCTTTCCGCCCCGGTTTATATGGAATGGAGATGTTCCTCCGGGCAGCAGAATCATCTGTACCGCCAGCTGGAGCTGAGGATCAGCGGCAGAAACGGGGAACAGGTCTATGAGGGACCGCTACGGAACCTGAACGGTATCTGCGGACCGATCCGTAAGGGAGAAGATGCGGTTTATGACCTGACACTTACGCTCCCGGCTGAAGCTGACAGCAGCAGTGCCGGAGAAAAGGCGGATTTTCACATTTTGCTGACCTTTACCGGAAATGTGGGAAATTCGGGTAATCAGGGAGGAAACGGCGGCAATTCCGGAGGAGCAGGCAGCGGAAGCTCAGGAAGCGGCGGCAGCGGAGATCCCGGAAGCGGAAACGGCGACGATTCAGGCGGGAACGGCAGTTCGGGAGGATCAGGCAGCGGCAGTTCCGGCAGCGGCGGTAACCAGGGCGGCTCAGGCAATCCGGGCAGCGGATCATCTGGTTCAGGCGGAAACGGAACAGGCACAAATACCGGAGGAGCTTCCGGAAATGGCAGCGGCTCCGGGAACTCGGGTAATAGCGGAAGCTCAGGAAGCGGCAATGGAACAGGGATGGCAAATGGCTCGGGCGGCAGCGGCTCCGGGAACTCCGGGAGCAGCGGCTCCGGAAGCAGTTCAGGCAGCAGTTCCGGAGGATCAGGCGGCAGTTCCGGCAGCAGCTCCGGAGGATCTGGCAGCGGATCTGGCGGTACTGGTTCTGGAGGCACTGGCAGCGGAAGCGGATCATATTCAGAAGGAACCGATGCTGCCGGCATACGAACAATATCCAGCAATCTCTATCAGCCATCCGGCGTGAACGGGCACGGATATCTGGGAGGAGGTTCCGGAGCAGGTTACAGAGGAGGCGGAAAGGAACAGGCCTATCCCGCACCGGATCCGTCCTTAAGGACAGGTATCGACAGCGGGAACTGGGTCAGGGATCCTTCCGGAGAGGGAAACAAAGGCGCAGCAGCGGGGAACGGCGGCAGTGCCGGATCGTGGAGATATAAGCTGAGCAGCGGTGATTATCTGAAGAATGGTTTTGCCCTTATCAGGAATCCCTATGATACGACCGGGCAGTCATTCGGATGGTTTTACTTTGACAGCAGCGGATATATGCAGATCTGCTGGATCAGGACAGAGCAGGATCACTGGTATCATGCGCATGAGCAGTCAGACGGATTCCTGGGCATGATCGAGACAGGATGGGTCCGCTGTGAAGGCGACGGTAAACAGTATTACCTGGATGAAAGAACGGCAGTCATGCAGAGCGGTTGGCTGGGCTTTGTAAACTCTATGGCTGTGTGCGATTACTATTACTTTGCAAGACTTGAAGATACATATAAACAGAATTGGTTCCTGAATACTGCGATCGGACGCTGGATCTATGACCGTCTCGGGGGACGCAGCTACGGTTCCATGTATGAGGATGAAAAAACGCCTGACGGCAGCATTGTTGATAAAAACGGGAAGAAGATCAGATGAGCAGGATAAGCGGAAGCCGGAGCAGACACCCGTCCGTGAGCTGCAGTCTGGTCCGGTACGGCACAAAACTGATCACGGCGGCAGTGACTTTGGCCTGCGTGCTCCTGATCGCAGTATGCTGCTATATGTCATTTCGGGAGAAGATCACCGGAGAACTGATGTTCTTTCTAGGGTATAAGCCTGTTTATGTGGAAAGCGGCTCTATGGAACCCGCACTGAAAACAGGGGAAATCGTGCTGTTTAAACAATGTAATTATGATGAGATCCGGGAAGGTGATGTCATACTGTTCAGGACAGCTCAGGGCTATGTGACGCACCGTCTGGTCGGGGTCGATGCAAATGCGCTCCGGGAGGGGAACAGCAGCTATCTGATTACAAAAGGAGATGCTAATCCGATCGAGGATCCCTTCAGGCTGGACCCGGATCATATTGAAGGCAGGATGGTGAGATTATGGAATTAAAGAAAATCGTCTTCGGATTCGCCGCAGCGGCAGGTCTGGCTGTTCTGGCAACGGCAGCATCGGCTTCTGCCTTCTGGACGGATCTGGAGGATATCGGAACACAGGTTTCCGCTTTGGATGTCGGTATTGCCTATGATGCAGAGGAGTCAGCCGCGGAGGACGGACTGTATATGCCGGGAGACAGCAGGACGGTCAGATTTACCGTTGTCAATACGGGAGACATTTCTGTTGATATCAGGCCTGTTCTGACAGTAACAGCGGACCGGGACATGACATTAGAGGGTTCCCGTTTTCTTCTGACGGATGCAGAGGGAGCGGAAATCGAAGGATATGAGAAAGCCTATTATACCGAAAGCGGAGAACGTCTTGACGCAGGTGCTGTCGGACAGGGCGCGGCATTCCGGAAGCTTGTCTACAGCTGTGATAAGGATATCGTGCTTGGAGGCAGGGCACAGCAGGATGAGGCAAACGGGGAGGGCGTTCTCTCCCATGACTTTGATTACAGGCTCAAACTCAGTGAAAAAAGCGGAAATGATTTTATGGGAGTCAGCGCCAAGCTGGATATAAGTACTTTTGCGATCCAGCACAGAAACAGGGAGGAGGGAAGCGGAGAATGGATAAGCATAGCAGAAAAGCAAAAAAGATAAGATGCGGATTTCCGCTTCTGGCTGCAGTATTTGCGGCCATACTGGGTACCGCGCATGCGGCGGCCTATTATGCCGCGGAAATCGATGCCACACATGAACTGAAGACAGCGGAAATCGGATTTGCGGCGGAAAATGCAAAAATCGAGGCTGACTACAGTGAAATGGACGATCATCTGATGCCGTACAGGGACGGGGACGCTTTTGATGTGCGTTTCCGGACTGTATATACGGGAACGGTACCTGGCATAGCAGTCCCGTATCTGCATGTGAAAGCGGATAATTTCAGCCCCGGAGACCTGATTACGGTATCCGACGGAAGAAATACCGGCATCCTGAAAGATGGTGCAGCTGATCTTTATTCGGACCCGCGTACGGTTCAGCCCGGAGAAACAGTGGAATGTGTGTACAGGATCACCGTCACCGGGCATACGGGAGAAGCTCCCCTGCTGTTTGATTATGATTTTGGCATTGCCGCCGTTCAGGAAGCAAATAATGAAGCCCTGGTCGCTGAAGGGAAGGGCGGTGAAGATGTTTTCCGGGAAATCCGGGATAAGCTGGATGGAAAAGAATCCGGGGCAGCCGGCTTTACCG
>JAFUAE010000079.1 GCA_017460845.1 Lachnospiraceae bacterium
AGACCATCCGGGTCTGAAACGGCCGCGGAAGATTCCCGGAGCATCGGACGAATCGTCAGACTGCCGAGACCATGCGCAATGCAATTCACGCTGGATTCCGTTTAATATCCGAACGTCCCGCTCAGGGAATCGTCATCATCGATCCAGCTGCTGACCTCGATCACACGATATTCATCATCCGAATCCCTGACGATCACCCGGTCGATCCCGGCATTAATAATCATTCTTTTGCACATGGAACAGCAGTTGGCGTTTTTGACATATTCGCCCGTATCCATCTCACGTCCCGAAAGGTACAGCGTACTGTGGATCATCTGGTCCCTTGAGGCGCTGATGATCGCATTGGCCTCGGCATGCACGCTTCTGCACAGCTCGTAGCGTTCCCCTCTCGGTATATGCATCTTCTGCCGGATGCAGTAGCCCAGATCCGAACAGTTTTTTCTGCCTCTCGGCGAACCCACATATCCTGTGGAGATCACTTCATCATTTTTTACGATCACGGCACCGTATCTTTTCCTGAGACAGGTCCCCCTCTGGGATACCACATCCGCCAGGTCCAGATAATAATTGATTTTATCTCTCCGTTCCATTTCAAGCCTCCCGGCCAAGCCGCTTCTTCAACAGTTCCGACAGTTGTTTCTCATTATACTATCGATATTTTTCGGTATCAATGAATCCTTTTATCCTTTGTGCATTTTACTGTGAGATTCATAAATTTTTAGATTATTTTTATGAATTATTGTCAAAATCGGACTGCAACTGTGCTATACTAAGGGCAGATGAAACTGATTCATCCATCGCTTCCGGTTTCCGGGATGTTTCTGAGGAAGCCGGCGGTATATCACCTTTAAGGAAGGAAGTGTTATTTATGAAGTTTAGCATCAAAGGAAGAAACATGAATGTCAGTGAGCGGACCAAGGATCACGTCGAAAAGAAGATCGGAAAGCTCTCCAAGTTCTTTGTGGAGGACACCACTGCACATGTTACCCTATCCAACCAGAAAGATGACTATACGATCGAAGTATCCATTCCGATCAAAAACTCCCTGATCCGTGCCGAGGAAACCTCCAATGATCTCTATGTTTCCATCGATCTCGTCGAAGAGGTTCTCGAGCGCCAGATCAAGCGCCACCGCACCAAACTGATCGACAAAAACCAGAGCGCATCGTCTTTCTCCGAGCTGTTCATTGAGAGTGATGAGACAGCAGATGATGAAAATGAGATCCGCATTGAAAAGGTTAAAAGATTTGACTTTAAGCCGATGACCGCAGAGGAGGCCTGCCTGCAGATGGAGCTTCTCGGACACAGCTTCTTCGTATTCAAGGATGCGGATACCAACGAAACCTGCGTCGTCTATAAAAGAAAGAACAACACCTACGGTATTATTGAGCCGGAGGTATAAGCACGGGAGGCCTCAGGCCATACCCCTCAGACAGTTACTATGAAAGTCAGCGATCCAATCTCATAGGAGAGCGAAGCGATCCGTCATGAGATGGATGCTTTAGCTGCCGAGCCCAAAGGGCGAAGGGGATGCACTACTTTCATGTATGCGCAGTGGCAGCGTAGCTGTCATGAAGCTTCATATATAAGCCGAGCCGGACTTTCGTCCGGCTCTTTTTTATTTCGGTATTCTCATTTCAGCAAATGCTTTCCCTGTATTTCTCGGCTTCCCTGACTGTATTGGCCAGATAGCGGATCACCTCCGCCGGGTATTCTCCCGCGGCAGTCTCTCCGGTCACCATTACGGAAGCTGCACCGTCCAGTACCGCATTGAATATATCGCTGACCTCCGCCCTGGTCGGAACAGCGGCGTGCTCCATGGACGAGAGCATCTGTGTGACCACCATAAACGGCTTATTCCGTTTCCGGCATGCCGCCGCGATTCTTTTCTGTGCTGCCGGAAGCTCCCAGAGCGGCATGGCATTGCCCAGGTCTCCCCTCGCAATAATGATCTCATCCGCATCGTCCAGGAAAGAATCGACAAGCTCCATTCCCTCCCGGTTCTCTATCTTTGCGAAGATCCTGAGATGGCCGGCGCCTGCGGCGCGCATCGCTTCCTTCAGCTCCGCAAGGTCTCTGCTGCTTCTGACAAAAGGCTGCATGACTCCGTAAACACCTGCCGCCGCCGCAGTCTTCAGGTTTTCCCTGTCTTCCGCCGTGACAGCCGGCGTGCGGATCGCAAGGTCCTTTACCGCAATGCTTTTCCTGCTTTTCAGGATCCCGCCCCGGAGAACCTCAGTCCTTACGAGCCTTTCCTCCTGCTGCAGGACCTTCAGCAGGATCTTCCCGTCATCCAGCAGCAGTTCTCTTCCCGGTGTCAGATATCCGGAAAGGATACGCGGCACAGGGATCCCGCCTTCCCCAAGCGTGCATTCTTCGCCTGTTTTCAGCGCAAGGTCCTGGTCCAGCCGTCCGATCCTCAGCTCCGGTCCCTGGAGATCGATCAGCAGCTTCGGCCGTATGCCGGTCAGATCGGAAGCCGCATCCAGCATTTCCAGCATACTGCCTGCATCCCGCAGTGTTGTGTGGGACAGGTTGAGCCGGATTCCCGTCATTCCTTCCCGCAGCATTTGTGCGAGGATCCCGGGATCGCTGCAGGCAGGTCCCAGTGTTCCGTAAATCTCCGTTTTCATCAGCCCTGAGCCATAAATTCGGCGATCGGATAATTGACGATGCCGCCCTTGTTATATTTCGTTTCTTCATCCGTGCTGAGGACCATTTTAAAGTAGTTATCCCTGATCCTTACCAGCGGGTTGAATTTCATCCTGAGAATATCATCCGCCTCAACTGTCGCGCAGCAGTTCAGATAGGTCCTGTCCTCTCCCTTGACTGCCATAAAGTCGATCTGGGCCTGATTCAGCTTGCCGACATATAAGCGGAAGCCCCTGGTAAGCAGCTCCAGGCACAGTGCGCTTTCAAGAAGCGCCCCGTAGGGAGCTCCCTCATCCCCCATGACTGCATTTCTCATGCCCATGTCACAGATATAGTATTTCTCCTGGGTTTCCAGTTCTCTGTCCGCTTTAATGTCGTAGCGCGGCACCTTATAAATAAGGAATGCTCTCTCCAGCGCCTCCAGGAAAGAATACACCGTATCCACCGAGATCGTGACGCCGGCCTTCTTGACGAAATCCTTGATCCCCTTCGGGGAGAAGGTCTCTCCCACATGGCTGAGAAGGTACTCCAGGATCTTATCCAGATGGGAAATGTCACGCAGCTTATTGCACTGTACAACATCCTTCAGAAGGATCGTATTATATACATTTCTCAGATAGTCCGAGGGATCCCCGGCAGCCCCGATCCCGTATACGCCCGGCAGGCAGCCCCTTTTCAGATAGTCGTTGAACAGTTCGGTCCTGCTGAGCGCCGGAATCTCCTCCGAAGCATAATGTCCGGGTTCATGCGCGGTCATATCAAGGTATTCCGCAAAGGTCAGCGGGTAAACATCGATTTTGACATAGCGGTAATTCAGCGCTTTTGCAAAGTCTTCGTCAAACAGGCAGCTGTTGGAGGAAGAAACATATAAATCGCAGTCAAAAAGATTCATCAGCTCCGCCGCAACCTGGGACCAGCCGCTGACGCACTGCACCTCATCCAGGAAAATGTAGCAGTGTCTGCCCCCTGTGCTTTCGATATAAGCATTGACCATATCTCTCAGCTCTTCCTGTTTGTGGAAATAGGTATAGATCACGCTCTCGAAATTGACATAAAAGATCAGTTCCTCCGGAACCCCGTTTTCCCGGAGTTCCTCCATAAACTGCCTGATCAGGGTAGTTTTTCCTCCGCGTCTTACGCCGGAAATGATCTTGACCACATCCCTGTCGGCATACATCTCGAGCTTTTTCAGATATAAATCTCTTCTGATCATGACTGTCCTCCGTTTTCCTGAATTTCCCGTTTCAGCAGCCTGGCTGCCGCTGCAAGCGGAAAGCCAACAACCGTATAATAATCGCCTTCCACACGTTCCACAAACAGGGCGCCGAGCCCCTGTATCCCGTATGCTCCGGCTTTGTCCGCATATTCATCGTTTGTCAGATATTCCCGGATCTCCTCTTCCGTGAGATCATAAAACTTTACTTTTGCTTCGGAGGTAAAGCTTATCCGGCTGACAGGCTCCTGCCCCGGCGTGCCTGAAAGGATCGTGACGCCCGTGCTCACAATGTGGCTGCGGCCGCTTAAACGCTTCAGCATCCGGTATGCATCCTCCCTGTCCTTCGGCTTGCCGAAAATTTCACCTTCCAGTATCACGACCGTATCCGATCCGATCACGGTAATACTTTCTCCCTTATGTCTTAAGAATACATCCTCCGCCTTCACGCCGGACAGGTATTCCGCCGTCTGAAAAACCGAAAGATCTTCCGGAACGCATTCCTCTGATGCAGAGGTTTCCACTTCAAACGCAACGCCGAGTTTTTCCATCAGCTCCCTGCGTCGCGGCGATGCCGAAGCAAGGATGAGTTTTCTGTCAAGATAGCGCATAACCGCCTCTTTTTTTCTCCTTTCAGCACTGATTTGGTGCAATTTATCCTTATTTAAAATTCGATTAAACCCGAAAATGTTCAACTATTGTTATATTATATACTAAAATTATACGTTTATTCAATAAGTTTTTGGCTCTTTTTTCACCAAAATAGGTTATAATCGAATTATTCACATATAGGAGGGATTCGAGAGATATGATATCCTATCAAAAATTCTTTCGAACACTGAGAGCCCGTGATCTGTCTCAGTACTCTCTGATACGCAAAGCGCGCATTTCTTCCGGACTGCTGCATGTCCTGCGGCGGAACAGTTCCTATGATCCGGACCGCCGCATTCCCAACGGGATCGAGACGAAAACTCTGGCCAGACTCTGCAACACTCTCAACTGCCGTCCAGAGGATATCTTCGAGCAGGATCGCTATCACAATGATAACCTACGAGAAATTATTCAGCGTTCTGCAGGAAAAAAACATTGAGCCCTACCGGCTTGTACGCTGCGGCATCATTTCATGGGGAACACTGGAAAGGCTGCGCAGTAACAAAAACGTTACCCTGTATGTACTCGATCTCATCAGCACATACATTGACTGCAGCATTTTCAGCCTCATAAACTACACCAGAATCGGTTCCTGAACAGAGAGAGGACGGTGCCGCCGTCCGAAAGAAATTAACGCATTGCGTATCAGATTCCGGTCCGGCACTTTACGGCCCGGCCAAACAGGATCACACAGAAAAACAGCCGCAGCACCTTTTCCGGTGCCGCAGCTGTTTTATACTATATGAGTTCTCAGAAAGTGGAAGATTTACGGGCGTACGAAGTACGCACAGTAAATCGGACACTTGATGAGGCAACAAGTATGAGGAAAAAGGTACGCGACTATAAGGAGCGGGACGATTTCCGAATACTTGTGAGTGCTGTGGGAGCACGCAGTGCGGAACAGCGCTCAGCTCATATTCCTGTTTATGCGATTTATCGCATGAAGTTTATTATGAAGATTTATGTTCCTGCCGCCCGTTTCCGGCTCCCCGGGATCAGCCTTCCATTTTCTTATATTTCTGATAACGTTTTGCAGCATCTTCCCTTGCAATGCCAAAGAAGCGCTCCGCATTTTCCGGGAAGGTCTTGCGAAGGGAAGCATATCTGCTCTCCCCGTCCAGGAACTCCGTAAATTCCATGCTCGGTTCTGCCGAATCCACATGCATCGGATGTTCGCAGCGAGGATCATAATGATACAGATTCCAGTATCCGCTTGATACCGCACGTTTCATTTCATCCTGCACCTTCGCCATGCCGCCCTTAATGCCGTGAGATACGCACGGGCAGTATGCAATTACGACAGAAGGACCGTCATAGCTCTCCGCCTCCTTAAGGACACGCACGAGCTGATTCATATCGGCACCCATCGCTACCTGGGCGACATAAACATTTCCATAAGTCATCATGATCGCGCCAAGGTCTTTTTTACGGCTCTTCTTGCCGGAGGAAGCAAACTGTGCGACTGCGCCGATCGGGGTGGCCTTGGAGCTCTGGCCGCCGGTATTGGAATATACCTCGGTATCAATGACAAATACATTGATATTCTCGCCCTGCGCAATGACATGATCCAGACCGCCGAAACCGATATCATAAGCCCAGCCGTCACCGCCGAACATCCAGAAGGTCTTTTTAGCGAGCTGATCCCGATATTTCAGGATCTCTGCAGCTGCTTCTGAACCGTCTTTCTCCAGTGCTCCGATCAGTTCATCGGATGCCTTTCTGGAATCCTCGAAGCTGTCGTAGCTCTCAAGCCAGCTCCTGCAGGCATCAAGCAGTTCCGCCCTGCCGCCATCAGCTTCAAGGCCTGCTGCCAGCTCTTCCACACGCAGCTTCTGCGCTTCACGCTGCTGCTGTACAGCCAGATACAGTCCGAGCTCGAGCTCGGCGTTATTTTCAAACAGGCTGTTGGTCCAGGCCGGTCCGAAGCCTCTCTTATTTGTCGTATACGGAATACCCGGCATCGGTGAGCCCCACGCCTGGGAGCATCCGGTTCCGTTTGCCCAGTAAACACGGTCTCCGAAAAGCTGGGTCAGCAGCTTTGCATAGGAGGTTTCCGCACAGCCGGCACAGGCTGCCGAAAACTCTACCAGAGGCTGGCGGAACTGGGAACCCTTTACTGTACTGACATCAAAGACCGGTTCCTTCTCACTCAGCGAAAGTCCGTAATTCCACTGCACCTTCTGCTGTTCATCCAGGACACAGGGCACCATTTTCAGTGCCTTTTCGCCGACCGGGCAGACATTTGCACAGCTGCCGCAGCCCGTGCAGTCATAGGCCGAAATCTGCATTGTAAACGCATACTTCCCGGCAGCGTCTCCTTTCACGCCCTTAAGCGGAACACTGACGAAGCCCTCCGGCGCATTGGCCGCCTCCTGCTCATCCAGAAGATACGGGCGGATCGCAGCATGCGGACATACAAAGGAGCAGCGGTTGCACTGAATGCACTGTGATCCGTCCCAGCTGGGGATATTCACCGCAATGCCTCTCTTTTCGTAGGCTGTAAGTCCCATATCGATCACGCCGTCTTCCCGTCCGCGGAACGCGCTGACCGGAAGCTCGTCACCCTTCTGACGGTTGATCGGGATCAGGATATTTCTGACAACATCCGGAAGAGACGGATCTAAAGCCGCATCATCATTGGCACAGTCAGCCCAGCTGTCCGGAATGCTGACCTCGTACACCTCTTCCGCGCCGGCGTCGATTGCCGCAACATTCTGCGAAACAACAGCATCGCCCTTTGCGAAATAGCTGCGGCGGGCCGCTTCCTTCATATGGTCAAGCGCTTCTTCGAGCGGCATGAGGCCGGAAACCTTGAAAAACGCAGCCTGCAGGACAGTATTGGTATGACTGCCGAGGCCGAGCTTTTCGGCAATTGCAGTCGCATTGATCACATAGAATCGGATCTCTTTTTCTTTGAGAAGCCGTTTCACACGCCCCGGAAGATGCGCCTCCAGAGCTGCCGCATCAGAACCCCAGGTACAGTTCAGAAGGAAGCTGCCTCCCTGCTTGAGTTCTTCAACGATGTCATACTGGCTGATATAGCTCTGGTTATGGCAGGCCGCAAAATCCGCGGATTTTACATAGTAGGAGCTGCGGATCGGATTCTTCGAAAGACGCAGATGAGACTTCGTAACGCCGAAGGATTTCTTTGCGTCATACTCGAAATATGCCTGTGCATACATATCCGCGCATTCTCCGAGGATCTGGATCGTATTGTGGTTGGCTCCGACGGTACCGTCACCGCCGAGTCCCCAGAACTTGCAGCTGTAAATGTCGGCTGCCGGATCCGCATCGCCGATGCCCGCAAGCTTCGGGACCGGAAGGGACAGGTGCGTCACATCATCCTCGATACCGACCGTAAACCCGCGTACAGGTTCTTCTGCCGCAAGGTTCTCAAATGCCGCAGCGATCTGTGCCGGATCCGTATCCTTGGAGCTGAGGCCATAGCGGCCGCCAATTACAAGAATGCTGTCCTTCAGGCCGCGGGTCCTTTCCAGCTCGGATGCAGCTGCCGCAACATCGAGATACAGCGGCTCCCCGATACTTCCCATCTCCTTGCAGCGGTCCAGAACAGCGATCCGCCTTACGGTTTCCGGAAGACTTTCTATAAAGTGCCTGACCGAGAACGGGCGGTACAGATGTACCTGAAGGAAGCCGAATTTTCTGCCCTTTAAATGCAGTCCCTCAGGCTCTTCCCCTGCTGCTGCCTTTCTGTTCAGATAATCCACTGCTTCCTGTGCTGCTCCGGAAACGGAACCCATGGCGATCACAACATCCGTTGCGTCAGGAGCTCCGTAATAATCAAACAGATGATAGCTGCGGCCGGTGATCCTGCCGACTTCATCCATATATCCCTGTACAATATCCGGCAGAGCCTGGTAGAACGGGTTATTCGCCTCACGGACCTGGAAATAGACGTCACCGTTCTGTACGGTCGCTCTGAGCTCCGGATGCTCCGGATTGAGCGCATGGGCACGGAATCTGTCGAGCGCATCCTGATCCATCAGCGCGGAAAGCTTTTTCACATCAGGCATATCGATCCTGCTCAGTTCATGGGAGGTCCTGAAGCCATCGAAGAAATGCATAAATGGAATGCTTCCCTTCACCGCGTTCAAGTGCGCAACAGCCGCAAGATCAGCCGCCTCCTGCACGCTTCCGGAGCTCAGCTGCGCAAAGCCCGTCTGACGGCAGGCCATAACATCCGAATGGTCACCGAAAATACTTAAGGCATGTGTGCCTACTGTACGGGAAGCCACATGCAGCACGGCCGGAAGGCGTTCGCCTGCGATCCTGTAAAGGACCGGGATCATCAGCATCAGCCCCTGGCTCGAGGTATAGCTGGAAGCAAGCGCTCCGGCCTGCAGCGCTCCGTGCACTGCACCGATTGCACCTGCTTCGGACTGCATTTCGATCAGCCTGACTCTCTGTCCGAACATATTTTTGCGGCCCCCGGCGCTCCACTTATCGGTACTCCCCGCCATCGGTGATGAAGGCGTGATCGGATAGATCGCCGCGATTTCCGTAAACTCATAGGCAACATGAGCTGCAGCTCCATTGCCGTCAACTGTCATGAAGTTTTTACTCATCTTTTTTTCCTTTTTGCTTCTGTTTATCAGCTGTTATGCCGGATCACTTCTTCTCGATCCCGAGCTCCTCGCAGGCTGCTTCCCTCATTTTATACTTCAGGATCTTGCCCGCGGCATTCATCGGGAATGCATCCGTAAACTTAATATACTTCGGCACCTTGTGACGTGCAAGCCTTGCTACGGTAAACTCACGCATTTCCTGCTCCGTCATTTCTTCTCCGTCCTTCAGGATAATGCAGGCCATGGCTTCTTCTCCGTAACGCTTGTCCGGTACGCCGATCACGGCCGCATCGGATACCTTCGGATGGGTCAGAAGGAACTCCTCGATTTCCTTCGGGTAAATATTCTCGCCGCCGCGGATGATCATATCCTTCAGACGGCCCGTAATGCGGTAATTGCCGTCCTTATCCCTGCAGGCAAGATCCCCGCTGTGAAGCCAGCCGTCCTTATCCACCGTATTTCTGGTCTCTTCAGGCATCTTATAGTAACCCTTCATGGTGTTATAGCCCTTGGAGCAGAACTCTCCGTTGACGCCGTCCGGCACTTCCTCTCCCGTTTCCGGATCGATGACCTTGCACTGCACATGCGGGAAATCATATCCGACGGTCTCGGTACGAAGCTCAAGAGAATCCGTCCAGGCTGACATTGTGCTGCCCGGTGAGGACTCGGTCTGGCCGTAGACACTGACAATGCCCGTCATATTCATTTCGTCCGGCTGAGCAGCACGCCTCATCAGCTCCGGCGGGCAGCCGGCTCCTGCCATGATCCCGGTTCTCATATGCGAGAAGTCCGTCTTTCTGTAATCCTCATGATTGAACATGGCGATAAACATTGTCGGAACACCGTTAAAGCAGGTGATCCTCTCCTGACGGATGCAGGCCAGCGAGGTTTTGGCTGAAAAATACGGCATCGGGCACATCGTCGTGCCGTGGGTCATGGAGGAGGTCATGGAAAGCACCATTCCGAAGCAGTGGAACATCGGGACCTGGATCATCATGCGGTCCGCCGTGGAAAGCCCCATGCGGTCTCCGATACACTTGCCGTTATTGACGACATTATAGTGCGTCAGCATAACACCCTTCGGAAATCCTGTCGTTCCGGAGGTGTACTGCATATTGCAGACGTCGTCCGGACGGACCTTTGCTGCCATTCTGTAGATTTCCTCGACCGGAACGGATTCCGCGCGCTTCATTGCCTCTTCCAGCGTCAGGCATCCCGGCATGCGGAAGCCCGAGGTGATGACATTGCGCAGGAACGGCAGGCGCTTGCAGTGCAGCGGCTTGCCGGGCTGGTTCTTCGCGATTTCCGGACAAAGCTCATTGATAATGTCCTTATAATTGGAATCCAGCGCGCTCTCGATCATGACCAGGGTATGGGTATCCGACTGCCTCAGCAGGTATTCCGCCTCATGGATCTTATAAGCGGTATTCACGGTAACAAGGATCGCACCGATCTTGGTTGCAGCCCAGAAGGTGATATACCAGGCCGGCACGTTGGTCGCCCAGATCGCCACCTTGCTTCCTGCCTTGACGCCCAAGGAAACCAGCGCTCTTGCGAAGGTGTCCACATCCTCGCGGAACTCCTCATAGGTCCTGGTATAATCCAGCGTCGTATATTTGAAGCAGTACTGATTCGGGAACTCTTCAACAAGGCGGTCCAGCACCTGCGGGAAGGTCAGGTTGATCAGTTCGTCCTTTTTCCAGACGTACTGTCCGCTGCCGTCGTGATTGAGATAGCGGGTGCGCTTCTTTCCGCGGGTATCTTCATAGCGGTTCATATAATTGACGAAATAAGGGAAGATGATCTCAAGATCGGTCAGATCCTCCATCCAGCTCTTTTTCCATTCAAGTGAAATGTAACCGTCATAATCGATGGAGCTGAGTGCCCTCATAAATTCATCGATCGGCATGGTGCCTTCTCCGATCAGATTGTAGGTATCTTTATCATCGGAGTCGCGCATATGCACATGGCGCACATAAGCACCCAGATTGCGGATCGTCTCGGCCGGGGTCTCTCCCTGGTCCCTGTACGGATGATGCAGGTCCCAAAGCACGGCCAGCTCGTCCCGGGCGTAATCATCCATCAGATTTCTGAGGCGGGCCGTATCCGCATAAATGCCGGAGGTCTTGATCAGGACAGACAGGCCGCACTGCTCCGCATACGGAAGCAGCTCATCCAGATTATTTCTGACCATCTGCTCATCTTCATACTCCGCCTTCACGCTGATATAAGGTACTGCCATATTTTTTGCAGCATCCATCAATTCCTTCAGCAGTGCGATGTATCCCTCTCGGTTCTCCGCATTCGGTGCGGAATTTCCGATTCCGCCGTTTTCACAGCTTAAATCGATCGAGGTATCGAAGACGGGGATCTCCAGCCTGCTTTCCTTCAAAGCCCTCGCTGTAGCCTGCGTATTATATTTATGGAAGGGACCTCCTTTGGAGATCAGTTCCGGCGTCTGATGGAGGTTATAGACTTCAATGCCGTTGAAATGCATATCTACTGCAATTTTACGCAGCTCCTCCCAGCTGATATCCGTCCAGCCTCTTGTAGAAAATGATAACTTCATAGCCGTTTACTCCTGCTCCTCATAGACGATCTTGTTCAGCGCATTGATATAGGCGCGGATACTGGAACCGATAATATCCGTCGAAATGCCCCGTCCGGAATAGATCTTGCCTTCGTGGCGTATTTTAACAATTGCCTCGCCCATCGCGTCCCGTCCTTCCGTCACCGTCTGGATCTGGAAGTCATCCAGCTCATAGTGTCTGCCGGTGATCTTTTCGATTGCCAGAAAAGCGGCATCGATCGGTCCGTCTCCCAGCGCTACGCTTTCGAGCGCCTGCTCGTTCTTCTTCATTTTCAGGTGGGCAGTCGCTGTCAGGATATTTCCGGAATTAATAACAAAGCTCTCCAATACAAATGTATCCGGAACCTGCATTGCTGTAGAAGCGATAATGGTATCGAGCTCTCTTCTGCCGACACTGCCCTTCTTATTGGCAATGTTCAGAAATGCTTCGTAAACCTTGCTTCCGTCTTCTTCGGACAGATCGTAGCCCATTTTCGCAGCTTCCTTCATAACTGCCGCCATATCATCATGCACAGTCAGTGTGAATTCCTCCACATCGTCGCGGACCCCGTCGTCGAAGGGACTGTTCTTGCTGCGGCCGGTCTCGCACATCCAGCGGATCTGGTCTGTAATGCGCTTCATCTCCGTCATGCCGGTAGCGCAGTATGCATTGCAGACATCCTCCTTGCTGCGCAGGACCTTTACGACATTTGCCAGAGAGATCATATTGACAGGGTAAGCCGCCGCCTTGACCTCACCGGCGCCGTGTATCACCGCCGCGATCGCGCAGGCATCCGCCATCGCCAGTTCATCGGTGCAGGCAATGCCAAGCGTGACATCCTTTAATTCCGGTACATGCTCAAACAGCTCATCGATAAAGGCACCAAACTGTTCCGGCAGCATTGTCCCTGCCGCG
>JAFUAE010000080.1 GCA_017460845.1 Lachnospiraceae bacterium
CTCCTCCTTCCGCTTCGAGCTCTGCGGTGCCTGCAACCTTTTCCATAGACCACTCCAGACCGTCCGGATAGGAGGAGGCCGCAAGAGAAAGGCCGCCGCCGATCAGGGCAGTGCAGACCGCCAGAATGGCCACGGTAGTCTTCAGGTCAAAGCGGCCTGCTGCGCCGGAAGCATTTGCAGAAAGGGACTCCTTATAGCCGTACAGAAGCTCAGGCCTTGCGTCATGGACAAAGCAGAGTACGGCAGCAGTGATCAGGCCCTCAACGAAGCCGATTGCCAGATGAATCGGCTGCATTGTGCCGACAAAAACAGCGAAGGGAAGCGCCGTGATCCCGGAGGCAAGCGTCTCAAGACTAACGCTGAATGCACCGAGCTGCAGGGTCAGGACGCAGCCCAGGATCGAGGCCGCAATGATTTTTTTCTTTGAAAAGCCGCCGGCCAGGATCGGCTTCCAGATCAGCAGGGCGCCGACAAAGCACCCGTAAAACGCCATGTTCCATATGTTGCAGCCGAGAGCCAGCAGCCCTCCGTCCGCAAACAGCAGGCATTGGATCAGCAGGACGCCGATCATGGTCAGAAAGCCTGCGTAGGGGCCAAGCAGGGCGGAAAGCATCATGCCTCCGCAGAGATGCCCGCTCGAGCCTGTACCCGGGATCGTGAAATTGATCATCTGGGTTGCGAAGACAAAGGCCCCCATTACGCCCATGACAGGGATCTTTTCGGGCGCGTTTTCTTCTTTGACTTTTTTGATGGAATATGCCGCTGCCGCTGCGGAGCAGACATACATTGTTCCTGCGATTGCCGGTGTGACCAGCGCATCTGCCATATGCATAAAGAAATCCTCCTGGTTGCCCTTCCGAATGTCCATGCGCGTCCGCAGGCAAGCCTGCGCCACGCCTGTCCATTCGTCCGGAGCTTATCAATAAAAAAAGGCACCTTGTTTTCTTCAGAAAACAGGATACCTCCGCTGGTATCAATATAGAAAAACCAAATCAAAATCAAAAAACAAACAGACTCTGCCTGTACAGGAACAGGTCTGCAGGGACTGCTTCTGCAGTACACGGCCGGCTTCCTGCCGGACACAGTCCATATTATACAGAAAACTGCGTACTGTGACAAGCTGAAAGCGGCATCTTAGAGAAAAAGATTTACTTTTCAAGATCAGCGGGACAAGTTACAATTAGAAAAACGGAAATCGAAGCGAGATCCGGTTGTCTTTTAAGAAAGAGAGTAGAGAATTTATGAAACTGCTGAGCGTTGCCGTACCCTGTTACAATTCCCAGGATTATATGGAGCATTGTGTCAGGACCCTGCTGTCAGGGGGCGCGGACATGGAAATACTGATCGTGGATGACGGGTCAAAGGATCAGACCGCTGCGATCGCAGACAGACTGGCTGCCGAGCATCCGGATGTGATCCGGGCGATCCATCAGGAAAATGCGGGACACGGCGGCGCCGTTATGACAGGGATCAAACATGCTTCCGGCACCTATTTCAAGGTGGTCGACAGCGACGACTGGCTGGATGAGGAGGCGCTGCAGACCGTTCTCGCAAAGCTTCGCGAATTTGCACAGATGGATCAGCCGGTCGATCTGGTCGTAAGCAACTATATTTACGATAAGGTGGGGACGCGGAGAAAACGTGCGATCCGCTACCGCAGAGCCTTTGAAGCGAATAAGATCCTGAGCTGGGATGAAGTGGGCCATTTCCGCAAGTGGGAAAATCTGCTCATGCATGCCATGATCTACCGCACCGCAATACTGCATGAGAGCGGACTGGAGCTGCCGAAGCATACCTTTTATGTCGATAACCTGTACTGCACGGTGCCCCTTCCCTTCGTCAGGACCCTTTATTATATCGATGTGGACCTGTATCACTACTATATCGGGCGCGAGGGCCAGTCTGTCCAGCAGGATACGATGATCCGCAGGATCGACCAGCAGATCCGGGTCAACAAGCTGATGCTGGACAATGTGGATCTTGAGCATATCGACAATCTCAAAAAGCGGGAGACGATCCTGCATTACCATGACATGATCACTGCAGTGACCAGTATTCACCTGATCCTTGGAGGCACGGAGGAGCATCTGGAGAAGAAGCGGGAGCTCTGGGCCTATATCAGGCAGAATCATCCCTGGGAATACCGGAGACTCCGTTACAGCATGCTGGGACGCGTGACGAATCTGCCGGGAAGGACCGGCAGGCGCCTCAACAAGGCGGCTTACCGCATCGCAAACCGTCTGTTCAGCTTCAACTGAGGTGAAATTGCCCGAACCAAAACAGGAATCTTATAAAGGGGAGCACAGCATGAAAACAATTCTGGTGATCGACGCTCAGGGGGGCGGGATCGGAAAACAGCTGATCAGTGAAATCAGAAAAAAAGAGCTTCAGGCAGAAATAATTGCAGTCGGAACGAACTCAACCGCATCCGCGCAGATGCTGAAGGCCGGGGCGGATCATGCGGCCACAGGCGAAAACCCGGTACTTGTCAACTGCAGGAAGGCGGATGTGATCCTTGGACCGATCGGGATCGTTCTGGCGGATGCTATGTTCGGAGAAATCACTCCGGCGATCGCAGCGGCAGTGGGGCAGAGCTGCGCGGCCAAGATCCTGATCCCTATGAACAGCTGCGGGGCCTATGTTGTCGGTGTTGCGGACCGGGGCATTAAAAGCTATATTGAGGAAGCGATTGAACAGCTGATCACAGTATTGAATTTGTGAGGCATGGGCTTTGATACTTTCCGCAGGAAGTCTGTCGTCCTGCTATGCAGGCCCGCCCGCGCAGCACAGTTGTTTTACAGGAAAGAAGGATGATCAAATGAAATTCAAAATGATCCATGAGAACTATAATGTGTCAGATCTGGACAGATCCCTGGCCTTTTATAAGGAGGCGCTGGGACTGACGGAAAGACGCAGAAAGACCGGCGACGGGTTTATCCTTGTCTATATCGGCAATGAAGAGACGGATTTCGAACTCGAGCTGACCTGGCTGGAGGATCACCCGCAGCCCTACGATCTTGGAGAAGACGAGTTCCATCTGGCCTTTCGTCCGGATGATATGGAGGCAGCTTATGCGCATCACAAGGAGATGGGCTGCATTTGTTTCGAGAACACGAAAATGGGCGTCTATTTCATCGAGGATCCGGATGGCTACTGGCTGGAGATCACACCGAACGGAAAATGACGTTAAAACAACTCTGAACTTCGTAACAGCTGCGCTGACTTTCATAGTAAGATAAGCACAAAATAACTGTTCGGGGCCGTCCGTCCTGAACAGTTATTAATTTTTATTCATTTTCTTTTCATCGAATGTTAATTTGATGTACATTCCGCCGCATAGTATAATGATGTAAGGGTTCAAAGCCATGATTCCACGATGAGCTTGCTCATCAGTGAGAGCACGAAGTGCGGAACAATCCGTATTACATCATCATTGAAGCTTTTAACCTCAATATCAGAGTATATAAGATCAAAGAAAGAAACCAGCTGGGGAAACCGCGATATCACGGCTGTTGTGAGACGGGATCTTCGGCTGTTATCTCAGGGCGGAAGAGTTTCCATGGAAAACGACAGAGATTTAAAACAGAATCAGGCAGAGCATCAGTTTGAAGAACTGGAGGAAATGCAGCAGGTCAGCAGGCGCCAGAGCCGGAGACACCGTGTAAAGGCGGAGTCGGGAGACGAAGGGGGCCGGGGCGAGGTATGGCCCGTCCGGAGGCTGAGAAATTCTGACAGACAGGCAGCAGCAGTGATCCTGCTGCTGGTTTTCGCTGCGGGCATTCTGGCGGGAGTCCTGGGAGGAAAGCTCGCCGCAAAGATCCGGGACGGGAAAGAGGATTCCATTGCCCAGTCACAGATCACGCCGGAACAGGAACGGCTGGAGGGTATCCGCCAGTATTTCAGTGAGGGCAGGGGCGTACTGGAGACACTCCGCAGATATTACCCGCAGGATATTGTGATTTATGACCAGGATAAATACTGGTTCAGCCCGGTCGACGACTCCATGAAGCTTAACAGCTTTGATTCCGAAAAGGTCCGCAAAAATACTGACGGGACCTGGGGATATGTGGACGGCGATCTGGCGGTGATCAAGGGGATCGATGTCTCCTCCCATCAGGGAGAGATCGACTGGGCTGCAGTCGCCAAGACCAATGTTTCGTTTGCCATGATCCGCGCGATGTACCGCGGCTATGAGACCGGCAAGCTTGTCGAGGATAAGTATTTCCGTACAAATCTGGAAAATGCCCAGAGATGCGGGCTGGATACGGGCGTATATGTTTTTACGCAGGCTGTCTCCAAGGCGGAGGTCGATGA
>JAFUAE010000081.1 GCA_017460845.1 Lachnospiraceae bacterium
ATTTGGATTCAGGTCCCCAGATCTCATCCATGAGCTGCAGCCGGGTCATGATTTTGCCCGGATAGGAAAGAAGCCTGTAGAGCAGCAGAAATTCCTTCTGCGTCAGATTGGTCGTGCCCTCCGGGGTTTTGACGGTCATGGCATCATAATCCAGCACAGTGCTCCCGATCACCAGGCGGTGTTCGTTGAGAATGTTGGCGCGCCTGAGGAGCGCATTGACTCTCAGCACCATTTCATTGACGTCGATCGGTTTGGTCATATAATCATCGACACCGACCTGAAAGCCCTTCTGCTTGGAGGGGAAGTCATCCTTGGCGGTGATCATCAGGATGGGCATGGAAGAATCGTACTGCCGGATCGCGTCTACCAGGCCGTAGCCGTCCATAACAGGCATCAGAATGTCGGTTATGATCAGGTGGACATGCTCCGTCTCCAGCTTGTCGCAGGCGTCCTGCCCGTTTGATGCCTGCACAGTCTCAAAGCCTGCCTTCTGCAGGACCGTGCTGTACAGATTGCAGAGCTGTCTGTCGTCTTCTACGATCATAATTTTATTAAGCAGCATATCCAGCCTCCTGTATCCCCGGGATCGCTCCTGAATTCTTACCGGGAGTTTATCCTGCCCGCATGAAACGATAATGAAGTCTTGGTCAGGAACAGATGCGATGCTATAATAATAAAATAAAACGGGTACAAAGAAAAGCTTGTTCAATTTCTAAAAACTGGAGAGGAGGCCCGATTTATGAGACGATGTGTGATCGTAGGCGGAGCACCGATTGAAAATTACGAAAGGATCCGCAGTTATCTGGATATGCAGGATTTCAACATTCTCTGCGACAGCGGACTGAAGCACTGCGACGAGCTGTGCATCCATCCGGACCTGATCGTGGGTGATTTTGATTCCTATCAGAAGCCCAACGTCGAAACAGAGACAATACAGCTGCCGACGGTGAAGGATGATACGGATACGGTACACGCTTTAAAGCTTGCCATTTCCCGGGGATACCACGATTTTCTGCTGATCGGCATGACCGGACGGAGACTGGATCATACGCTTGGCAATATTGCGATGCTGATCAGACTGGACGAGCTGGGACTGAAGGGACTAATGGTGGATGATTATTCCGAGATTTCAATTATTTCAAACGGCACAGTCGAAATAGATGACAGTATGCCGTATTTTTCGACTATAGCAGTAGCTGGAGCGGTAAAGGATATCTCGATCACAAACGCAAAGTATCCTCTGGATCACGCTGTGATCGAGCCGGGATACCAGTATGGCGTCAGCAATGAGGTCCTTCCGGGAAAGAAAGCCGCAATCACTGTGGCGGACGGCAGGATACTTCTGATCAGAGATATTGTTGGATAAAAAGTGAGACCATATAATTTTCTTTTAATTGAATGTATCCTTTTGTGCGCTGCGTTCTCTGCCCTTACAGAGATGCACGCGGCGGCCGATGACTGGGTCCGGGAAGGCAGCTCCTGGAAATACCGCTACGACGACGGCACTTTTGAGAACAGGGGCTGGAAGTGGATCGACGGGGACAGGGATTGTGTGACCGAGTGCTATTATTTCCGGGATGACGGGACGATTATCGAAAGCGGCGAGACGCCGGACGGATACCGGGTCGACAGTACAGGGGCCTGGGTAAAGGATGGAAAGCGGCAGGAACATGAAGCACAGGTGAGCTTTGCGGTTACCGGAGATAATCTGATCCACGGCCAGCTGATCCGCTTCGGGCAGCAGACCGGAAGCTTTGACTTTCTGTATCAGTGGGAGCTGTCACAGGAGCTGAAAGCTGCTGATCTCGCAGTACTGAATCAGGAGACGATCTACGTGGACGATCCCGGGTCTTACAGCGGGTATCCTGCCTTCGGCACTCCTCTCGCGGTCGGGGAGGCGGCCCTGAAAGCCGGATTCAATCTGGCAGCCTGTGCCACCAATCATTCCCTGGACAAGGGAATGGCCGCAATCGATACGACAGCTGCATTTTATGAGGCGCGCGGCATTCCGTATATCGGGATCCAGCCGACTGCGCATGCTGCTTACGAACCTTTTAAACTGCTGACAGTCAACGGCGTCCGTCTCGCTCTGTTTGATTATACCTACGGAACGAATGGAATTCCGATTCCGTCAGGTTTTCCGCATGCCGTTCATATGCTGACCAATCCCAATATGGTCCGGACAGAGCTTGCAGCCGGGCGTGCAGCAGCAGACGCAGTGATCGTATTTGTACACTGGGGCGATGAATATGAAGCCGAGCCGAGCGTCTATCAGAGATCCTGGGCAAGGGTTTTTCTTGAAAGCGGCGTAGATGTGGTCGTGGGCGGACATCCGCATGTCCTGCAGCCGGTGGAACTGCTGCGGCGGGAGGACGGGCATCAGATGCTGGTCTATTACTCTCTTGGAAATATGGTTTCAAGGCAGGACAGCAGCGAATGTTCGATCGGGGGACTTGCGGAGTTTACGCTTACAAGGACGCCTGAAGGCTGCAGGGTGACGGAGTATGAGCTGAAGCCGCTGATCACGCATCAGACCTGGGATTTTTCAACGGCCTGCCTCCTGGATAAATACCCGTCGGAACTCGCGGCCGCACACCGTATGGGGCTGACGATTCCGCAATGGCAGGAATTATTTGCGGCTTTGACCAAAGGCACCGGCGCTTATTGGGGAACCCCTTCGAGGGTCACCAAAGAGAAGCAGGGCACCGGCGGGGACGCTGTTTCCGCGGCAGCAGGCAGCAGTGCAGACAATTCAGAGTATTCAGATGCATCAGCTGCTTCAGACAGTTTAAATGAAGAGACCGCAGCAAGCGCTGTGATTTATGCAGAGACGAAAGCGGAATCCTCTGAAGCGGAAACCGAGCCTGAAACTGAGGCAGAATCCGAAACGCAGGTCTCGTACGCAAGAGCAGGCGCGGATCCTGTTGTCCACAGTGAGACGCTTCCCGCAATGATACAGTATCAGACAGAAGAATATTCCGAACAGGATTGAATCCGTTTTTCCTGAAATATCGATCAGTACACTCCTTCCAGATCAAAGGAAGGGGTGTATTCTTCTTTTGCGGAGCTTTTTTCCTGCATAAATCCATGGAGACCGAGTGAAACCGCATGATCCAGGACGGAGTCATACTCAAAGCTGGTGATGCGGCGGTTGATCTCCGGATGATCCTTGGCATGAAAAAACGGCGTGTACTGACTCAGGAGACTGATCAGAAAATGCTCTCTGCCGAGCTCTTCTGCGAGGCAGCTTAACAGGGCGATGGAATCTTTTCTGCAGCCCGGAAGTACCATATGGCGGATGATGACTCCGCGAAGCAGTGTCCCGGAGGAATCAGACGATGCGTCACCGGCCGGCTGCAGAATCTCTGCGTCTGAGGTTTCCACCGAAGCACTCGGAGAACGAAAGACCGGATCTCCCGTCTGGCGGATCATCTCCCGGATCGCGGCAAGAGCTGTCCTGAAATAATGGGGCGCCGATGAATAACGGACTGCAAGTCCGTCATCGAAATACTTGAGATCCGGCAGATAAATATCGATATAGCCGTCCAGAAGCTTCAGAGCCTCGACAGATTCATATCCGCCGCAGTTGAAAACGACCGGGATCCGCAGCTTATGCCGGACCAGATCCAGGGCCGCGATGACAGAGGGAATGTAATGGGAAGCCGTGACGAGATCAATGCATGCAGCGCCTTCTGACTCCAGGCGCAGCATGATGTCGGCGAGCTGCCGGATGCTGACATCTTTGCCGAAGCCCTCGGAGCTGATGTCATAGTTCTGGCAGAACAGACACTTCAGTGTACAGTGAGAGAAGAACACAGCTCCCGCTCCGGCGGGCTTTGCCGGATCACCGATCAGGCAGGGTTCCTCCCAGAAGTGCAGGGCGGCGCGCGCAAGCCTCACGTTTGTTCCGGCACCGCAAAAACCTGCATGGTGATATCTGTCCGCATGACAGGCACGGGGACAGAGGGTACAGTCAGAATATATATTTTCAAGCTCTAAATTATTCATGATCAGACGACTCTTTGACATTTATGGGTTCGTGATCCGAGTTTCCCCAGGGTGAGATTTCTCCGCGCTGAAGGAACTCATCCAGGAGTTCATTGGTAGCGGATAAGCTGATCAGGCACTCATGATTCCAGATGCCAACTGGGATCTGATCCGTGAAGCCGTAAATGTTGATCGTACCAAGGTCAAAATTATGGACTACGACTTTCCTTGTATCCGGTTCGATGATCCAGTATTCTCTGACGCCGGCGCTGATATATTTGGACAGCTTAAGAGACATATCTTTTTTTCGTGTTGAAGGTGAGAGGACCTCAACTACAAGATCGGGGGCTCCGAATACACAGCGGCGGATGATTTTGGACCGGTCGCAGACAATCAGGACATCAGGCTGCACCATAGTCTTGTCATCCCTGTCAAGCTGGACGTCAAAGGGGGCAATCATGGGAATGCAGGGACCTTTGCGCTGATTATGGAAAGCCAGCATCTGGGCATAAACATCCCCGGCAATAAACTGATGTGCATAAGTCGGAGTCGCCATATCATACAGGACTCCGTCGATCAGTTCCACCCGCTGTTCATCAGGCAAAGCATAGTAATCCGTCAGTGTATACTGTCCCTGTCTGGTATAATGACCCGGAAGAAGCCCGTGCTCGCCGCGGTCGTCCCGTACTGCTCCGGAGCGGTCGTCCACTCTGTAATAACCATAGGAAGCGCCACTGTCTCTCAAAATATAGAGGGAAGCAGCGTCAGGAGATAATCCGTAGGACAGACTGCGATGGTCTGTTTTATCCGGTGATGGAACGGCAGACAGGAATAATTCCGGGAAAAGTGCTTTCTGCAGTTTTAATAAAGATCCCCTGCGGGGTTTTGCCGTGAATCCGCCGAGTATTTTCTGTACGGTACTGACAGGCATTTCAGCAAGTTCGGCCAGCTGCTGATAGGAATAACCAAGCTCTATCCTGCGGGACTGCATTTCTTCAATCTTCATGGGGAAGGCTCCTTTTCAAATAACCCGGTGTCTGTACAAAACAGTATTCATTCTAGTATGGATTATATCAGAGCCACTGACAGAAATCAATTAAAATGATAAAATATGGATACATATATCATATAATTGTATAAAATGGAAACAATAAGGATAACAATGCCGTTGATACGGTACCGCTTGTTTGCTGTTAATTTTTTGTGAAAATGGAAATTTACCCTGCGGGATTCTTATGGTACGATGTGCGGGGAGCAGAGGATTTACCGGTCTGATACCGATGAATCTTTTTTAAGAAGAAAAGCAATAGGAGAAATACGCTATGCTTGGAATTATTGTAAATGTACTGGCAGTCGCGCTGGGCGGAGTTGCCGGGGCGTTGTGCGGGCACAGGCTGCCGGAGCACCTGAAGCTTGGCCTGAATCTGATTTTTGGAGTCTGCGCAATGGGGATGGGGATCTCCTCCATTATTCTGATGGAGAATATGCCGGCGGTGATACTGGCGATCATTCTCGGAACTTCTGTCGGATTGCTGATCCATCTGGGAGACCGGATCACTGCATCCGGTACGATGCTTCAGAATGTTCTGGAAAAACACGGGTCGGTCGGTGACAGCTTTGATATTTCCCTTTTTGTAACGGCAATCGTCCTGTTCTGCAGCAGCGGCACCGGTATTTACGGAAGCCTGGACGCAGGCATGACCGGAAATATTACGATCCTGCTGTCCAAATCGATCCTGGATTTTTTTACTGCTATGATATTTGCCTGCAATCTCGGATTTGCCACATCCGTCATCGCGGTTCCGCAGCTGCTGATCTTCAGTCTTTTGTTTATACTGGCAAAGCTGATCTATCCCATGACAACGCCTGTGATGATCAATGACTTTAAGGCCTGCGGCGGATTTATACTGCTTGCGACAGGCCTCAGGATCGCCCGGATCAAGGAATTCCCGGTTGCGGATATGATACCTGCCATGATTCTCGTGATGCCGCTCAGTGCGTTCTGGGTAAAGACGATCGTCCCGCTTTTATAAAGAAAAGAGCAGCATCTCTTATGATGCATGCCCTTTTCCTGAGACTATTTATGAAAGGCCCCAATATAAATACACCTCTTCCCGGTGAAAGGAAGGGGTGTATATTATTGTGTGCCGGCGGACTATTTGTTCTGTTTCCGGTAATCGCCCGGTGTACTGCCTGTAAAGCGCTTGAAAACGCGGTTGAAATTCTGAATTGTATAAAAGCCGGTCTTAAAGCCGATATCTTTAATGATAATATTGGTATTGATCAGCAGTTCCTTTGCCATATCAACTCTGTAGCGGTTCAGGCAGGTTACAAGATTTTCGCCGGTATATTCCGTAAAAATAGAGCTCAGGTAGGTATCGGTAATACCCACAGCCTCGGCAATATCGTGAATGGAAAGGCTGCTGTCAGCATAATTTATTTCAATATATTCCTTTGCTCCCGCAATAATTTTATTCTGACGTTTATTGACCTCAGACAGAAGTCTTCCGGTCAGTATATCGACCTGCTCTTTCATGAACAGATAGAGCAGATGGGCATCCTTCTGCTGCTCGATCTGTTCATAGAGGCTTCGGTATCCGGAAATGTCTTCGGCGCTGCCGCCTGCCGGAAAGGCATAGATCCTTTCCAGAAGAATATCTGCGAGTCCGGAGCAGTAGCAGTGCAGTAAGGCAGGATCTGTTTCGGGAACACACAGTTCATCCAGCAGCTGACCCGCAAGATGCGGTACATCTTCGGGATGGTCTTCTGCCAGCGCCTTCCGGATACGTTCAAGATGCATATCGAAGGAAGAACCTGGCATTTCTGCTGCAGGTATATCCTGTCCGTAGTAGATGAGCTTCTTTAATTCTGCCTTTGCCTCATAATAGGATTCAGACAGGCCCTGCAGACCGCTCCGGACCTGACCGGATGCAATCAGGACCTCTTCACTGACGTCTCCGAACTGTTCCTTCAGTTCATTGGCAAGAAAATGCTGAATCGCCCGGATCTCGGCATCACTGCGGCCCGGACTATACTGAACCGTAAATGAGAAGGTTTCGTCATGGAAGTATAGAAAATAAATATAGTCAGAATTTTCAAGCAGCAGGTCAGTCACCCTGCGGACGGTCTGATGATAGACCATGTAATAAACCAGCTGCTCTCCCTGTTCCAGAGGACTCAGCTTCACCTTGTAGCACTGGTAGCATCCCCCGGGATCGAGCGCACTGTTTAAAATACCGATTTGCGACTGCAGGGATTCCTCTGTGACGTTCAGATTTTTATGAATGATATCCAGGATCAGCTTGGATTCAAGCTCCGGACGGACTTCCCTGATAAATGTCTCTGCGGCACGGTTGTCGGAGGCCAGCTTGGTATATTTGCTGCTGAGAAAATCAAGCTCACTGAAATTCGTTCCTTTCTCAGATGCATCCTGGAACGCAGCCTGTTCCTTTTCAGGGATTTCGCCATCTTCGTTTTCAACCAGGAGCAGAAGCTTTCGGATCGGTGAATATACATAACCCGTGACCAGAAAGGAAAACAGCAGGCTGAAAAGCAGCATACTGATCAGGAAGGGCAGAATACTGCGTAAATAGGTTCCCAGTGAAGAATCCGAGACTGCATCGGAAAAGATGGTATATTCCCAGTTTGTCAGACCGGAACACATTTTCATCATGGTCAGAGATTTTGAGGGAACATCCTCTGAACCTCCGGAGTCAAAAAGGAGAGTGCCGTCCGGCATTCGGACAGACATGAAATAATTTGTCTGACGCAGAGTCTGACTGATGCTGGAAAACAGCTTCGAGGTGTTAAGTTCAGCCGCAATCAGACCAAGATAGTCATCAGAAGCCGGGATAAACCGGCAGACGAGATACAGACTGCCCCCTTCTGAAATCAGAGCTGCTTTCTGGCGGAAGCTTTCATCAAAGAAGCTATCCGGACCTGAAAGAAATCTGTCGATCAGCTGCCGGTAAGCGGAAGCATTTTTTCTGATCAGCTTTTCATCCGAGGTAAACAGCATATCCCTGGTAGATTCGTAGAGATAAATTCGGTTAATATAATCGAAATTCATGGCGGAGCTGTTCAGCTTCTGGGCAATTTCCGCATTTCTCTGGGAATTTTCCATGGAGGGGGCAACGATTGCTTTTGCGATCAGAGGATCTCTGGAGATGGAAAGAATCGTTTCATATAGAAGACGGATGGAATTATCAGACTCCTCCGTGGATTGTGTCAGGAATGCGGACAGTGCCATTTCCCTGGAATTTCTGAGATGCTGGATATGAGTATGGTAAATATAAATGGAAAAAAGCGCGCTGATCAGAAAAGCCAGCAGCAGAATGTAGGTATAATAATGGACAAATACGCTTTTAAGTCTGAATCTTCTGAAGCTTTTCCAGAATGAATGATATTCCATAGTTTTCTCCATTTCATAGCCTTATGTCAGGCTGAAATGATTGTAATATAGATTTAAAGAAAAATCCTGATAATATCGGGAAAGGCCAATGAACCATTTTTTTAAAGCTTAACGGATTTTTGGATTTTACCGGAATAATCCTGAAAATTGATTCATCATTAAAAATCGGTTTCTTTTGTCCGACGGAAATCCGTCTTATGATGCCGATATCAAAACAGTCCGGAACAAAAAACACTGTTTTCGGATCAACAGATGAGAATCAATTATATGAACGGAGGAGTTACGAATGAAAAGAGCATTAGCACTTGCAGCGGCTGCTGCATTCACACTGACAAGTCTTACAGCCTGCGGATCTTCAGGAAGCACACAAACTCAGGCTGCAGCTCAGACAGAGGCACCTGCAGCGGAGACAACGGCTGCAGCAGCTTCCGGAGATGCCAAAGTCCTGAAGCTTGCCTGCACAAAATCTTCAGAATCATATATGGTAAAGGAACTGGAAAATTTTGCCAAGAGAGTGAATGAGCTTTCAGGAGGATCCCTTGTGGTGGAGTTATATCCCGCGAGCCAGCTGGGCGGACAGGATGAAATCATGGAGGGGATCGGTATGGGAACGATCGAGATGTCCTTCCTTCCCGCAAGTGTCTGCGAGAGCTTCTTCCCGAAAATCGGCGTTCCGGGAACACTCTTTGTGGCGAAGAACGAAGAGCATGCTCTGAAAATCTGGCACAGCGATTATGCGCAGGGAATCATTGATGAAATGGCAGAAGCGATTAATGTAAAGTGCTTTGATTTCATCATTGAAGGAGCAAGAAATGTATGGACGACCAAGCCGGTCACCACGCTTTCAGACCTGAAGGGCATTAAACTGCGTGTCCCGGGAGCTCCTTCCTTTGTCAATTCCTTCCAGGCATTGGGCGCAAATCCGACCCCGATGGCGCTTTCAGAGGTTTACACAGGCCTTCAGACCAATATCATTGAAGGGCTTGAAATGGACACCCCGACCGTGATCGTAAACAATATGCAGGAACTCTGCAAATACTGCTATAAGACCGGACACGGAGTCAGTATCATGTCCTTCATGATCGCAAACAATCTTTGGAACGAGCTTTCAGCAGATCAGCAGAATGCCATCAAGACGGCAGCTGATGAGTCTACCGAAGTCATGAACAAAATGTATTATGATGAGCTTGCTGCAAGTGAGAAATCTCTTGAAGAGCAGGGTGTAACCTTCACAACTCCGAGCGACGAAGATTTCGCACAGATGGTAGAGATCCTGAATCCGGTTGCTGAAGAACTGATCAGCGGACTGGCAACCATGGAAGAACTGGATGCGTTAAGAGCACTTGCTGACTGATAAAGGAGGCATATCTTGCTGGATAAGATCTTTAAAATATATGACAATATCATTAAATGGATGCTGGTTCTGATCGTGGCTTCCTTTATCGTAATCGTTTTTGCGCAGGTGGTCTGCAGGTATGTTTTCAACAATTCACTGACCTGGTCGGAGGAACTGGCAAGGACCCTGTTTGTGGAAATGATCTTCCTGGCTGCGCCTCTCGCAGTGCTTGATAAAAAGCATATTACGGTAGATATACTGCATCAGTATATGGGCAGATCGTCAAAACGGATCCTCTTTATTTTTCTGAACGCATTGTCATTTATATTTTTCTGTTTCCTTGCGGTCAGCGGATTCATGCTTATGAGATCGAATACCGTACAGAAAACGGCGGCACTTATGATCCCGATGTACCTGATTTACGCAATTATTCCCGTTACTTCCGTAATGATGGCAATCAACTGCATCAGGGCCGGTTATGATGACTATATGCATACCTATGCGCCGGAAAAGGAGGAAAAATAAATGATAGCGATTATGATCATCGTTTTTCTTGTCCTCATTCTGATCGGCGTACCGATTGCATGGGGGACGGGTCTGGCTACCTTATTATACATTCAGAGCAGCGATAACATTCCGATCATGCTCCTTGCGCAGAGAATGTTCAAAGCATCGGACAGTTTTTCACTGCTTGCGATCCCGCTCTTTATGCTGGCCGGGGAATTTATGAATGGCGGCGGCATCACGAAACGTATTGTGGAGCTCGCATCCAAATGGGTCGGGCATATTACAGGCAGTCTGGGACATGTAACAGTCCTCGCAAGCATGCTGTTTGCGAGCATGTCCGGTTCTTCCGCGGCATCGGCGGCTTCGATCGGAGGCATGCTGATCCCGACCATGAAGGAAAAAGGATACGACGGGGGTTATGCGGTTGCAGTAACGGCCTGCTCCTCCGTTCTGGGGCCGATCATTCCGCCGAGTATTGCATTTGTTGTTTATGCATCCCTGACCGGCGACAGCATCAGCCAGCTGTTTCTCGGAGGTATCGTGCCGGGAATCCTGATGGGACTCTGCCTGATGGTGCTTTGCTATGTGATAGCCAAAAAGAACGGCTATCCGGTCGAGAAAAAAGCAACATGGAAGGAGCGCTTTGAAGCGCTGAGGCATTCTATTCTTGCTATTTTAATGCCCATTATCATCCTGGGCGGGATTATGACAGGTATCTTCACTGCAACAGAAGCGGGCTGTGTCGGCGTGGTGTATGGAATTATCGTCGGCTTCATTACAAAGGAACTGAAGTTAAAAAACATTCCGACGATCCTGCTGAATGCGGCTAAGACTACATCCGCGATTATGGTGATCATGGGAACCTCACAGGTACTTGGCTGGATCCTGGTCTCGGCGCAGGTTCCTCAGAAGCTGACGACCGCTTTCCTGCAGGTCAGCGATAATCCGACTATCGTTTTTCTGCTGATACTTCTTCTGATTCTGTTCCTCGGCTGCTTTATGGTCGATGCTGCAATCGCGCCGATCATGGTGCCGCTGCTGATTCCGATCGTAAAGGCATACGGAATTAATCTTCTCCAGTTCGGCATCGTATTCAATATGATGACGGTGGCGGGCGGTGTGACGCCTCCGGTCGGAAACCTGCTGTATATATCCAGCAGTATCGCGGATGTGCCAATCATGAAGGCGGCGAAAGCCACGATCCCATTCCTGGGAGCCCTGATTATCGCAATGCTGCTTTGTGTGTTCATTCCGCCGCTGGTCACGTTTATCCCGGGACTTCTCGGGTCATAAGCTGATCCGGAGATAACTGCCCGGGACTTCCCTGAAAAGTACTGCTGTGCG
>JAFUAE010000082.1 GCA_017460845.1 Lachnospiraceae bacterium
CGCCTCCGCAAACATGCAGACAAAGGCCGGGCCGCAGCCTGAGACCGCTGAGCCCGCATCGATCAGTCCCTCTGCAAGACGGCTGAATCTTCCGGCATGCTCCATGATTTTCAGAAACTCTTCTGTTTTCTGCTCATTCATACCTGCGCTCACATCATAGAGGATCATGCCCTCTCCGATCGCGGCAGGTGTATTCGGCATGATTCTGATCACCGGATAAGCGCCGCCGGCCATCTTCTGAATCCCTTCGATCGTCAGTCCGGCCGCCATTGTAACAAGCACAGCAGGCACGTTTCTTTCTGCAAGCGCCGGTGCGATCTCGGACAGTAATCCTTCCATCATCTGAGGCTTCACGCCGAGAAACAGATAATCCGAGCCGAGCGCCGTTTCCTTCGCCGTGCAGATCTTCGCGCGTTCTCCGATCTTGGCCGCAAGCCTTTCAGCCTTTCCCCTGCTTCGGTTCACCAGAAGCAGTTCATCGGCAAGCGGGGATGCCGCAGCCGCAAGAGCCAGTGCGCCTCCCATGTTTCCGGTTCCCAAAAATCCAAGCTTCATCATTATTTTCCTCTTTATCAGCTCTCGCCGGTATTGCTGCTGATTTTTTTCGCAATAAATCTGGTTCCGACAGTTTTCCCGTCGATAATGTCATACAGATTCTGAATATCGCTGCTGTTGATGATGATCATATCGATCCCTGCTTCCGTAGCGATCTTTGCTGCAGAAATCTTTGTGACCATACCGCCGGTGCCACGCCTGCTGCCTGCGCCGCCTGCCATTTCAAGGATCTTCGGCGTAATTTCCAGCACGTCGTGGAGCAGTCTTGCGTCCGGATTGACCCTCGGGTCCGAATCATAGAGCCCGTCTATATCGCTCATCAGGATCAGCAGATCAGCCTGTGTCAGACGCGCAACGATTGCGGAAAGCGTATCATTATCTCCAAGTACCTTGTGGTGCCCGCTTTCGATCTCGGAAGACGCGACCGAGTCATTTTCATTGACGATCGGGATCACGCCCATATCCAGAAGTGTACGGAAGGTATTGGACAGATTCTGCGCATTCTTCTCGTTTTCGACATTTTCATCTGTCAGAAGGATCTGCGCAACTGTACAGCCGTACTCAGAAAACAGGCTGTCATAGATGTGCATGAGCTGCGCCTGTCCGATTGCAGAAACCGCCATTTTGGCATTGAGCTCCTTCGGTCTTTCGGGAAGTCCGAGCTTGGCCGTACCGGCCGAGATCGCCGCGGAGGTAACAATAATGACCTCGTTTCCCATGCCCACAATATCAGCGGCCGCACGGACGATCTGCTCCATTTTACGGATATTGAGCTTGCCTGACTCATGCGTCAGGGTTGAGGTGCCGAGCTTAATGATAATTCTTTTTCCCTGCATAATAATCTTTCCCGAAAAAGTATAATTTACTGTTTAGCCGAATAGATGCCGTTAATCGTTTACAGCAGCGGAATATTGTGCTTCTCGCACTCAGCGCGCATTTCGTCGGTCCAGTAGGACGCCTGGACTTCTCCGATATGCGCCTTGCCGAGCAGCAGCATGCAGAGCCTTGACTGGCCGATACCGCCGCCGATGGAATACGGAAGCTCACGGTTGAGGATCGCTTTGTGGAACGGAAGCTCCTCCCTCTCCGGGCAGCCCGCCTTCAGAAGCTGCTCATGAAGGCTTTCCTCGGAAACGCGGATACCCATGGAGGAGATTTCCAGCGCCATCTGAAGCGGCTCGAACCAGTACATGATATCGCCGTTCAGCTGCCAGTCGTCATAGTCCGGCGCTCTTCCGTCGTGCGGCTTTCCGTCGCCGAGCTTGTCGCCGATCCTCATAATGAACACGCAGCCGTGCTTTTTGCAGATCTTGTTTTCTCTCTCCTTCGCAGTAAGATCCGGATACATCTGACGGAGCTCTTCGGAGTCCACAAAGGTCACATTGTAGGGCAGGCGGTAGACAGCCTCCGGATACTTGTACCAGACCTCATGCTCCATATGCTTGATGACCTTGACGATCGTACGGACCGTATTCTGAAGCGTCTCGACCGTACGCTCGGATTTCAGGATAACCTTTTCCCAGTCCCACTGATCCACATAGACGCTGTGAATGTTGTCGAGCTCTTCATCCCTGCGGATCGCATTCATGTTGGTATAAAGCCCTTCCCCGGGATTGAAGCCGTATTTTTTCAGCGCCATGCGCTTCCACTTTGCCAGCGACTGTACAATTTCGATCTCCGTGCCCGGCTTATCGTGGATATCAAAAGAAACCTTGCGCTCCACGCCGTTTAAGTCGTCGTTGAGACCGGTGCTCTTCTCCAGAAAGAGCGGTGCGGAAATACGCCAGATATTCATTTCCTTTGCAAATTCCTTCTGGAAGGTATCTCTGATATACTTGATCGCCTCCTGGGTGTCCCGGACGGACAGCCTCGGATCATAGTTCTGCGGAGTGATTAATTTCATTTGTGTTTCCTTTCATTCCCTTTTTATTTCCCTGAAGCGCCTGCATGAGTCCTTCCGTTTCTTCCCTGCTCAGGATCCGGTATTTCCCTTCCGGCAATGCTCCCAGTTTGATATTCATAATTCTGATCCGCTTCAGATCTTCTACCGGATTGCCGAGTGCCCGGCACATCCGGCGGATCTGGCGGTTGTACCCCTGCGTCAGGATAATGCGGAAGCTGTCCTCATCGATCCTGCACACGCTGCATTTCCGCGTCACGACAGACCGCATCTGCTTTTCACCGGAAAGGGCTGACTTTTTTACATCAGGCACATCGATCCTGACGCCCTCCGCCATCTGTTTCAGAAATGCATCCGTGACCCGTGACCTGCATCTGACGATGTATTCCTTTTCATGGAACTCCCGTGCACGGCTGATGCCGTCCGAAAGCCCGCCGATATTCGTCAGCAGGATCAGTCCCGTGGATTCCTTGTCAAGACGTCCGACCGGATAGATCCTGACCGGATAGCCGATATAATCCACGATATTCGGCGCCCGGTCCCTGTCGGAGGTCGTGCATACGATCCCCCTTGGCTTATGAAAGGCCAGTACGACAGGTTCATCGCGCTCTTCAGCGGTTACTTCCCTTCCGTCCAGCTCCACGGTATCCTCCGGCATGATCCGCTGTCCGGGGACTGCCTGAATGCCGTTTACCAGTATCCTTCCCGCTTCGAGCAGGCGGTCAGCCTCCCGCCTCGAACAGATTCCGTGTTCGGACAGATATTTATTTATTCTGATTCCATCCATGCAGCCGTGATTTCTTTCCGCGCCATAAACCGCTAATGAACTTCCCCGAAGTCCGACAGGAACATGGCGTCCCCGAAGGAGAAGAAACGGTACCTCATCCCGACGGCTTCCCTGTAGGCCGCCATCACATGTTCTTTTCCGGCAAATGAAGATACGAGCATGATAAGGGTCGACTGCGGCAGATGGAAGTTTGTGATCAGCGATTCCACCAGCTTCCAGTGATAGCCCGGATAAATAAAGATCGATGTATCCGCGCTTCCCTCCTGCAGAAGGTATTCCGGCTCATAACCGCCTTCCGCCCTCCGGATCATGCTGAGTCCGCGCAGCTTCACAGGAATGCAGCCTTCCTTCTTCAGGCGCTCATATTCCGGATTCGGCACTGCGGCGGATTCCATCGTACGCGTAGACGTGGTTCCGACAGATATCACCTTATGCCCCGATCTCAGTGTCTCATTGACGGTGTCAGCCGCCTCCCGGCTGACAATATAGGTCTCACTGTGCATGTGGTGCTCTTCCACGGTTTCCGCCTTCACCGGGCGGAAGGTACCAAGTCCCACATGCAGCGTCACCTTTGCGATCCGGATCCCCTTTTCACGGATCTGCTCCAGCAGTTCCTTGGTGAAATGCAGGCCCGCGGTAGGTGCGGCCGCAGAGCCTTCATGCACCGCATAGACCGTCTGGTAACGGTTCTGATCCTTCAGCTTGTGCGTGATATAGGGCGGCAGAGGCATTTCACCGAGCCTGTCCAGCACTTCCTCGAAGATTCCCTCGTAGCTGAATCTGACCAGCCGGTTTCCTTCATCGACCGTGTCCACGATCTCGGCTCTGAGCAATCCGTCGCCAAATACTGCCCTTGCTCCGTTTTTCAGCTTTTTTCCGGGCCTTACCAGGCATTCCCAGAGATCACCCTCACGGCGCTTAAGGAGCAGGATCTCCACATGCGCCCCGGTGTCTTCCTTAAGGCCGAGCAGTCTGGCCGGTATGACCTTGGTATCGTTGATCACCAGGCAGTCGCCCGGATCCAGATATTCAATAATATCACAAAAATGCCGATGAGCTGTCTCACCGGTATTTTTGTCCAGCACCAGAAGCCTCGAAGAGCTTCTGTTCTCCAGAGGATCCTGTGCGATCAGTTCCTCCGGAAGTTCATAATCAAAATCCTTAACCTTCACTTATTGAGTCTCATCCTCCGCTGCAAGCGACGCCTCGATGGACGCCTCCTCGGCAGCCTCATTTTCTATTTCCTGAAGCACGGAATCATCCACCAGAATGGAGTCCTCCGGATCCAGAAAGAGCCCGACTTCCTGCTCCTTGTCCATTTCCAGCGACGTATCCCTGTAGATCTCCCCGGAACGGAAAGAGGTATAGATCAGCGCAAGCGTGGAATCGGAATCCAATGCACTCTTCAGCGCCGTATTGCTGTCGGAGATCAGTCTTCTGGCCGAATCCGTCTCAAGCTCAGCCTGCACATATTCATAAATATCCTTGACCGGATTATCTATAAATATATATCCGCCCTCAGGATTCCGGCGGGCATAAAAATACAGGATACCCGGAGCCATTGTATCCGTTCTCCGGAAATCGATCTCATACCTGACCAGGCAAAGTCTGGAATTCTCATCCCTGCCGGGCACACAGAATACCTCGATATTGCGGTAGCCCTGGATCCAGTCCGCCTGCGTCTTCAGTTTGAGCACAAGCTCCGCATCCTCTCCGGGCTCTTTTCCGAACATCCTGCAAAGCGTTTCCGTATCGCCTTTCAGCTTTGCGTCAAAATAGCTTTCCGCTGCGGCTGTCAGCTCCGGAATATCGCACGGGGCGAAGGGAACCGTTTCGATCGACGGTTCCGTCTCCTTAGCAGCTTCTTCAGCCAGAGATGCCTCGATCGATGCGGATTCCTCTGCTTCCTGCCTTTTTTTCTCAGCATTCAGACGCATGAGGGCGCCGGCTGCAAGGATCACGACGACAGCCAGGCCGAGGATCAGGAGCAGGGGCTGTTTTCCCCTTTTTTCACTGTCCTGCCTGTCCGCACCGGCATTCTTAGATCCTGCCGGGTCTCTGCCGTCCGCCCGCCTGGAAGCGCGGCTTCTGCGCGCAGCAGGCTCCTCCAGCGATTCAAATTTTATTTCGCGATCATCCAATGACTGTATTACCCTACCTTTTCTACATAAACACCGTTTTCATTGACCTTATACTTGCCGTCAATGGTGGTATTCTTCGCCATTACGCCATTTGCCTGGAGATAGTAGGATTTTCCGTTCTGGGTCACCCACTTGCTGCAGACCATAGCACCATTTGCCGGATTGAAATAGTACCAGTCGGAATTGGTGAACTGCTTCCAGCCTGTGCACATCAGGGCATCGCTGCCGAAGAAATAGGTATTGCCGTTTACAGTCAGCCACTCGCTGACGCAGTACGTTCCGTCCGCCTTCTGATACTTCCAGGTTCCGCCGCCGTTATCGACCCACTTGCCGGCGCCCGATGCCTTACCGGACGCTGTGCCGGCTGAAGCTGTTGCTGCACCGGGCGCTGCAGCTGCCGTCACACTGCCTGACGATGCCGCCGGCGCCTGAGCCCCGGTCGCTGCCGGTGATGCCGATGCTGTCCCTGCACCGGAAGCATCGATCAGCTTCTTTCCGTAATCAAACAGCTTTTTGGAATCCTGATAATGTGTGCTGTTGGATTTAAACACAACCGCAACCAGTTCATGTCCGCGGTACGCAGCCGCACCGGACAGGCAGTTTCCGGCTTTGGATGTATAACCGGTCTTGCCGCCGATATAATCGGGATAAGCATTGACTCCGCCGCTGACCATCTTGTTGCCGGTCGTGATCTTCATACTGCTCCTTCCGGAGGTTGCCGGAAGTGTATATGTCGTGGTGCCGAGCACCTTTCTGACCTCTGCGTTATTCAGAGCTGCAGCCGTGATCAGCGCCATATCCGCCGCGGTCGTATAATGATTTGTATTGTTCAGGCCGGAAGCATTGGCAAAATTACTGCCTGTGCATCCGAGCTCCTTTGCTCTCTGGTTCATCAGTGCCGCAAATGCTTCCTGGGATCCGGAGACCTTTTCCGCAATCGCATTGGAAACCTCGCAGGCGGACTTCAGGAGCATCGCGTACATGGCATCCTCAACTGTCATGGTATCCCCGACTCTCATGTTGACCGTAACGGCGCCGCTCTCAAGATGATTGACTGCGGAATCCGTAAAGGTGATCGTGTCGGACATGCTCAGCTTTTCCGCTGCCAGAAGCGCTGTCAGAAGCTTCGTTGTTGAAGCGGGATACATTGCCTTGGAGCCGTTTTTCTCAAACAGGATCTGTCCGGAGGTCGCATCATAGAGGAGGCCTGCCTCCGCTGAAAGCTCCGGCTTCTGAATGCTCTGGTCGATCGTGATCATAGCCGCCTGATTAAATGATGCCGCTGCTGTCTGACCTGTCGGAGCGCCTGCCGTCTGGCTGTTCTGCGTCATGGTCCCGCCCGGCCCGATCACTGCCCTGCTGGTGTCTGAAGTATCCGCGCTGCCTGCGCCGATCACCAGGACACCGTTTGCATCCAGCTGTTTTTCCGCTGTAGGTCCGGTCTGGCTGATATAGCCGGCCTTTGTGCCGTTTTCATTGGGTGTACCGAAAGCCGGCCCGGAAGTCGTCCCCGAAGAGCCGGTCATATTTACGGAAGAATTTACGGTACTGCTGACGGAGCTGCTGACCGCCCCGCCGCTCGCTCCCGGCGCATCCGCCGTTACAACGTCTGCAAATGCTGCCTGCCCCAGAATAAGTGAGGCTGCCAGAGTAACTGCTGCTGTCCTGCAAATCTTTTTATTCATTCTGATCTCCTCCCGAAGCTGAATCCGTAATATCTTTAGTTTCTGACGCTTCTGCGTTTTGCACCTCATGCAGGATCTGCATAAACTCCTTGCCGGTGATCGTTTCCTTTTCGATCAGGTAGCCGGCGATCTTATGCAGTTCTTCGAGATGCTCGGAAAGAATGCGCTTGGCTTCTTCATAAGAAGCCGCCAGCATTTTCATGACCTCCCGGTCGATTTCCGTCGCTGTTTCATCTCCGCATTCAAGGGTCGTCCGTCCCGTCAGGTACATATCCTGCACCTTGGCAAGCCCCATCAGGCCGACTTTCTCACTCATGCCGAAGCGTGTGATCATATTGCGAGCAAGATCCGTCGCCTTTTCGATATCATTGGCCGCTCCTGTCGTCACCGTGTCGAAGATCAGCTCCTCCGCTGCTCTTCCGCCAAGGGTCGTGACCAGCATAGCCTCCAGTTCCTTCTTGGTATTGAGGTATTTTTCCTCCTCCGGAACCTGCATCACATATCCGAGCGCGCCCATGGTCCTCGGCACGATCGTGATCTTCTGCACCGGCTCGGCGTCCTTCTGTACAGCCGCGATCAGTGCATGTCCGACTTCATGATAGGAAACGATGCGCCGCTCTTCCTGGGACAGGATGCGGTCCTTCTTTTCCTTGCCGACGAGTACGACCTCGACTGCCTCAAACAGATCCTTCTGGCTGACGGCAGCTCTGCCGTTCTTAACGGCATTGATTGCCGCTTCATTGACCATATTGGCAAGGTCAGCGCCGACGGCGCCGCTGGTGGCGAGGCCGATCTCATCAAAATCGACCGTTTCATCCAGCTTGACATCCTTGGCGTGAACCTTCAGGATATTGACTCTTCCCTTCAGATCCGGCTTCTCAACAATGATGCGGCGGTCAAAACGCCCCGGTCTCAGAAGCGCCGGATCCAGAATTTCCGGACGGTTGGTTGCGCCCAGCACCATGATGCCCCTGGCCGGATCAAATCCGTCCATCTCCGAAAGCAGCTGGTTGAGGGTCTGCTCTCTTTCGTCATTCCCGCCTCCGAATCTGCTGTCACGGGATTTTCCGATGGCATCGATCTCATCGATAAAGATAATGCACGGTGCGTTGGCATTTGCCTGTTTGAACAGATCCCTGACTCTTGAGGCGCCTACGCCGACGAACATTTCGACAAAATCAGAACCCGTCAGGGAGAAGAAAGGCACCTCGGCCTCACCGGCGACCGCCTTGGCCAGGAGGGTCTTTCCGGTACCCGGCGGTCCTACGAGCAGCGCTCCCTTCGGAAGCTTTGCACCGACCTGGCGGTACTTTGCCGGATTATGAAGGAAATCCACGATCTCCACAAGAGATTCCTTGGCTTCATCCTCTCCTGCGACATCTGCAAATGTCACCCCGGTATCCTTCTGCATATACATTTTGGCGTTGGACTTGCCGATGCCCATCACGCCTCCGCCGCCGCCCATGCGTCTTGTCATGAAGCTCATGAACAGGAAGATCGCGGCAAACGGAAGAACCACGCTGATCATGATGTCCCAGAGCAGACTGGAGCTGGCCTGGTCCTGATAGATCGTCACGTTATGATCCAGCAGCATCTGCGTCCTGTTCGGGTCCTCCACCGCCACAGTATAGTAATTCAGCAGAGGGGAATAGGTCTTGGATTCCGGATTCGTCGTGATATTGATCGTATCCTGGCTGAAACGGACCGTCGTGACCTCACCCTTTTCGACCATTTCGTAGAAAGTATCATACGAGACTTCCTCATTGGCCTCGGAATGGATGATATTCCTGCCGTAACTCATAATGAAATATGCGATCACGGCGACCATGATCAGGATCGTTACGGTCTGCCCGAAATTGGGAGTGCTGCCCTTATGATTCTTTGATCCTCTTTTATTTCTCTGATCCATTTATTTACGCATTTCTTTTATTTCATACATTGGTTCGCAGGTCAGATCCATGCCGAGCTTTCCGAATGTGCGCTCGTCGGTATTGGCAAGCAGCACCGAGGTATGGACCGGGCAATGCCTCAGCTTCGGAAGCTGTTCCATTGCGAGTCTGGCATTTTCATCCGTTGCGGCGCTCACGCTCAGTGCGATCAGGACTTCATCCAGATGAAGAGCCGGATTCCTGGATCCGAGATAATCGATCTTAAGCTTCTGGATCGGCTCGATTGCCTCCGGAGAAATGACCTGGGTCTTATGCGGGATCCCGGCAAGAGTCTTCAAAGCATTCAGCAGAGCTGCAGAGGACGCGCCCAGCAGTTTGGTCGTTCCTCCTGTCACGATCGTTCCGTCAGGCAGCTCGATCGCCGTAGCCGGCGCCTTTTCCGCTTCCGCCCTGTGAAGCGCAGCCGGCACGACCGGGCGGATATCCGCGCTGATGCCTGCCTTCTTCATCAGCAGGTCGATCTTGTAAACTTCATTATCATCTCCGGTCTCCCTGACCACGGCATCGCAGGCCTTGAAATATCTGCGGATGATTTCCTGCCTTGATGCATCCCGGCAGACCTCATCATCGGTAATGCAGTAGCCTACCATATTGACGCCCATGTCAGTCGGGGATTTGTACGGGCTCTCTCCGTAAATGCTTTCAAAAATCGCACTGAGTACCGGGAAGATCTCAACATCGCGGTTGTAGTTGACGGTCGTTTCCCCGTAGGCGGAAAGATGGAACGGGTCGATCATATTGACATCATTGAGATCCGCCGTCGCAGCCTCATAGGCGAGGTTGACTTCATGATTGAGCGGCAGATTCCAGACCGGGAAGGTCTCAAATTTTGCATATCCGGAACGCACGCCCCTGGTGCTGTCCTGATAAAGCTGGCTCAGGCAGGTCGCCATCTTCCCGCTGCCCGGTCCCGGCGCCGTAATGATCACAAGCGGTCTGGAGGTCTCAATATATTCATTGCGTCCGTATCCGTCCTGGCTCATGATCAGCGGGATATTGTTGGGATAGCCTTCAATTTTGTAATGCTTATATACCTTCAGCTTCTGCTTTTTCAGCCTGTGCATGAACTGATCCACAGCCGGTGCCTTAAAGTATCTGGTAATGACAACTGAACTCACGGTCAGACCGCAGTCCCTGTATTTGCCGATCAGGCGGATCACGTCCTCATCATAGCCGATGGCCAGGTCGCCGCGCTTTTTATTGCGCTCAATATCCTCGGCACAGATCACGATAACAACTTCCGCTTCATCCTTGAGCTGCAGAAGCATGCGGAGCTTGGAATCCGGCATGAACCCCGGGAGCACTCTTGATGCATGATAATCATCAAACAGCTTTCCCCCGAACTCCAGATAAAGCTTTCCCTCAAAATGGCTGATCCGTTCCTTAATGTGTTCTGATTGGATTTTTAAATACCTGTTGTTGTCAAATCCGATTTTCATTGAACTGTAAATAACCCCTTCTCTTTATCATAAATCAAATACATATTAAGGTTTGATTATATCATAGACCGTTATTTTATTCCACCGATCCCCGGTATCTTTTTTCATTCAATGCATAGTCAGGTTGCATTTCATTGGCCGGTCAGCATGGATGCATCCACGCTGGCCGGCCTGTGATCTGTAATATAGTCACCGCTGCTTCACAAAGCTATCTGGAAGGCGTTTCAGCAGGATCCCGCCCAGCAGACCGATCACGACTCCGGCCGCAGTTCCCGCAGCTGCCAGGAAGGGCAGGTATGAAAGTACCGCGGCATTTGTCAGGAAGATCGCAACAAGGATCTGTCCGGCATTATGCATGACGCCCCCGGCAACGCTGACGCCTGTCATCCCGAAGCATCCGCTCCTTTTCATCAGGAGCATGGTGACAAAGCTCAGCAGAAATCCGGCTGCCGAATAAAGGATCGCAAACAAATTGCCGAACAGAAAACCGCTCAGCACGATCCTCATCAGGGCCACCAGAAAGGCGCCCAAAACATTTCCCGCATAAATCAGCACCACCGTCACGAGATTCGGCAGGCCCAGCTTCGCGCCCGGGATGCCGAAATGAAACGGGAGCACGGATTCCACATAGGAAAGCACCAGTGCAAGTGACAGGCATAAAGCCAGAAATACTATTTTTTTTGTCCGAATGTCAGATCCCATATACCATTCCGAAAGTCACATATCCGGGAAAAACCGGTATGCTGCATTTCTCTGCCGCCTGAAGGATGCCGGACGGCAGCATTTTTATAATCTGATTCATTATAGCACATAAACCGCATACAGATGCGTCCCATAAAAAAGATCCCGCAGGCCGTTTTACTGAATGCAGGCTGTTGGGTTGACGTATATTTATTAACAATAATCAACATTTTGTCTATTAGCTAAAGCTCTGGATTTAAAATCATTATTCATCTAACTAATTGACTTTTATCTCAATGAGTGCTAATGTTTGATAGTGTGGCACTGAGCCAGTAAATAAATTTATTCAGGAGGATTATTATGAAAGGAACAGTTAAGTGGTTCAATAACCAGAAGGGCTACGGTTTTATCTCAACAGACGAAGGCAAAGATATCTTTGTTCATTATACAGGACTTCTGATGGAAGGCTTCAAAAAACTCGAGGATGGACAGGCTGTTGAATTTGACATCGTGGAAGGCGAGAAGGGCCCTCAGGCTATTAATGTGACCAAAATCTGACAACAATAAGAAATCCTCGTTATTATATTTATTTCCGGCATCATCGAAACAAATAAAACAATTTGAGTGATTAAAAAGGAGCTGAATTCCAGCTCCTTTTTGTTAATGTTATTTTCAGGCATTGCGTCCGCAACACTTTTTGTATTTCTTGCCGCTTCCGCAGGGACACGGATCATTCGGATAAATCTTCTTCCCTTCTCTTCTGACTGTGCCTGAGGCCTTATTTGCCTTATAAAGCTCTGCTCTCTTCTCCTCGGAAAGAATACCGTCCCACTCCGGAAGTCCGTAAAGCCACTCAGCCTTGGCGCCGACCATGTTGTAGTAGAGCTTTTCTGGATCGATCTCGATCTTGAGCGCGGTCGTCTCGTCCATGGTTTCGATCGGGTTCTCATAGCCCTTCAGGGATTCATTGATACCATCCAGAAAGCCTGTCATGGTCTCCCTGTCGGTGCCGAATTCCTCAGCCAGCTGGTCGATCGTTCCTTCGTAGACCTTTGCGGGATCCTTCAGGATCCTCTCATAGATCCCCTTTTCCACTGCAAAGTAATCGTTCCAGAGCTTGTCCTTTGCCCTGTCATCCAGCTCGTTTCCGTATGCCTTGATTCTCCACTGCTCCAATAATGTCATAATTGAAATCTCCTCACTGTGATTAATCTTAATGCTGTACCTGTTCGGGATCCTCCGGAAGAAGGTCCTGAACACTTACATTATCCGGAATCTCCTCTTCCGGTTTTTTATTTTTTCTGACGATGCCGGCCGCAGCAAAGCCGATGACGACAAGCAGAGCCGCCACAGATATAAGGCTGCCTGCCCTCAGTCCTCCGGGTTCATATTTCATTTCGATCTCATGTTCCCCGTCGCTGAGATAAAAGGCGGTAAAAGTCTCCAGACCGCGGACGATCTTCACCGGTTCGCCGTCCACCAGGACCTTCCATCCCTCATCATAGGGCGTGCTGATCATCATGACTGCCTTGCCGGCCGAATAACCGAGCGCCCGCGAATCCACGCTGACCGTTCCCTTCAGATATCCGTCGGCCTACGCGGACACTTCCATGGCATGCGGAGACATTTTATCATAAATATCCTTCAGAACGCCATAGTCAAATCGATAAAGTCTGAGATCCATGGAAATGCTGTCGTCCGAGCTGATCGTGATCAGGTCGCCCTTCCGGCAGTTTCCGAGTTCCATCAGATAACGCCTGTCAAGATGTTCAAAAGTCTTTTTGCGGTCCGGCCAGTTGACCGTGATCTTTTCAGCCTTGGCATTTCCCGCAAACGCATAGTACTCTCCGTCTTCGCTGAGCGTCACCTTATACTTGCCGCCGCTTTCGGAGCCTGTCTGCACGGGAACCAGTACCTGGCCGACTCCCAGCTCGTCACAGAAGGAATTCTGCACGAGGACGGGATCATCCAGCTCCAGCATCCAGTTTTGCGTAATATCGGAGGGAAGCAGATACCCTATGGGCAGTGTATACGGATTGCGGTAAAGCCAGACATCTCCCTCATGTCCTGCGGGGATCAGCGCCTCGTTATCCGTCTGCTCCCTGTCGAAGATCTGGTATTTGACGCCGAAAAGCATATTCATAAACGGCGTAGAACCGGTAATGCTGTAGGCATTTGTCGAGGCTTCGCAGCCGACCCGCTTGAAAAAGTCGCTGCAATCCTTGCTGGCCATGGAGCTGAACAGCGATACCGAATGGAAATTCAGCCATGCGCCGTCATCCTTCGTCTTGCGGTTGACCCGCTCCACCCTGTAAAGATCCGGATCCTGCAGGTTTTCCAGAAGATTCCGGATCTCCGCATTATCCTTGATATAAGCGCTCCTTGATGTAATGGTAAAGGATGTGATCGCCGTGTTTGCGGCAAGCTCCACGATCACGAGTGCAAGCACCGCCGCCGCTGCGGTCCTCTCGTTCCATCTGCCCCTGCGGTACATGTGCAGGATGCCTGCATAGAGTGCCGTCAGCAGCATGGCGCCGTAAAAGACCGCGAAATGAAATTCGTCATTATCGATCAGCTTCTGCGCTGCCAGGATAAACGCCATAGATGCCGCAAGCGCGACCGCCAGCTCCCTGCGCAGGATCCCCCGGCGGCATTCGTATACCCTGAAGCACATGACGATCACGAGGAAGCAGTAGATAAAGGACTGACGCGCGGGCAGCGAGTTGGGATAACGGAAGCCGTGCCAGATAAAGTTCAGCACATTGATCGAAAATCCTGCCAGCATAAACAAAGCCGCCGAAATATATACGATTTTTTCCTTCAGCCCGATTTTCCTGCTCATCACATAAAGGCAGAACATCAGATAGGCTGCGGTCCCGCAGAAAATATTCGGGAAATGCTTCAGCCACTGCTCTGTCTGAACGCCCGCCATATGCCGTGCGAGCATATCCATCATCGGGAAATACTCCGTTA
>JAFUAE010000083.1 GCA_017460845.1 Lachnospiraceae bacterium
ACCAATGGAGCTAAACTTACCCCTGATCAGCGTGATCATGCCATCCTTTAATTCCGGACGGACAGTCGAAAAAGCTGTCCGTTCTGTCATGGAGCAGACCTATCCGAATACAGAAGCAATCGTCGTAGACAACAGCTCTGCGGACGATACTGCAGAAAAGGTGCGTGCTCTTGCTGATCAGTATTTCTTTACGGATCCGGAGACCGGGGAAAAGCAGCCGCGGATCCGTCTGATCGTCCAGCCGAATCACGGGGTTTCTTCCGCGCGGAATGCAGGCATCCGGGCGGCCCGCGGCGAATGGTTCGTTTCCCTAGATTCGGATGATTATTACGAACCGGAAACGATCCTGACGCTCTGGGAGGCTGTCTCCGGGACTGCAGGCAACAGGGCGGAAAATACGGAAGCGGCGGATACTGCGCTTTGCGGGATACGGAAGGTCTATGAAGACGGCGTGAACGAAAATGTGGATCTTGCCCCGTCAGGACCCTTTGCGGGAAGCCTCCGGACATTTCTGGACGAATGCTTTACATCGCTCTATGACCTGCATCTGATCCAGACGCATTCCAACCAGATCTACAGGACGCAGCTGGTGAGGGAGCATGCTGTATACTACAGGGAAGAGCTTTCGGTCAACGAAGATATTGATTTTGTCCTTCGCTATCTGAAGGTATGCAGACGGGCGGCGGTCGTCCCGGACATTTTTCTGAATTACGTGCAGCATTCCGTCGGACAGAGCCTGATCAATACATTTCAGCCGCACGGCCTTAAGGGTGCCCTGATCGTGCTGAAAAGCTGCGATGAACTGATGGATGCTGCCGGAGCCGGTGCAAAGGTAAGGGAAGAAATGGATCAGAGGCTCTTTGTCCATATCTGCTCCTTTGCGGGACTGATGTATTACCGCAGTAATTATTCGGACCTGCAGATACGGGAGGAAATCAGGGAGCTCTGCGTGCAGGAGGACTTCCGGAAGCTTCTCGGAAGGCTTAAGCCGAAGGGCATTAAAAACAGGATCGCCTGCTTTCTGCTGAAGAACCGCCGGGACGGGCTCTATCACAGGATGTGCCGGACAGTATACCGCGGGAAGTAAGCGGAAACGGGATGAACTTCTTTCATTTCTGCCCGCTCAACAGGATGCAGAGGGTCTCAGGATCCCCGGCCGGGGAGTCATAATCTTTAAAAAAAAGTTCAATTTTGTGTAAGTGAATATTCAAGAACTTAATCATTTCTCGTGATATAGTATAGCCATCGAATGAGAATGAATGCACAGAACAAAATCACTAACACTATCTTGAATGAAACGAACGGCAACAGTTTAGGAGGAAATAATTAAAATGAAAAAGAGTATGAAGAGAGCAGCACTGATCGCAGCTACCGGAGCACTGCTTGTGGGTACCGCTTTTACAGCAAGAGCAGAACTGAAAGAAAACGGCCAGTGGTGTGTAGAGGATCAGGGATTCTGGTTCAAGCTGACAGAGGACGGTTCCAAATTCCTTGACAGCACCTGGTATTATATTAAGGATTCCGACGGCGTGATCCGCTGCTATCATTTCGGACAGAACGGCTGGCTTGACAGAAATACCGTAATCGACGGCAGTGAAGTCAACGACCAGGGACAGTATGTTGAGAACGGCGTAGTCAGGACCTATGGAGAGAATGAGATTCCGTATGCCGCACATACAGATCTTTCTGCAGCAAAGGCTGTGGAGACTCAGGTTCAGGCAACTGAGACAACAGCTCAGGCATCAGCCGCAGCTCCGGGCGCAGCAGCTTCTACAGGAACTGCAACCGCAACCGGCAAGAAGGGCAAGTCCTATAAGTCCAGCGGCAAGGGCGACAACCCGGCAAATGCTTCCTTCACTCAGGCTTATGAGAACTCCACCATCGCAGGCGGCACCGTTGCCAACAATTGGGCAAACTTCACGATGACCTTCAGCAATGTACAGCCGAAGACGGATGACAGCGGTTCTGGTACAGACTTCTATGTAGATCCGGAAGATTCCGCATCCCTTTCCGTAGCTTATTATTCACTGGATGCTTACGGCAGCCTGGATGCGTTTGTTAACAACTATCTTGCTTCCGCAAGAGGCCTCAGAGGCGGTTCCAGAGGCGGCGATGTACAGCTTGGCGCATACAGCTTCAAGCAGCTCTCAAGAGCTCACAGCACTCCGGAAAATGAGACCTATTATGATTATGCTTATATCAGACAGGTCGAGGGTACCAATTATGCACAGGTTATTCTGGTAGAGCAGAACGGTTTTGCGGAGAACTACAGGGCAGCATTGAATACCATTGCAAGAGTTCGTTGATGAATTCATAAATACCTAAAGAAAAGCAGGATCTGCTAAAAGCGCAGATCCTGTTTTTTTGCAAATTCTACAAAAAAAAGCCTGAATGAGCAAAGAATTTTTATTAACCGTTTATGCTAAAACAATGTATAATAATTCATCATATATTTTTTAATGGCGAAGGCACCATAGAAAGAGGCAGAAATGAACAAGTATATTGAGAAAGTAATTAATGACAACAAAGTCAAAAATGCCAACGAGCCTGAGTTCCTGCAGACTGTTGAGGAAGTTCTTTCTTCACTCGAGCCGGTGATCGATGCACATCCGGAGTATGAGAAGGCAGCTCTCCTTGAGAGAATGACAGAGCCGGAGCGTGTGATTGAGTTCCGTGTACCGTGGGAGGATGACAACGGAAATATCCATGTTAACCGCGGATACCGTGTCCAGTTTAACGGAGCAATCGGACCGTACAAGGGAGGCCTTCGCTTCCAGCCGAACGTAACCCTGTCCATGATGAAGTTCCTTGCATTTGAACAGACCTTCAAGAACAGCCTTACAACGCTTCCGATGGGCGGCGGCAAGGGCGGTTCCGATTTTGACCCGAAGGGCAAGAGCGACAAGGAAGTCATGAGATTCTGCCAGTCCTTTATGACAGAGCTCTATCGCCATATAGGACCGGACGTTGACGTTCCGGCAGGCGATATGGGTGTCGGCGGCAGAGAGATCGGTTTCCTGTATGGCCAGTACCGCAGGATCCGCGGCGCTTTCGAGAATGGCGTTCTGACAGGCAAGGGCCGTTCCTTTGGTGGTTCCCTGATCCGTCCGGAAGCAACCGGATACGGCGCAGTCTACTATCTCCAGGCAGCTTTGAAGCACGAGAAGGATACCATCGAGGGCAAGACTGTTGTTCTTTCCGGTTACGGCAATGTTACCTGGGGCGCAGTCAAGAAGCTCGCTGAGCTTGGAGCAAAGCCGATCACGATTTCCGGTTCTGCAGGCTATGTTCTTGATGAGGCAGGCATCACCACGGAAGAGAAGATCAACTTCCTTCTGGATGCAAGAGCAAGAAAGTGCAAGCTTGAAGATTATGTCAGCAAGTTTCCGGGTTCCAAGTTCTTTGCAGACGAGAAGCCGTGGAGCGTTAAGGGCGACATCTATATGCCGTGCGCAACCCAGAACGAGATCGATATGAAGGAAGCTGAGCAGATCGCTGCAAGCGGCGCTAAGTACTACATCGAGGTTTCCAACATGCCGACCACCAATGCTGCACTGAAGTTCCTTCAGGGCAAGGGTCTCGTCGTTGCTCCTTCAAAGGCTGCAAATGCAGGCGGCGTACTGGTATCCGGACTTGAGATGAGCCAGAACTCCGAGAGACTTTCCTGGACAGCAGAAGAAGTTGATGAGAAGCTGAACCGCATCATGACAAGCATTCATGATGATTCTGCAGCAGCTGCAGAATCCTACGGTCTTGGCTACAACCTCGTAGCAGGCGGCAATATCGTAGGCTTCCTGAAGGTTGCAGACGCAATGATGTCACAGGGTATCTATTGATCCGCGTACATCGCACAGCAAAACCGAATCGGCAATTTGATTTTTGGCGCATACCGCATTGGTATGCGCCTTATTTCATGGTATACTTGATGCAGGCGAATGCAGTTTTAACTGCAAATGCGCTGCCTGGAAGCAGATTATAAGCTTACGGATGACTCCGTGCTTCGCACTCTCGTCATCCTCAACCAGTATTCGCAAATCGCACGGCTCCATAAAGTCGCCGCGTTTTTTTGCTCATACCGGTTGCCTCATCAAGTGTCGGATTTGCCGTGCATACTATGTGCGCCCGCAAATCCTCCACTTTCTGAGAGCTTATACGTTAAACCGGCATTTCCCGAAAAAACGGCAGGAGGTACCTTTTATGTCATCGATCCCGATCGGCAGAGTCATAGAAAAGCTGGACGAATACCTGAATCTCAACAGTGATTATGAAGGGGCGGAACGCCACCTGAAATACTGGCTTGCAGAAGCGGAATATCAGAGGGACGACAGAGGCGCCTTTGCGGTGGTGAATGAAATGATCGGCCTGTACCGCAAATGCGGTCGCAGAAGGGATGCCTATAAGGCATGCGACAGAGTAATGGAGCTGACAAAAAAGCTTGGTATCGAGGAAGAAACCGGCGGGGCAACGGCATTCCTGAATGTCGGCACAGTTTATAAGGCATTCGGAGATCCTGCGGGAGCTCTCCCAAAATACGAGCATGCCAGAAAAATTTATGAGAAAAATCTGGAGGCATCCGATCCCAGACTGGGCGGCCTGTACAACAATATGGCTTTGACCCTGACCGATCTTGAGAGATACGATGAAGCGGAAAGCATGTTTCATCAGGCACTCCGGGTGATGGAGCAGAAGGAGCACGGAGAGACAGACTGCGCGATCACTTATCTGAATCTTGCCGAGCTGGAGGAACGCAGATACGGGTTTGATCAGGCGGAAGATAAGATCCTGGCATATATGGATCAGGCGTGGGCAAAGCTTAATGCACCGGATCTGCCGAGAGACGGATATTACGCATTTGCAGCTGAGAAGTGCATCCCGCTGTTTATCCATTACGAATATTATCTGATTGCGAATGAACTCGAGCGCAGGATCCGCGAGATCAGGGGCGGGGACCGGAGAGCATGAAGGGGCTTGAACTTTCAAAAAAATACTACGAAGCATACGGAAGGGATATGCTGCACGGGCAGTTTCCCGAACTTGAGGGTATTCTGGCAGTCGGGCTTGCCGGCAGCGGATCCGAATGCTTTGGATATGACGATGCAGTATCCCGGGATCATGATTTTGAACCGGGGTTCTGTATTTTTATACCGGATGAGGATGTCATCGATGAACGGACGGAATTCCGTCTGCAGAGGGCTTATGCACATCTGCCGAAAGAATTTCTGGGATACCGGCGTCAGATCCTGAGCCCGGTCGGCGGAAACCGGCATGGAGTACTGCGCATGCGGGATTTCTTCATTTCGAAGTGCGGAAGTGCGGATGGACAGCTTTCGCTGCGGCAGTGGCTGCTGACCCCGGAATATGCGCTTGCGGAAGCCGTAAACGGAGAGGTTTTCCGGGATGACAGCGGGAGCTTTACTGCGGTCAGGAACCGCCTCGCCTGTTATCCGGAGGACATCAGGAGAAAAAAGCTTGCCGGATATCTTCTGACTATGGCGCAGGCAGGACAGTATAATTACAGCCGCTGCATTTTCCGCGGCGAGACAGGGGCCGCACAGCTTGCAGCAGGAGAGTTTGTGAATGCGGCGCTCCATGTCATTTTCCTTTTGAATAAAGTCTATATGCCGTATTATAAATGGAGCTTCAGGGCGCTTCGGGAGCTGGAAAAACATGAAGGAATGAAAAACACCCTGTCTCACGATCTGGAATATTTGATTTCCTCCGGAAACAGCGCAGAGGAAGCAGAAAAAAAGGACGGACTCATTGGGAAAATTGCCGAATGCTGTGTAGAAAAGCTGCGGGAACAGGGATTGATCTCTGCCGGCGGGACGGATCTGGAGCGGCACGCTTATGCGGTAAATGACACTGTTGCGGATTCAGTGCTCAGGAATATGAATGTGTTTGCCGGGGTCTGAGGGAGGATCCGGTTTAAGGGACGCAGGCCCCTGTCCGGAACGTCCCGACGAAACCGTATCAGGAAATAAGCAGGTAAAAAGGGATTGGATATGAAAATGGATATGGCACAGACAGGCAGCCGGGAAATCTTCCGTCCGGAGGATATGGACAGCAGGGAGCTCGCAGAGCTTTTGTTTGACATGATGCACCGTATGTCGGTCCACCACACCTTGTGGTTCCGCGAAGTCGAGCATCAGCTGGGCTTTGAAAAAGCTATGGACGTCATGCAGGAAGCCTGGAATAAAACAAAATCAGTCATGCTCAGAAGGCTGGACGAGACTTTTGGGATCCATGCCGAAGACGGCGTTCCGGAGACTCTTCTGAAGCTTCCGAAGGAAAAAAAGCTTTCCATGCTGGATATGGTCGCAAAGGACTGGATCGCAATGGACGGGGTGTGGTTCCAGGCTGTTGAAAAAAGATACGGTATGAATGATGCCAAGCGCTGCAATGATTCCACCTGGGGAAGGTTTTCTCCGTTTGAAGCGCTGTCTGTCAAGAAGCTGCTCGGGCTTCCGGAGCATCCCGGACTTAAGGGACTGGAACAGGCGCTGAATTTCCGCATGTATGGAAGGCTGAATGTACAGTCCTGCCGTTATGATGAGGAAGGAGCGCTGATTTTTACAATGGACAGCTGCAGAGTCCAGGCTGCACGCAGAAGAAAGCAGATGGAAGCATATCCCTGCAAGAGCGCCGGACTGGTAGAATATTCCCGCTTTGCGGCTGCGATAGACGACAGGATCAGGACAGAGTGCATCTGCTGTCCGCCCGATTCCAATACTGACGGCTACGATTGCGGATGGAGGTTTGTGTGCACGGAATGAACCCGGGACGATTCGGACAATTTAAAGCATATACCCTGGGATCGGGAGATCTGAAAATCACAGTGATCGATTACGGGGCGAGGATCATTTCCATGAAATACCGCGGAAGGGAGCTTCTGATGCAGTATCCGGAGGCGGAGGACTATATAGAGGATGGGGCTTATGCCGGCGCGATCGTAGGCAGGACTGCGAACCGGATAAGGGATGCTGTCTGCCGGATCGGGAACCGGCCCTTCAGGCTTACGGCCAATCTCGGACCGCATCATTTTCATGGGGGCCGAAATAATTTTTCCAACCGTATCTGGACGGCAGATCCGGACGGATCCGGGAAAGGGATCCCGGAGGACAGAGACTGCGAAACACTGCATACCGGGAGCGAGAGGCACCGGCTGAAATTGTTATCGCCCGACGGTGATAACGGCTATCCCGGGAATCTGGAGGCTGCGGTCACTTATGAAGTAGATGATCAGTCCATGACGATCCTTTTTGAAGCTGCAGCAGACCGGGATACCTTGTATGCGCCTACAACGCATTTATATTTTGACCTTGAAAACGGGAAAGATGTGCGCACATACCGGCTGCAGATGGACGCCGGCACTTATCTCAAAAATGACGGGGAACAGTTCCCCTGCGGCGATCCGGAGCCGGTTTCCGGGATCTGGGATTTTAGAAAGGAAAAAGTGATAGGCAGGTCCTTTGATCATTGCTTCCTGTTGAATCAGAACGGGAAAGCGAGGCTGAAGGCCGGCGGCATTTGTATTGAGATAGAAACTGATTTCCCGGGTATTCAGCTTTACACCGGAAACGGTCTTTCCGGGAAACTGAAGGATCATCAGGGAATTGCAGCCGAGCCTGAATTTGCTCCTGATGCCATACATCATCCTTCCTGGGAGCAGCCGCTGCTGAAAGCAGGAGAGCATTTCAGAAAATATGTCAGGTATACGGTTGCGCAGGAAGATCGGGACAACGGGATCGACAGCGAAGGGCAGACAGTAAACAGGACATAATGGAAGATTGAATGTCAATAAAATTCTATCATATAAGAAATAAATAATTGATCAAATCAGATTTTATATTACAGGAGAAAATACATGGAGAAGAAAGTAGCTTTAATTACAGGGGGTGCGACAGGAATCGGCAGAGCCTGTGCGGAAAGACTTGCCGGGATGGGATATGAGATCCTGATCAACTATAACAGTTCTTCAGCCAAGGCGGCGGATCTGCAGAAGACTCTTGCGGAAAAGGGTACGCGCTGTGAAATCTTTCAGGCCAATGTTACAGAGGAAGCAGAGGCAGCTGCATTGCTCGCATACTGCAGGGAAAAGTTCGGCAGGCTGGACGCACTTGTGAATTCGGCAGGAGTGACCGAATTTATCCCCTTTTCCGATCTGGATGCGGTAACGGCGGATGTATGGGAGAAGTTATTCCGGGTAAATGTTATGGGAACTTTTTTCTGCTGCCGTGAAGCCGCCAAGCTGATGAAGGAAAGCGGCGGAGGATGCATGGTAAATATCGCTTCTCTTGCAGGTATGCGCGTCAGCGGCAGTTCACTGCCATATGGCGTGACCAAGGCCGGGGTCATCATGATGACCAAGAGCCTGGCCATGACGCTGGCTCCCGAGATCCGCGTCAACAGTGTTTCTCCGGGAATGGTATCAGGTACGGACTGGTACCGTTACCGCAAGGATTTTGATGTGGATGAACACAACAGAAAGCAGGCGGAAGGCGTTCCGCTGCTCCGTGTTGCAACAGCAGAAGATGTAACGGATTCCGTATGCTTCCTGATTTCTGAGCAGGCAAAATATCTGACCGGTGTCAATCTGCCCGTTGATGGAGGCAGAGGAGAAAAAATGGCATAATGCCGGCCGGATGTGTAAAGCCCCTGCCCGCGTGATATGCTGTATTGCGGGCAGGGGCTTTATATGTATGCTCAATTTCCTTAAAGGAAGGCCGGATTTACGAGCGTATAATGCTGAACGCGCAGAAAGCCAGTGCGGCAGCCATTGCGATATTGATCGGCTTCTGATGGTTCTGGAAGAACTGCTTTAAAGACGCACCGGTAAAAAGCCATCCGAGATTGCCGACCGGACCCGTAAACGGCAGGATGAGCGCAATCTTGAGCACGTCCCAGTAGCCGGAGGCGTAGGGCAGTGCATAAGTCGTCAGCGTTGTAACGCAAAAGACGATTGCTTTGGGATTGGTCAGCTGAAGGAAGAATCCTGTAAAAAAATTGCACTTTGCATTGGCTTCGGCATCTGCAGAGCTGTCGCTGTGCAGAATGTTCCAGGCAAGCCACAGGATATAGGCGGCACCGATCCAGACCATGACCCGGATATACCGGTTCAGGACCGAACCGAGAAACCAGACGACAACAGATGCGGCAAGTGAAACTGTCGCATAGCCGCAGAACAGTCCGCGCCACTGACGAAGCGCCCGCGAACGGCCGTACTTGATCGCACAGGCCAGGGAACAGAGATTCGCCGGTCCGGGCGTGATGGCGCTGACAAAGCAATACAGGACAAATGACGGAATGATGGATGAAGGCATGGTACTCTCCTTATAGTCATCACAATTGCTCAACGCATTCTATCATAAAACGGTGCCCTGCGGTTAACAAATATCAATACATTGAAACTTTCCTTTTTTACTAAAAACTGCTGTCATTCAAGTGCTCAGATATGGTGCAGGGAATCATCAGCTTTACGATTGTGCCTCCCCCCGTGGAAGGGATAGCGCAGCGTTATAAGCTGCCTGCGGACGGCTTTTCGGGATTCAAGCATACGGGAGCAGGAAAAGTTTGACAATGTGGAATTATCCCTTGAAAGGAAGCTTAAAAGATGGGATGATATTTTTGAAAAATACTCAAATAGACAATTAACAGGGAGGAGCGATATATGAGCCATAACATTTGATTATTGCATCTTACGGCTTGATCCTTCAGCTGTGTTGAATCAAATCATATTTAATTCATGGAGACAGGGGGAGTAATAATGAAAGCAGACCGAATTATCAAAAATGCAAAAATCTTTACCTCAGACATCAATAAGCCGCAGGCGACTGCTCTTGCGGTGAAGGACGGCAAATTCATCTATGTGGGCGATGAAGCCGGCCTTTCGGAATACGAGGGAGAAGTCGTGGATCTCGGCGGAAAATTCATCATGCCGGCCATTCTTGACACCCATGTCCATGTGACCATGCCTGTTGGTTTTGAGTACGCAGATGCGGGGGAACGCCTTGAGCCGGACGGCAAACAGGAAGCACTGGACATTATGGCGAAATATATCAGAGAAAATCCGGGAGAGGAGCGGTACAGATTCGTTTTAGAGAAAAGATTCCTGAACGGAGAGGATATCGTAAAGGAGGAGCTCGATGCAATCTGTCCTGACGCTGAGATTTTGATTCAGGAAGGAGAGGGACACATTATATGGGTGAACTCCAGGGTCCTTGCCAAACACGGTATCAATGATGACACTCCGGATCCCGTACCGGGACTTGCCTTTTATGTAAGGAAAGACGGACATGTGACCGGAAGTATGATTGAAGTTGCAACGGAAGTTCCTATCATTCTTGACAGCGTGATGGATTTGACCGATGAACAGATTGATGCGGCGCTTCAGCGCTGGATCGATTTTTCAACCGAATACGGAGTGTGTGCAGTATTTGACGCGGGTATTGCGGGGGCTCCAAAGTTCCATGAAAAGATTTACAAACGCATATGCGAGCTGGACAATCTGGGAAAGCTGCCGGTTTATGTTGACGGCTGCCTCGTGATCAATACAGAGCGGGATGCAGAGGAGGGCATTAAGGAACTGAAACGCTTACGGAGAGAGTATAACACGGAGCACCTGAAGATCCATACCGTGAAGGTCTTCATGGACGGCACTCAGAAGATCCATACCGCCGCATATGTTACGCCCTATGCGGACACAGGCGAGCTTGGGCCTACCGCTTTTACTGCGGAGGGAATTGCAAGGCTTTTGAAAAAGCTCAATGAGGAGGATCTGGATCTTCACCTTCACACCGTTGGCGAGCGTGCATCGCGCACGGTACTGGATGGCTATGAGATGGCCAAAAAGGAGATGGGAGACAGCTTAAAGGTGAGAGTTACCTGCGCTCATCTGGAGATTCAGGATGATGCGGATCTTGACCGTTTTGCAAAGCTTGGCGTGTTCGCAAACTTTACGCCGCACTGGCATGCCGGGGATCCAAAGCACCTGGAGCATCTGCTCGGTGAGGAACGCTCCAGAAAGCAGTTCCGCTGCAAGACGATTTGGGACAGCGGTGCTCAGGTAGCCTGGTCCAGCGATAACATCAACTTTGGTGACTTTATTTCCTGGAATCCGTATCTTGGCATGGAGATCGGAATGACGCGTCTGGCTTCCGAAAAGACCAGAGTTCATGAATATGCACGAAGCAAAGCGGTATTCCCCCCGGCGGAAGAGAGGATGGGTATTGAAGAAATGCTGCTGGGATTCACGATCAACGGAGCAAAGCAGCTTGGCATAGAAGATAAAAAGGGATCCATTACCGTCGGCAAGGACGCTGACTTCCTGGTATTCGATAAGGACCTCCTCACGGCAGAACACGAGGGCTTCAGCTATAACAAGCCTCAGGACGTGTATTTCTGCGGAAAAAAGGTGAACTGATCGATGTCGGGAATCAATTGATTAAAAAAATCCGGCAACTTTAACATCAATAAAAAGGATGCAGGGCGAGAACCCTGCATCCTTTTTTTACAGTACTGCATTCTTTTGGATAACGATCTTCTGATTTCTGCGGAAGGTCTCGCTGAGAGGCTTGTCCTTGGGGGATACAATAAGATCAACTCCTGAATAAAATATTTAATAATGGACAAAATGTTTGATATAATCATAGAGAGCAGACTTTCCGGCAGGATATTTCGGGTAGTATAAAGATTAAAGCAGAGGGGTTCATCACCTTCGGTTGGTGTATATAACAAATGAAAAGGAGAAAAAATGAGTAACACGAACGAAACCAGGACTTTTGAGAATGACGGGTTAAAAAATGTGAAGCAATTGGATGAGGCAAGGGCTGTCAAGTGCAATAACGGCACCTTCGTCGGCAGCGAGACAGACGGTCTGATCATCTGGAAAGGCATCCCTTACGCGACTCAGCCGGTAGGGAAGCTTCGCTGGAAGAAGGCACTTCCTGCCGCAGACGATAACGGCGTGTACGATGCGACAAAGCCGGGCAGCGTTCCTATCGGACCCGTGAACGACTCAAACGGAACGGCGGAATTCGGCGAGGACTGCCTCGTGTTGAATATATATTGCAATACCGGCTGCACTGAAAGCAAGAAGCCGGTCATGGTGTGGATCCATGGCGGCGGGTTCTGCGCCGAATCCCAGGCGTCGCCCCTTTACGATCTCACCAGCATCTCCAAACAGTGCCCCGACATCCTGTTCGTGTCCATCGACTACCGGCTCGGCTTCCTGGGCTTCATGAACTTCGAGCGGGTTCCGGGCGGAGAGAACTTCAAGGAGGCAGGCAACCTCGGCCTGCTCGACCAGCTTGAGGCCCTCCGGTGGGTACAGAAAAACATAGCCGGATTTGGCGGCGATCCGGACAATGTGACGATTTTCGGCGAGTCAGCAGGTTCGGCAAGCGTTACATTCCTCCCGCTCATCGAAGGAAGCGAGGGACTCTTCAAGAGATGCATCGCACAGAGCGCCAACATCGCTTACTGCGACACGATGGAGCACGGTATTCATGTCACGCAGAATTTCCTGTGCGTAACGGGCTGCCAGACCATGGACGAACTGATGGAGCTCACCACCGAGCAGCTTGTAGACGCCTATCTGAAAGCAAGTATGATTGACAAGAACTGCCTTCTCGGAACGGCCAACTTCCCGCTCCTCGATGGCGTCACGCTGCCCGAGGACCGGGCGGACCTGTACGTGATGTGGGGAGACGAAAAGAGAGCCGGGATCGATATGATGATCGGGTCCAACCTGGACGAGATCAGGTACTTCGTTCCGACCGAGGGCGGCGAAGAAGGCTTCCTCGACACGCTGAGATGGATCGCGAAGAGGGACCGCGCCCTGCTCAATGACCAGGAGAAGGCCATGTACGACGAGTTCATGGCAACGCTCGCAGACG
>JAFUAE010000084.1 GCA_017460845.1 Lachnospiraceae bacterium
CCATTCCGCAGGTAACTGCTGCCGCCGCGACAAATCCGCCGAGTGCCAGCGATCCGGTATCTCCCATAAAAACCTTCGCCGGATAGACGTTAAAAATCAGGAATCCGAACAGGCACCCGATCATGGCACCGGACACGAGGCTCAGCCCCGGAACCGCAAACAGCAGGCCGACAGCCAGGAAAAACGCCGCAATCGCCGCCGTTACCGAGGAGCACAGTCCGTCGAGTCCGTCTGTAAAATTCGCACCGTTATCCGTACCCAGGACGACAAATATGACAAACGGGACATAGGCCCAGACCGGAAGCGTCACCTTCAGTGCGCTTTCCCTGTTTCCTGTGAAGGGAACCAGCAGCTCCCCGGCCTCCCTTCCTGCCGGACAGCTCCAGACCCAGCAGGCAAAGATCACTGTGATCACAAACTGCAGAAGCATTTTCTGCTTCGGATTCAGTCCCTCAGACTGGTGTTTCCTGATCTTCAGATAATCATCAAGGAATCCGGTAAAGCCGAAGCCGGCTGTCAGAAACAGGATCTGCAGCGCCTGCATATCGGCATTTTTCATTCTTGCAAGTCCGATCAGGGAAGCCAGCAGGAACGCTGCCAGAAAGAATACGCCTCCCATTGTCGGGGTACCCTGTTTTTTCAGGTGCGACTGGGGTCCGTCATCACGGACCTCCTGGCCGAACTTCATCCGCTTCAGGGCCGGGATACACCAGGGTCCCATCAGGACCGTCAGTATAAATGCTGTGCACAAAGTCAGGAAGGCCTGCGTCAGCCCTCCGGCATCCGGTGAAATGTTCATAATTCTGATTCCTTTAATGATTCGTTTTCTGCCTGTCCGGCCGCATGATCATCCGTATAGCTGATCTCCGGCATTTCCGCCCCGTCGTCCTCTCCTTCCGGATATTCGTCGGATGCCGCGCTGACCGGCTCCGGACGGGATTCCTCGGGATCCAGGGTCTCATAAACCGGTTCTCCGTTGACATTTGTCAGGATCTCGGTTCCCGCCGGTTCGGTTTCCTCCGCTGCAGCAGCCTCGGATCCCATCGGGATCATGGAGTCCCCTTCCTCCTCCGGAAGATGGGTGCCGCCGTTCTGGTTCAGCACCGCAGCATCCCCCTCAGGGTAAATATTCATTGCCGGCAGTGCTTCCGCCATAATTTTGGCAAAAATGTTGGACGCAAAAGAACTGTGCGCTGCCTCCTCACCGGGAAGCGACGGCTCGTCAATGATCACGTAGCAGAGCAGTGAAGGATCCTCTGCAGGAGCAAAACCGCAGAAGCTGACTACATAAGTCTTGGCCGCACGCGGCTGCTTCTGAGCCGTTCCCGTCTTTCCGCCCACCAGATAGCCCGCAACTTTTGCTGCTTTTCCGGTACCGTTCTCCACGGTTTCCACAAGTGCCTGCTTCAGGAAATCACAGGTCGATGCCGAAACGGTCTCCCTCACCAGGAGCGGCTGCACGTCTTCCTTGAGCGCACCGTCGTGGGACAGGATCTGCTTCACGACATGAGGCCTGTAATAATAGCCGCCGTTTAATACCGAACAATAGGCGGCTGCCATCTGGATCATCGTGCAGTTGAAGTTCTGCCCGAAGGAGTTGGTAGCAAGCTGGGTCCTTCCGATCTCATCCGTGGAAAAGCCCAGCGCCTCGGTATTGGCTTCCGCCGGCAGGTCGATGCCCGTCATGCTGCCGAAGCCGAATATTTTCTCGTATTTTACAAAGGTCTCCGCCTTCTCCGCAAAGGCAATGTTCATCATAACAACGTTACAGGAATTGGTAATGCCTCCGGTAACATCCAGAAGTCCGTGGCCGTTGCGGTTGACGCAGTTGATCTTCCAGTTGTGCACGCCGTCGGACAGATTGACATGTCCCGTGCATTCAAAGCTGGCGTTGGGGGAAATAATATTCTCCTCGAGCGCGCCGGCGACTGTAAAGATTTTCTGTGTCGATCCCGGTTCATAAGTATCGCTGATCGGAATATTTCTCCAGACCTGGTACATTGCGATCTTCTCGCCGTGCTTCATGATTTCTTCCCGGGTATAATGCTCCGGCACCTCAGAGGAGGTGATCGGTTCCAGATCCGGGTGCTTCAGGCGGTAATCCGAAACAGCCTCATTGAGACCGAACTTGTAGATCTCTTCCTCAGTATAATCTCCCGTTGTTTTCGGATCGTTCAGATCAAAGGTATTGGTGCTTGCCATCGCGAGCACTTCGCCGTTTTTCGGATTCATCACAATGCAGGCCGCGGATTTTGAGCCGATCTCACCGTTTTTCCACTCCGAAAGATATTTTTCAACAGTATTCTGGATCGTGACGTCAATCGTCAGGACCAGGCTGTCTCCGTCAACAGCCGGCTTGATCACCTTTTCCAGATTGGCTTCCCCGTCAAGATAACCGTATTCACGCCGGTTGATGCCGGTCAGATTCTCATTATAATACTGCTCAACACCGTAGGATCCCGTCGTGCCGTCTGCGGATGCAATACCGATCACATTGCATGCAAGAGATCCGTAGGGATATTTTCTTTTATAGTTATCCTCAAACCAGATGCCCTTGATGCGGTTCTTCGCTGTCGCCGGATCGGCGCTGCTCTGAAACTCCTTGTTTTTCTGTTCTGCAAATGCTTCGAACTCCAGCTTCCGGTCATAGCTGATATCCTTCTTATAGCGGATATAGGGCGAATTCGGGTTGTCATTGATCAGCTTCCTGATATCGGCAGCATCGTCGCCGAAGAATTCGCTGATCACGCTGATGCATGGCTCAACGACATTTCTGGTTACCGTACCGTCCTCTTTTCTGCCCTCATAGGAGATCATCTGGCTCGGATCAAGGATCATGGTATAGACCTTTTCGCTTGTCGCAAGCGTAGATCCGTTGCGGTCGTAAATATCCCCGCGGCGGTATGGGATCGTACGCGATTCGTACTCCGCCTGTCTCTGGCTGAGTACGATTTTATTATATTCCTCGGCCTTGGTCCGCTGGATCCAGAAAATTTTTGCCAATAAAGCAACTAATGCCAGTCCTATTATAAAAACAGTGACTGACAGTTTACTTGCCATATATTTTCTGAGACGCCCGCCGTCTTTGCGGACTTTATTCTGCGGACGGGATGTCCTCATATTGCCTTACATACTCACTTTCGGTTTTGTCATACTGAATGATATTATCCTGCCCTACATGCACCATGCCAAGCTCATTGACCGCGACATTATAGACATGATTAAGATCCACCGAGGTATCGATGCTTTTTTCAAGCGCATCGTTTTCCGTCCGGATGGTATCCAGAGAAGCTTCGAGATTTTTAATCGTCAGCATATGCGTATCCAGGGAAGATTTCAGGCAGAGATAACGGTAACCGACAAACAGAGCAGCAGCTACGGCTGCTACCAGGAGCACTGTCAGGAGCGGAGTGATCGACACGGATGCAGTTCTTTCCGCTTCCACATAGTGCTTCCTCGGCTTTTGAACACGGCGCACTCTTCTGACCGGCTGCTGCTGGGGCCTTACAGCTCTCGCGGCCGATCCGTCGGTGTAATATGCATTTGTGTTCATGTATCTGCGGTTTCCGGCAGATCTCCGATTGGTAGCAGCCATGACTTATGCTCTTTTCTTATCTGTTTTCCGGTTTTCCGGGAGTGCCGCTGCCGGCGGGGATCCCGGACCGTTATGTTCTTTCAAATATCCTTAACCTGGCGCTGTGCGCCCTGTTGTTTTCTTTCAGTTCCTCTTCTCCTGCGGTGATCGCCTTTCTTGTAATCACGCGTCCCTTTGATTTTCTTCCGCAGACACATACCGGAAAATCCTTCGGACAGATACAGGGGTCTTCGGCTGTTCGGAATGCATTTTTGACGATCCTGTCTTCAAGCGACTGGAAGGTAATGATGCAGAGCCTTCCGCCCGGCTTCAGGATATCGATCAGTCCGTCGATGGAATCCTTCAGGATATCCAGCTCTCTGTTGACCTCGATCCTTATCGCCTGAAAGGTCTTCTTGGCCGGATGGCCGCCGCCCTCTCTCATTCTTGCCGGAATCGCGCCTTTTACGATCTCCGCAAGCTCCAGGGTGGTTCTTACCGGCTTTTCAGCTCTTTTTGCCGCAATGTGCCTGGCAATATTTTTAGCGAAGCGGTCTTCCCCGTAATCCCGGATGACCCGGTACAGTTCAGACTCGGAATATTCATTTACAACTTCATATGCGCTCAAGGGATCTCTCTGGTCCATGCGCATATCCAGCGGGGCATCATTTCTGTAAGAGAACCCTCTCGAAGCATCGTCAAACTGGTGGGATGAAACGCCCAGATCCAGCAGCATGCCGTCTATCGAGTCGATCCCGAGATCGTGCAGGATCTGCACGGTGTCCAGATAATTGCCTCTGACGATCGTCACCCGGTCCGCATAATCCTTCAGGCGTTCGGCGGCAGCCCTGACGGCATTTTCGTCCCTGTCGATCCCGACAAGTCTGCCGTCATCAGCTAACCGTCTCACTATCTCGAATGAATGTCCGGCTCCGCCAAGGGTGCCGTCTGCATAAATGCCGCTGCTTTTGATATTCAGCCCTTCGATCACTTCCTCCAGAAGGACCGGCTTATGTTCGAATGTCATCACAGTTCGAGGCCTTCCAGCTTTTCAAGCTCTTCATCCGTCATCTCATCGAATGCATCCTTGGAATTGTATTCATCCCATACATTCTTATTCCAGATCTCTATCCGGTCGCCCTGTCCGATCAGTACCACGTCCTTGATCAGGTCCGCCTTTGAACGGAGCGTCTGGGTAATCAGAATACGGCCCATTTTGTCGACTTCACATTCGATTGCGTTTCCGAGGATCAGTCTCGTAAGCTTCATGCCTGCCTTATTGGTCAGGGAAATGTTCTTCAGATTGTCTTCGATCCTCTTCCATCTCTCATAAGAGTATGCTGACAGGCAGTTCTCCAATCCTCTGGTGACAACAAAGTGGTCTCCGAGCTCACTGCGAAATTTGGCAGGTATGGTTACCCTGCCCTTCGCATCGATCGTGTGGTTGTATTCGCCCATCAACATGTGGATTCTGACACCTTTTAACACATTTTTACACTTTTTGCCACTTTTGATTTCAATTCTAATAAAATTTCATCAAAAGTCAAGGGATTTGGTACGCAATTATTAATAAATTATTAAAAACTGCTTGCTCTTCATTCCGGACAACGGGGCACCGGGGACCTGCCGGATCGTGAGAAATGCAGGCGATCCCTGCTGTAACGCTCCA
>JAFUAE010000085.1 GCA_017460845.1 Lachnospiraceae bacterium
AGTACTGACATCAGAAGATAATGTTGCAACCGCCCTGGAGGAATTATCCGCCGGGGATACGGTGGGCATTTATACCTCCGCAGGAGAACAGCTGGATCAGCTGACGGCATCCGGAGATATTCCGCGGGGGCATAAGATCGCGCTCTGCGATATTGCGAAAGGAGAAAGCATCCTGAAATACGGTTATCAGATCGGGCTTGCTTCCCTGGAAATAAAGAGGGGCGATTATGTGCATGTCCATAATCTTGAAAGCGCGAGAGGAAGGGGGGACCTCTGATGGAAATGCTGCAGCTTTATCCGAGGGAGGCCGGACATGCCGGCGTGCGCAACAGGATCGCCGTAATATCCACCGTGGCCTGTGCGAATCATGTTGCCGACCTGATCGCGGCAGGGTCCCCGCTTGCGGATCCCTATACACATCCCTACGGCTGCGACCAGATGGGAGATGACCTGACGCTTTCATTTGAATGTCTGAAAAAGATGGGTACACATCCCAACAACGGCGCATGCCTTGTCGTCGGACTTGGATGCGAAGAAATCGACGCAGCAAAGCTCTGCCTGGAGATCCGCAAGGAGCGGCATCTCTGTGAATATCTGATCATTCAGGAGGAGGGCGGAACAAGCCGGTCCGTTGAAAAGGGAACTTCCATTATTAAAAGATTTGAGGAAGAACTGCAGAGTCAGCAAAGAGTTCCCATGCCGCTTTCCGAGCTTACCATCGGCCTGGAATGCGGCGGATCTGATTTTACCTCCGGTCTTGCGGCCAATCCGTCTCTCGGAAAAATGAGTGAACGTCTTGCTGCTGCAGGCTGCCGGATCGTATTCGGTGAAACAGCGGAGCTGATGGGAGCGGAAGGCGTACTGGAAAAGCTCTGCGTCCGCAAAAGCGACTACGAATGGATCTGCAGCAGGATCAGGCATGTGGAAGACGTCGCAAGGGATATGAAGATCGACCTGAGAGGGACACAGCCTTCGCCGGGAAACATTCGCGGCGGACTCACGACGATCGAGGAGAAATCCCTGGGCGCTGTCTGTAAGATAGGCTCGCTGCCGATCGAGGATGCATTGCCCTTCGGGCAGAGCGCGGTCAAACCGGGCGTTTCCTTTATGGATACCCCCGGCAACGATCTGGCGTGTTCCCTCGGTCTTGCCGCAGCCGGAGCCCAGATCATCTTCTTTACGACCGGAAGAGGGTCGCCTATGGGATTCGCTGCATGTCCCGTCATCAAGCTGACCGGCAATGCGGTGATGGCGAAGCTCATGGCGGAAAATATAGACGCCGATCTGTCGGGTATCGTTGACAGAAGCATGAGTATTGAAGAAGGCGGCGAGCTGCTTTACAGGCTTTTGCTCGAAACCGCCGGGGGAAAAGAAACCGCTTCGGAAAAACTCGGGCATCGTGAATTCAGCCTGTACAGGACATCGCCGATCCTGACTTAAAGGATCAGAAGACGGTCTTTTTAATAATTTTTGATTCAATTCAATTATAGTAATACGGAGGGTGCGTTATGCTTCCAAAAATGGTGCTGCTTAAGCAAAATCAGCCCTGCAGCGAGGAAATACAGGATATTCCCGGAACCGTCCGCAGAGCGATCCGCGGATTGGTACTTGAGAAAGACATATTTGCCGGAAAAAAGGTCGGTATTGCCGTGGGAAGCCGCGGCATCAGCAATGAGACTAAGATCGTAAAAACGGTCATCGACGTCGTGAAGGAAATGGGCGGGGAGCCCGTGATCTTTGCCGCTATGGGCTGCCACGGAGAGGCGTGTGCCGAGGGACAGCGGGAAATGCTGTATTCATTGGGCTTTACGGAAGAAGCCATGGGCTGCAGAGTCGAGACCTGTGCGGAATCCACCGAGTACGGCAAAACGGAATCCGGACTGACCGTAATTGGAAACACACTGCCTTTTACCTATGATGCCATCATTCTGGTCAACAGGATCAAGATGCATACGGACTTTTCCGACGTTACCGAAAGCGGTCTGATGAAGCTGTGTGCAATCGGTATCGGAAATCCCGCGGGCTGCAATAATGTTCATAAATACGCGCTGCGATTCGGCTACGGCGAGGTCATCAGAGAGACCGGGCTCTTTATGATTAAAAAGCTGCCGGTGGTTTTCGGCATTGCCATTACGGAAAACTGGAAGCACCAGACAGACCGTATCGTTGCCGTAAAGCCTGAAAACATCCTGAAAAAGGAAATCGAGCTGCTGGCAGCGGTCAAGGCCCAGAATGTCAGGATCCCGCTGGAAAAGGCTGATGCTCTGATCGTGCAGGATATCGGAAAAAACATTTCAGGCACGGGAATGGACACCAAGGTCATCGGGCGTATCAGGATCTTCGGACAGAAGGAGCCTGAAAATCCGCATTTTGGCCGGATCGGCGTACTGCATCTGACCGACGCCTCTCACGGCAATGCCATCGGCATCGGTCTTGCGGATTTTGCACCGATGGGAATGCTGGATAAGATTAATATCCGCGCAACCGCCATCAATGGCTGGTCCTCCATGTGTGCCGAGCAGGGAAGTCTGCCCTGCTTTGTGGATACCGAGCGTGACGTATTTGAGCAGTGCATCCAGACCATTGGACTGGACGATCCGTCGAAGGCACGCATTGTATTTATTCAGGATACCAATACGCTTTCCAGGATCGCGGTCTCGGAGAGCCTGTACGAGGCAGAATCCGAGGATCTGCAGGAAGAGGAGCTTATCAATAACCCTTCTCTGGAAAAAATCAGCGAGCCTTTTGAGCTTCGCTTTGACGATGACGGAAAACTGCTGACTGTCTGGGAAAACGGAAAGCTTCAGTTCTGAAAAGTCCGGACAGGCATAACGGACCGGGCGGACACAAATATAAGGCCGGCTGTATGCTGACACTTCAATTGTTAAAGATAAGCGGTACAAGTAATAAGGAAGAAAAGGAAGCAAATATGAATCACTTAAGATCTCAGGAAATCAGAAGAGTCGGTCCGGAGGTGGATCCGATCCTGCTCGGGACAGGATGGAGCAGGAAACTGCTGGAAAGACCGCAGATCCTGCTGGAAAGCACCTTCGGGGATGCGCATCCGGGAAGCAGGCATCTGCTGGAGGTCGTGGAGGCCTGCAAGGATGCACTGCTTGCAGAGGGCATGATGGGCGCCCGCTATTTTGTATCCGACATTTGTGACGGCGTGGCCACAGGCCATGACGGCATGAATTATTCGCTGCCTTCGAGGGATATTATCTCTTCCATGACAGAGATCCATGCGATGTCCGGCCCCTTCGACGGGATGATCACCTTTTCTTCCTGTGATAAATCCACTCCGGCAATGCTGATGTCCCTTCTGAGGATTAACATGCCGGGAATACATGTCTGCGGCGGTTCCATGGAGCCGGGACCGGGCATACAGAACTCCGCCGAGGTCTGCTATGGGACCAATGACCTTGTCAGGACCGGGCAGATGACTGCGGATGAGGAATTTGTCTACAAATACGGCGCGTGCCCAAGCTGCGGCGCCTGCCAGTACCTCGGAACGGCTTCGACGATGCAGTCAATGTCCGAGGCCCTCGGCATGAGCCTTCCCGGAAATGCCGTTGCGCCTTCCTCGGGAGAAGTCCTGCATTATGCACAGGACGCCGGGACTGCAATGAAGCAGCTGCTGGAAAAAAACATCAGGCCGAAGGATATCATGACGAAGGCAGCATTTGAAAATGCCATGCATATCCATGCTGCAATAGCCGGCTCCACCAATATCCTGCTGCATCTTCCCGCGATCGCGGCCCAGAACGGCATCAGGATCACGCTGAAGGATTTTGACCTCATCAACCGGGAGACCCCTGTCGTCTGCTCGGTAATGCCGTCCGGAAAATGGCCGACCAGGATCTTCTGGGCCGCAGGCGGCATTCCTGCAGTGATGCGGCTTCTGAAAAATGATCTGGATCTGAATGTGATGACGGTCACCGGCAAAACGCTGGGAGAGAATCTCTATGAGCTGGAGCAGAACGGCTTCTTTGCCTCAAGGGAACGCTGGCTTTCCGTATACGGCCTGAAGACAGAGGATGTTATCCGGACAAAGGAGGAGCCGTTCCGTTCACACGGTGGCATTTCGGTCCTTTACGGTAATATTGCTCCGGAGGGCTCCGTCATAAAAAGCGCCGCCGTGCCGGAGGATATGATGAAAACGGTCGGCAGGGCAAAGCCGTTTAACAGTGAAGAGGATGCGATCGATGCCATAGACCGCGGAGAGATCTCGGGCAATGACATTGTGATCATCCGTTATGAAGGCGCCCAGGGAGCGGGGATGCCGGAAATGCTGAAAACCTCTGAAAAGCTGTGCAACATTCCGGGACTCGAACACTGCGCGCTGATTACGGACGGCAGGTTTTCCGGCGCGACCAAGGGTCCCTGTGTGGGACATGTTTCTCCTGAAGCGCTCGATGAGGGGCCGATCGCACTGATCGAAGAGGGGGATCTGATCGAAATCAATATTCCGGACGGCAGTATGAATATTGTCGGTGTACAGGGTGAGAGAAGGACGGAGGAGGAAATCCGGAGCATTCTCGAAGCAAGGAAAAGTAAATATGTCAGACCGATGCTGCCCGAGAAGCACGGGATCCTGAGACTGTTTACGGATAATGCGGGAAATGTCGGCAACGGCGCGTCGCTTTTCAGATAGTTGACAGTTCATTTTTCGTTGATCCGGACGCCGGTACACATGGGAACAGGTTCTCTCCCCAATCCGTGCCCGAATGTCCGGAATACAGACAGGAGCATTCGGACACTTCGTATGGGGCAAACCCTCA
>JAFUAE010000086.1 GCA_017460845.1 Lachnospiraceae bacterium
AGCAAAAATCCGGATTCTGTCTAAAGAAAAATCCGATTTGCTGGTATCTGGCTTACAAAACAGCCCCTATATTACAATCAAGACCCTCTGTCGGCAAGAGAGAACACTTGAATGCATTATTTTGCATTTTTATAAATATTTACATGCAGGACTATTTCTTTGCGGCGTTATCATTTACAATATAAGTGCAGTAATTTCATGAATACTGGAAGGAGGAACAGTAATTATGAAAAATCGAACCGGACGGATAATGTGGAAGTATCTGTCAGTAATTCTGGCAATGCTGCTCAGTCTGGGGCTGTGTCTCACCGGCTGCACGGGCGGCGGCAGCGGCAGCGGCGGCAGCGGATCGTCCGCCAAAGTAGATGATCCTCTGGTAGGAAAGTATATTGCTGTAGTCGGGCAAATGATGGGCGTTTCCCTGACCAACGAAGAACTCGGCGGCTTCTCGATCGAACTGCAGAACGGCGGCAAGGCCGTCCTGACAGTTGAGGGCGAATCCCACAATGTAAAATGGAAGAGTGATGAGAGCACCGTCACACTCATGGTGGACGGCGAAGAAATCGTCGGCGAACGCGGCGAAGATCACTTTGTTGTCAAGGATATGCTGGGAATGGGCATGGACATTACCTTCGCGAAAGAAGGCACCTCGGCGGCTGATCCCGTACAGTATCTCCCGGAGGCGGAGAAATTCATGCTGCAGGACTGGCAGTCAGTCTCCGTAGTGGATATTCTGGGTGACCCGACCGATGAGATCGCACCGGATGCCCTGAAAGCGACTTTCCGCGGGGACCATACCGCAGACTTCACTCTGGAAGGCGAGAATCTCGGCACCTTCAAATGGAGCAATGTCGATGACTGGGGCAGCCTGAATGACGAAGGCGCACCGAACATTACCTGGAAAGTCCAGGAAGACGGACTCAGCATAGACTGCACCAAAAACGACACTTATTATACCTTCTTCTGCCCGAAGGACCCGTCGTCCTATAAGGCTGACGACAAAGCCGCAGCGACAGGAGAGAAAGATACAGAAACCGAGCCTGACGATACAGAGACCGAAGAAGCTGAGACCGAAGCCGCAGCGGACGGCAAGGAAGGCACAGGCGGCCTGGCCGGAGCGGCAGCAGGATTTGCGGCGAAGGCCGGAAAAGGAAAGAAATCTTCTTCCCCGTACGCGGAATACTGGGATGGCGACTGGTTCGGCTGGTATATCTTTGAATCTTGCGACGGCGATTATGAGAGCCTGGAAGGCAACTGGTACGACATGTGCGCGACGATTACCGTGGAAGATGATGACACCGGCAAGATGGTGCTGTGGGATGAAGACGGATCGGTTGACCTGACAGTCGGTGAAGTAGAAGTCAGCTTCGGTCCCGGAACAACAGCTGCAGGCTGCATGAAGAGTGAATCAGGTTCTTTCCTGAAAGACGATGAAAATGTCGCCCATGCGGACTGGCTCGTGGATCCGGGCGCATCCAGCGTCAGTGATTACGATCATATGATCGAGATCAACAGCGTCTATGAAGATGCGGACGGAAGCTTCAGATACTATATTTACCTGCGTCCGTGGGGCATGGACTGGGAGGATATCCGCGCAGTCGACGAAAGCCTCATGCCCAATGCCTATGACAGCTGGTATGTGGGTGTAAAGGACGGCCCGATGCCCGATGTGATCGGCATCGGCGATGACCTGGTCCTGACCAACGGCGATTCCAAGGGCGGCAATTCCGATCAGGGCGGCAATTCTTCCGAGGATGAAGACGAAGAAGAAGCTTTTCGTTTCGACAACTTTACGGTCATGTCCAATCCGGAATACTTTCCTGCAGGCAAGAAGTCTTCCCTTCCCTGCTATGTGCTGAAAATGAGCGGTCAGGAGAACGACGATAACCCGGGCTACATGATCGACAAGAATACAATCCTTGATAACCCGGAGGAACTGGACGGCTGGCAGGAAGGCGACGATGCCTTCACCTGGATGGACCGGCTTTGCAACGACAGTAGCTACACCCCGCATGGCGTCTATGACATCAGAGTCTCCAATAACCACGTCGACGTCGTCTACGGCCTTTATTGGTGGGACTAAGCATCTTTCCTTTGCGGAAGATCCCATTCTTTCCCTTTCCTTTGGGGAAGTTACATTCCTTGCCTTTCCTTTGCGGAAAGTCTCGATCCTTTCCTTTTCTTTGCGGAAAGTCTCGATCCCGCTCCGAAAAGCATCGGGATTGGCCTTGATCCCTGACATCGAGGCTACTTAAAACTAACAATTTTTCAATTAGCATCGGGATGGACAGGCAAGTTCCATCCCGATGTCGTTTCTTACCTGAGGATCCAGACTTCCAAAAACAAAAAGCATCGGGATTTTCCATCCTGAAGAATCCCGATGAAACCGCACCTTCCAAAAGCCTCGGGATTCACAGGTCTTCTCTGCTCCGATGTCTTTTTCAAAAATCCAAGATTTTGGCAGCCTCGGGATTCCAAAAGAAGAGTCTTCCCGATGCTTTTGTCAGTCCCCACATTTTCAACAGCCTCGGGAAGAACAAACTCTCTTCATCCCGATGCCTTCGCCAACCCGGAAGCCGAAGCCAGTCACGCAAAACAAACTCAACCCATAGAGCAGCTGCCCGGGACATATATTCACATCTTTCCATCAGGAAAGACGCTTTTTAATGAAGAACTCTTGGAAAACTGTGATTATGGGGACGGATTTGTCAATGACAAACAAGCGCTATGAGATGAATGAAACTGTCATTTGCGGTATGATTTATACAGGGAAAAACTGCCCTTTCGAAAGGGGGTTCCGCAGGATGGGAAGAGCGGTGTGGTTTCTGTTTGCGGCATCATTGATCCTTTATGCGGCTGGCTTGTTCCTGCTTGCCAAGCTGCAGTATGATGCAGCCTTTGTCTGCCTGGCTGCTTTTTCTGTTCTGTTTCTGGCAGCGGCAGCTCTTTTGATCGTCCGGCTGATCAGGCGGAAAAGGAACAGAAAATGAGCAAAAACAAATTTCGTGACAAAATGTTAGGGTAATTCGATGGCTTTTTGCAAAATCATGCGGAAATGTTGTCATTCAATATAGGAGGAGGAAGCAATTATGAGTCTGTTTTGTGAGAATTGTGGTGCCAAACTGGCTGATGATGCGGTATTCTGCGAGGTCTGCGGAGCAAAGGTGACACCTTCGCCCGACGACGCTGCAGCTTCACAAGGCGGTGCCTGGGGAGAAGCCCCATCTGCGCCGGGCTGGGCAGGAAATGAGCCGCAGCAGTATGAGCAGCCCGCGCAGCAGCACGAGCGCCCGCAGTATGAGCAGCCTGCACAGCAGTATGAGCAGCCCGCTCAGCAGTACGAGCGCCCGCAGCAATATGAGCGTCCGCAGCAATATGAACGTCCGCAATATGAGCAGCGCGAAATGCCTAGACCGGTACAGGATGCTCCCGGACAGGAAGCGAGGCCTGACTTTGGCGGATCCGGATACGGAAACGGACCGGTACCCGGCGGCGGAAAAGGCGGCGGAGGCATTCCCAAAGCTGCACTGTTCGGCGGCGCGGCAGTTGTGCTGATCGCGGTGCTTGGCGGCGTCTTTTTCCTCAAAGGCAAAGGCGGAAAAACGGATCCGGAGAGCACAGAAGAAACCAGCGTGGTGGCAGAGGTTCCGACGACTGCCGAAAGCAGCACAGGCGGAGCAACCGGGCAGGAAGCAACCCAGAATACCACAGGCGGCAGCGGCACTGCAGGCGGTGCACTCTCGGCAAAAGACCAGGCAGCGGCACTGGACGCAGCCATGAATATTGCGGGCGGCATTTCTGACCCGTCAATGCTGAAGATTCCGGACGGGGCGCAGATCAAGACAGATGCGGATTTTGTGGATCTGATCGGCGAGTACGAGGGTGAGATCCGGATGACGACCGTCAGCGGTTTTGAAAAAATCGACGGGGCGCCGGACAATATTATGGAGCTGCAGCAGCAGGCTCTTTCCAGTTCTTTCCCCTGCACACTGGAGATCGAAGACGACGGGCAGTGGACGATCGAATGGCCTTTCATGAGCGGCCAAATGACTTTTGACAGCAGTGACTATGATGATACGGACGAAGTGACGCCGGCCCAGGTCCAGCTCCTGATGGTAAACCGTCCGACAAACGGCGTTTATCATACTTCGTTTGATATGTCGGGAGAAGTGGACGACGGCAATCAGGGCAGGATGGTCATGGAACATACCGGCGCCTATTGCACCAGCGGAGATAAGCGCCTGATCGTCGGAAACCAGTTGATGGCCATGCAGATGTATGGGGCGGACGTCAAACTGCAGGGAGACTTTGTGGTGTATAAGACCACAGAGGATTTCGCGAAAGAAGAGAGGGACGCGATCAATAATTCCAACAGCAGCCAGACAGAAGTGAACCCTCCTGAAGAAGATGATTCTTCCAATGGCAATTACGGCAGCAGCAGTTCCAATGGCAATTACGGCAGCAGCTCCGGCAGCACCGGCGCCCAGAATAACGGATCTGCAAATACTTCCGGCGGAAATTCCGACACTGTCAGCACGGATCTGATGGGCCGCAAGGCTCAGGCTCTCGCCGGCAGACAGAACGGCAGCTCCGGAAGCAATCAGGGCGGCAATTCCGGGTCTGCTTCACCGACACAGGGAATCAGCACAGTTTCAGGCGGAGAGTGGATCCAGATCGCCAGCGTGTGGTTCTATCAGAAAGACGGAGCCATTGTCAAAAACAGCTGGATCAACGACAACGGCGTCTACTATTACGTGGATGAGACCGGTTATATGCTGAGCAACGCCTATACGCCGGACGGGTATTTTGTAGGACCGGACGGCAGCTACGATCCCAACGCGCCGCAGAACCAGGCGGACGGCGGCAATTATATCGAGGATACCCCGGCGGGAGAGGCGATGGCAGCGATCGCATCGAAGCTTTCGACGAATGAAAATGCCGGCGCCACCGAATTTGACTGGTTCCTGGATTATGTCAATCACACCGGATACGGCTTGGACCAGGTGATCACAGACCCGACGCAGGCCACCCGCATCAATGATCTGCAGCCAGCCTTAAACGGCGGATGGAAGTGCTTTATCTGCACGGAGAAGGGCGCGTACGGCTCTGACGTGGAGCGGTATCTCAACGCCAATATCGAGGCGTCAGGCGGCAAGTTCAACATTACGCTGAACTTTAAGTACTTAGTAGACCCCAACGGAGGCGGAACCATTGAAGAGTCCGACCACTGGACCTATCGCGGAACCTATGACGATCAGGCCGGTACGGCCACAGCGGAGACTTCGGATTCCAGGATCGACTTCGACGGATTCTATCTGTCCGCGGACGGACAGACGGAATACGCGACCGGCACTTTCCGCTGGATCTCCGGAGAGGTAGACCGGATCGCACTGATGCGCAGCGCGCACTGAGAATGCATCGCTTCGACCAGGATCGGCACGCGTTTATCTACAAGACATAAAAGCATCTGTTTAGCATCCCAGGAGACCAGCTATGGCCAGATTTTGCAAATATTGCGGTACGGAACTTTCCGATCAGGCACTTTTCTGCAAGGGCTGCGGCAGGCAGCTCCCGAAGGCGGAGCCTGAAAGAAAAGATGCATATGAATCAGAAGCGGGAGGGGCAGCAAAGCCTGCTCCAGTCTTCTGCCGTTATTGCGGCGGGATCGTGAACCCGGGAGCCGTGTTTTGCAAGAGCTGCGGAGCCCGTCTGGACAGGGATTTCCCCCGTATGGCTCAGGAATATCAGGCACCGCAGAACGATCGTTCATCAAGGGATTACCGGGCAGCGCAGCAGGAAACAAGACCCGCGACGAAACGGCGCAGGAGTCCCGTTATGCCCATTGCAGCGGCCGTTCTGGTGATGGCGCTTTTTGTCTCTTTTGTCTATCCGGGATATATCCGTACCCGGTTTTTGGGCGGCAGCGGCTCAGGAGGTCCGGGCGGCTCCGGGAACGGAAACGGTTCCGACATTTCCATGACCGCTGCCGGTGGAACCGGAAACCAGGGCAATACGGGCAATACCGCTGCACAGGAAGCAGATCTGCTTCCGACTCCGGAAGAACTGGAGGCGGAATATGCCGCGATCGATGAAGCTTATGCCAACGGAACGCTCTTTGCGGATGCGGACACGGTAAAAGAGGATCCGCACGCCCAGTATCCCTGGCTGTACGGCGACGAGAGCGGCTGGGACGTGCCGGATGAGAGCGAAGACGCGCAGCCTCAGCAGCCGAAAATCCTGCCCGAGGGAAATAGTAAGGCTTTCCGAACGGAAACTCCCTACGGTATTACGGTTTCAGCAGAGAAAGGCGCACTGGACAAAGACCGTGAATTCAAGGTGGAACCCATCACTCCGGAACAGTATGACGCGCTTGATGCAGCTCTTTCTGAGGCGGAAGGATCCGGAAGCATGATCGTTGGTGCCTGGGATCTGGATGCCGGTATGGAGGATCATGAGATCCTGCCGGGGGATTATAAGCTGGAGATCGATCTGGAGGAACTCGGCCTGGATGGGGAAGACTATGAGTCTCTTCATTTTTACCGTGTGGATGATGCGGGGAAGTGGTATGAATACCAGAGCGAATGCAGCGGGAATATCGTTTCGATCGAGGCAAACCAGAACAGTATCATTGTGACCACTCTGGCTACACTTGCGATCGCGCTTCCGTTATATGACGCTTATATGGCAAACCAGGGAGGCGCTTATTTTAATCCTTTTACAGGGACCTTTGACCTGAAATATCAGGGGAAAGCTGTCATGACGGTTATGCTGGACCGCAAGAGCTTCCTGAATGATCTGCAGGTAGCTAATGATGCTCATTATTCAGACCTGGAAGAAGCGGCCAAAAACGAAGTTTTTCTCCAGATAAAAAAGGAAGAAGATCTGGATTTCAAAGATTACAGGGAAATGAACAAAGCCTTTACGAAGGAATGGATGCAAGATCCGGACCTGGCCGGTCCGGCGAGAAGGATATTCAAGTCTTTTGTGAAGCGTTACGAAAAGCTTACAAAGGAAAAAATCGAGCAGGATCCGGATTACAAGCGGATCAAACGGAATCTGGAGGATTTTAAAAATTCCCCGCTCAATACTTCTGACGGGAGGACGGAGCTGGAGGCTGTTGAAAAGACCTGCGAAGCTGCGCTCAGGGCGTGGCAGTGGCTGAAGGAAGACCAGGGACTCAGGATGCCCAATTACAAATTCCGTCTTGAACTGAGCAGCTTGGACAAAGCCTATGGCGCGACCCAGACGCCGATACTGGGTAATCCGTACATGGTCATATCCATGGCACAGATCGGCAGGGGCAGCAGGCTGGCCTATGACAGACTGCTCTTAACAGTCTGCCATGAACTGTTCCACGCAGTGCAGAGGGTCTATGTATCTTATGCATTGGGTACTTATAAATTTGATGAAATGACCGCCCAGGATCTGGAAGGCATCGCATATGACCATTTCAGAGAGGCGGAGGATAATCCGATCACATCTTCCCGGGAGGCAGCCCTTGAAAATCTTCGGGAAGCTTACTGGCTGGCGGTCCCCCTCAATGATTTTGATACAAGCTATCCGGAGGGAAAGCTGAATGGAAGCAATGACAGGGCCTCGGCCTCATATCCGACAGCTCCGGTCGTGACCTGGCTGAGGAAAAACGGCGGACAAAAATATCCGGATATTCTTTCAAAGTATCACGGCCTGTGGGGAAAGCGGGCGGTTACGACCATCCTGAAGGAAGCATTTTCCCTGGATGAAACCGGGCTTACAGAAGCTTATCATAAATTCGCAGAGAGCTATCAGACGACCTTATATAAAGAAGCGCTGAAGCCAAAGGTGAATGAGGTTTTTGCACCACTGGCCCGGATTACAGGATCTGACGGACGGCTCGAGGTACCGCTGCTTAATAAAAACTATACGATACGCGTACGCCGGGTGCGTCCGGAAAAACGCGCGGAAAAGGCGGCGGAATATGCCCTGGTGCTGAAGTATAAGGAAGACTTTAAGGACACGATGTCCGACTTTACGATTACTCCTCTCAATAAGAAAAAAGGTACACATTACCGCGAGTATGCGGATGGACTGTTCTTTGAGCCGAAGGAGTGGGGTGCGGAGGAAACCGTTTATCTGATGGAAGCGGACGGAGGGACTGCAGCGGCATCCGAAGGCTGGATCTGGAACGACTACAGTGGATATTACCTATACCTGATGGAAAAGCCTGACCAGCCGGAGGCAGAGAAAAAAGGAGAGGTGCTTGAACTTAAGCTGCCGGAACTCGGAGAGGAGCCTAAAAAAGAGATTATTGACAGTTATGTGGTCACGCTCCGCACGGGCAAGACAGATGTCCTGCAGCAGCAGGTCACGAGAGAGGATCTCAAGGAGGCAGACGAAGAACCGGTCAGAATCGATATCTCCGATCTCAGGATCAAAGACCGCAAGCTGACGGATGAGGAAAGGAAAAACCTGGTCCTGATTATCCAGGAGTGTGTGGAAAAGACTTATGAAACCAAAAAGCCGTGCCTTGGGCCGGAATCGGATCCGGTCCCGCTTGAAAATGACATTTACGGCACCTGGGAAATGATATCCGACATACAGGACTATAAGTCCCCGATGCTTGGCGGACTGGTCGACCAGCAGGCAAAGACGATTGGTGGGCTTTCCCTCGGACCCGGCGATCCGCAGGAGGCTAAGCAGCAGGTAAAGGACTACAGAGATCAGTATTATCAGAAAGAGAATGAAATCGCGAATTCTGTATCCAAGGGCACGATGATCATCCGACCGACCATGAAGATCGATGTTGTGGAGGCCTCGATCAAGTATCCGGAAGCGCCGGAAGAACTTTATGAGGGAACCTACGACAAGAAAACGAAGCTGCTGAAGCTGGAGCGCAAGGATACGACTTATTCCTTTGAAGGCAGCACTAACAATGCCGAAAATAATGCAGCCCACCAGAAGATCGAAAGCGGTACTTATGATCTCAAGGACTTCGGACTTGCGCCCGGGCTGGACCTCCAGGTCGCGGAGGGACCGGACCCGAAGGATCCGTCAAAGCAGATCATGACATTTACCGGGGAATTGAATATCAATAATCAGTTCATCATTCTAAAGACGAAATTAAGCGGGACCAAGCTTTCAGATGAGTATTGAAAGATTTACGCCAGCGGCTGTGAAGTGTACCCCATGACAAGGACAGTTTAAGCAGAGTATATCAGGAGGTATTGCAAAATGAAAAAAACAGGCTATAGACGGAATCTTCGGAGAAGCGCCCTTATGGCTCTGCTCCTGATAGCTGCGATTTTGATTTCCGCCTGCGGGGGCAAGGAAGAAAAACCGGACTCCGGCAGCAGTTCCGGGAATGTAAGCGGCTCCAACACTGCAGGAGGAGCGGGAAATGTTTCCGGCGGCAATTCCGGCAGCGGCTCCGGTGGAAAAGATGCCGCAGAGCAGGAGATCCAGAGCCTGGCAGCGGATTACGGCGTGAATATGCCGGACGGCATTGTTTCACTCGCCGATCCGAACGCGGTTTATGAATCAGGCAATGTGATCCAGATGAATAGTCTGGAGCTTTATATTTCCATGGATACAGCATCCGACTGGGTCGATTCCGTGGCAGACTTAACAGCCGGGAATAAGTATATTTCCGTTCCTGTGACGCTGGACGATTACGGCGCGGGAACCGTGAAGGAGATCCCGACCCCCGATCACTATTACCTGATCGCTGCAAATGACGGGAACGGGAATCCGCTCGAGCTCGGGGCACAGAGGCTGCAACCGAAGACAAACATGCGGATCTCCGAGATCAAAGGAGATGTATCAGGCTATTATGCGGCAGAAAGGCCGCTGGTATCCGGCGGAATGAAACTCTGGCTGCTTTACGAGGTTCCGGAAGCGACGAGGGAGATTACCGTTGCCTGCTGGGTCGATGATCAGTTCCAGAAGCCCGCTGACGCGGCTTATAAGCTGAAGGTCGAAGAAAAACAGGTCCCCCATAATTTTGAGAACCAGTCCAGGGACGAGATCCTCCGGGAGGTTCAGACAAAGGACAGGCCGGTATTGGAAGACTTTGCCTGGTATACGGAGGACCTTTTCCAGAACCTGGATCTGAAAGGATACAGGGATCCGGAATATGATGTTTTTGAGTATGAGGGCGGCTGGAAATGCTATATCCTTAAGGACTTTCGCCAGCAGGGACAGGGCTTTGAGGCGCATCTTGCCAATCTGTATGTGGAGCAGGTTGCACTGGAGGATACCTCGGATTTTGGCAAAGGTCATGTGGATGTCCGGATCGACTGGTATCTGGCTATTGATGAGAACGGAAATGTGACAGATGAAAGCGGCCTTCCGGACACTGTCTGCAGCCATGAAGAATTCTATTACAACCGCATGGAAAACGAGGACAGCACTTATCCGTTTGCGTCCTTCAGCTTCCAGTACATTCAGGACAGGGCAGTCGGCTGGGGATATTACGTTACACCTGAGAAGCAGGAATGGAAACTTGCGGTCGTACGGCCGGACGGAAACGGTCTTTGGATCAGGACGGGCGACCGGCCGACATCGGCTGTGCTTCCCGGAACTGCCGACGTGCCGATTCCGGCAAGCATGACACCGACTTCGACGGCTTCCGCATCGGGAATGTCCCAGACATCCGTGCCGTCATCATCGTCTTCAGGAACATCCTCATCACCGGCTCCTGGAACATCCTCATCATCTGCCCCCGGAACATCATCACAGGCTCCTGGAACATCCTCATCATCACAGGCCCCGGGCAGCGGTTCTTCCGCAAATCCGCCTGCGGCGCCCGGCAGTTCTTCTTCAGGACAGACGTCTGCGGGGACCGGCGGCAATACCGCTAATGTGACTCTTAATGATTTCGGCTGGTATTTTGACGATGATTTCCCGATTGACGGCAATCCGCTCACAGAGCTTCAGGATCTTGGCGGCAAATGGAAGGGGCTTATCAATGTCGTGACGCCGGTCAACGGAGAGGACCAGTGCAGAATCGCCGTCTTCGAGGCGGAAGTGCAGTACATGGGATACAAAGTGACTTTGCTGCTTAATACAAAGGAGCAATATCAGTTTATGGTCAGCGATCCAGACAATATAGAGACTTTGGATGCTTCCGGCGGCGGAACGATCGTGATGGAAGGCGACTGGAACGATGAGATCGGATATTTTGACGCGGCCAGCTCACAAACCGCGCTCAATGTCACCGTTTATGACTTTGTGGAGGCCGGCGGCGTCGAGTACGCGCTCGGCTCCGTATTCAACGGAGACAGGGAAATCGGCGAGATCGCGATGTGCCGATGAGATACAGTGCATGAGTCAAGCCGGATAGAGGATCATGATCTATTTTGCTTTCAGACTTGGCCTGTCTTAGACTGATAGCGGTCCGGATCCGTCCGGCCTTGACCTTATGGTGTTCCGGTTTACAGACCCGTCCAAGCATATTTCATACATTCTTGAAAATCAATAAGAATATATGTGAGTGTGATTTATGAACTGTTCAGGTTTTTTCCATTTATTGGATCAAAATATCTGAATGAAATAGAAAAAGAGAGTTAGGGGACAACTAATAATTAGAGCCTTGACTATAAATGGTTCAAACAAGGATATCAACACTGCTGGAGGGCTTATATGTCTCCATAGAAGGCCGATAACGATTGTTCAGTTTTCAAAGTGCTTTGCCGGCAAGAAGCTGGAAAAAGGAGCCTATGTTTCCGTCAGCGTTTACGGGGATGTGCAGCCGGCAGCCTGCGACAGGATGACCGGGGAGATCTGCAGGATCCTCGAGGAAGAGTTGGGAATTCCCGGAAACAATGTCTATGTCACCTCCCACGGAGTGCATGACTGGGGCTGGAACGGCAGCAATTTCTGATCAAGATAACGCAGATTGGCTGTAAAAACATAGTCTGAAAAACAAAGAAGGATCAAGGGTGATCCTTCTTTTCGTGAGTAGCCTTTTACAGCCTGATTTTTTCTGGGTCATCAATGTGCGGTAATTGCCTGATTTTCCCGGTCGTCATACATTTTTATGAAATATGCCTGAGTCTATCTGAGTCGCGATCAGGCGAATTTCTAGGTCGTCAGATATTTTATAAAATAGAGCTGAGTCTGTATGAGCCCCAATCAGGTATATTCTTGGCCCTCATCCATTTTCATGAAATATTACTGACCTCAATAATACAATTATTGTGAGATCATCTCTTATGTATGAAGTCTCAAAATCTTTAATTGCCGGCATTCAGATCTAAAAGACATTTAAGTCATAAATGTCTGATTGTCCGAAAAACGGGTATTTCCAGATTCAGATATATCTCCTGGTTTTCTCTAAAATGTTTGAACATTCATAAAAACTCGCTCATACATTTTGTCTGTACAAGCGATTCTGTCTGAAACCCAGCCGGGAGACCAGATCAAACAGCCTGAAAATCGAAAGAGAGTCTGAAAACCAACCCGGAGACCGGATTAAGAGTCTGATTAATCAGCCCGAATTTACTTCTCGCCCCTTGAAGCAGCCGCGGCGTACTCTTTGATAATCGCTGTGATCAGGCCGGTCCGGCCGAAAGGCGTCATCAGGTAGAAACCGTCCACATACTGTGCGATCTCCTGCATGATCTGCACGGAGATCTCCGTGGCAAGCGCTTCGCCCTCGGCACGGTTTTTTCCTACGTAGCGGTCAATGATTGCCGGAGACAGGCGGATGCCGTTGATCTCACTGTTCATAAAACGGGCGTTGCGTTCGCTGACCACGGGCATAATGCCGCCAAGGATATAAGCGTCGAGTTCTTCGGACGCGCGTTTCAGGTTTTCAACCGCCTCCGGGCTCAGCACCGGCTGTGTCAGGAAGCCCTTCATTCCCTTCTCGATCTTTTCTTTTGCAATCCGCAGCTGCACGTCGAAGTTGATGGCGTTGACATTCAGAGCGCCGAAGATATGGAACGGGCTCTGCAGCATTTTCTTGTTCAGAGAGCTGACAAATGCGGCCAGCTTGCGGGAGTTGAACTGGTACACCATCTTGACCTCGTCGCGTTCCGCGGTCGGCACCGGGTCTCCGGTGACCAGCAGGACATTCCGGATCCCCTCCGAATAGAGCCCCAGCAGCAGCGCCTTTGTCGCGTTGAGGTTGCGGTCCCGGCAGGTCATGTGCGGCAGGGCATCGATCCCGAGCTCGCGCCGCAGCTTGCAGGCGAGGATGCTGGAATCCATGCAGGCGCGCGCGATCGGGCAGTCCGCAATAGTAATGATATCC
>JAFUAE010000008.1 GCA_017460845.1 Lachnospiraceae bacterium
ATGGCCTGCCTTATCCGCAAAGAACAGTGCAAATAAGACGCAGCCGGCCGCAGCTGCAGCCAGCAGGCCTCCCGCCACAGCCAGTCCCCGCTTTCCGGCACGCTCGTCAGCATTTCCAGCGCCTTCTGTCCGGCCCCGTATCACTGCGGCAAGAGAAACCACGATCGACGAAATGAGCAGCGGCCCCAGTCCTGCGCCAAGCGGTGTAAAGCTTTGATATGCGATCAGGATCAGATATTCGACAACGGACATCTCGAAAAAACGAATACTGCTGTCTATGGATACAGGTTCGAAAAAGCGGTTTACGATCCTCGCATGAACGGCGGCAACAGCCGTCAGGAAAAACAGATATGCCCAAACGCCCTCCATCGGCATACGAAAACGGTACAGCACCAGGCACTCGGGGATCCCGATCAGGAGATTCCAGACTGCGACCGCCGTCATGCTCCTTTCCTTTTTCAGGAATCCCGCATTGAACAGCCATACGGCCGCTGCAAAGCAGATCCAGACCGGGACCGCATTCCAGCTTTTTAAAATACCGCTCGAAAAATGATCCCTCATCCGCAGGAGGGAGTCCAAAAGAATGATGTCGCAGTATGCGGCTGCAAAAATTGTCAGTCTGGAATTCTGTCTCATTTCTAAATATATTTTGGGGTAAATGCAGATTTAATGCACTGCCGGCCGCCAGAATCGCCAGACGGCCGAGACCGTGCGAAATGCAATTCACGCGGTCTTCCGGCTTGTCTATCCTCGAGACCTGCTATGCACGCAGGTTTCTACGGCTATCCGGCGCCAGCAGACCTGGAATTGCCATTCCGCAGGTCTATGGCGTCTGCCGATTTCTGGCAGCCTATTCGATTAAATTGTCATTTAGCGTCAGGCTAAGCATTCTTCAGCAGCGACCTCATCGGGATGATCTTTTCCCCGAAATACGCCGCTTCCTTCTGATCCGGCTCTTCGAGAGGGATCACGGTCACACCCTGATTCTGAAGCTTCCGCACAATTACATGATCAGCTGAACGCAGGCTTCTCGTCAGGTAATAAATATTGCCTGCTCTCTGACAGGCCGCAAGCACCGCCGCAGCGGCAAAGGAAGATACGGGTTGGACTGGTATTTCCCCCGCAGACGGCATTTTATACGGCTTCAGTTCATAGGCCGCCAGCGCAAAAAGGAGTTCCGCGGTTTTCGTGCCGGGCGGCAGGGTGACCGAAGGGCTTCTTAAGGACGCAGGCAGACTCAGCCCGCATTCGAGTCCCTTTTCGGAAAGATTCAGAAGTATGCCGCACAAAATGCTGAGCATCAGTTCAAATCCCGCATGATCCGCCTCAGGACCGCTGAAGCTTTCTCCGTCCACAATAAAATGCGAGGACTGCGGCAGGATCATTTCGGGAAGATTGACCTGCAGCGGAAGTCCTCTCGCAGCCATGCGCCAGTTGATCCGCTTCCAGGAATCCGTGGGCTGATAGTCCCTGCTGCCCCGGATCAGGGTCGGATCCTCCAGATATCCTTTATTTTTTCCCGCACTCGTCCACTGTGCCCTCAGGAACTTTTCCGCCCTGATGGCGGCCGGTTCCGGATACACGGCAAACACACGCTCCGGGTTCTGCGCCGTCATGCCTGTCTGGGTGAGGCCGAAGCCGTCTCCGGAGTAGATCCTCAGGTTTTCCAGTCTGTAAATGCCTCGGTGCATGGCTTTCATGGCTACCGGTATCTCCAGCTCCTGCCATGGGCTGATAAAGGCAAATCGCTTGCGCAGCATCGGACATCTTGGAAGCTCGTCATCCGCCTTTGTGAGCCCGTCCGGCTCGTAAATATCTTCTTCTCCCGCAGGAAGCACCGGGCAGCTGTCCTCGAGCGGCACTGCCGCGTCCAGCCATATGAGGGGAATATTTTTGCGGTTTGAGACCTTCATCAGAAGGGTGAAGGAGTCTCCCGGAAACAGACGGTAACGGTCACTTTCCGCAGAAAAGCCGACATCGGTGAGCGCCTTCAGCGCCCAGACTCTCGAAAGGATCGCAATGACAGCCATCAGGATCAGCGCTGCGGCAAGAAATGTCAGATGGAAAGGCAGTGCGATCACGGCGCCGAGAAACAGCCCGGCGATCCCTGTCAGGGAGGTCAGAAAGCTGGAACGCATATTAATGATTTTAATTGTTTCTGTCTTCATCCCTGGTTCAGAAGGTCACGGCTTATCTTTATCTCTGTTTCAGAATGTTACATCTTATTCTCATCCCTGGTTCAGAAGGTCAGAGGCTGACGGTGGTGCCTCGATGCCGGCAATGATCCCATCCAGGATCTCCGAGGTCGTCTTTCCGGAAAAGCCTGCTTCGGAGGACATCGCAAGTCTGTGCTCCAATACCGGATGCACCAGATCCAGCACATCCTCCGGCGTCACATATCCCCGCCCGGACATTGCAGCCCAGACCTTGGCTGCCTTATACAGGGCACGGGATCCGCGCGGGCTTGCCCCCATCTTCAGATCCGGAGAATGCCGCGTGGCATCCGTGATCCGCACAATATAAGCCGCTACGGCTTCGCTCACCTTCACCCCGGATACCGACTTTATCAGGCTGACCAGTTCATCCGCGTCCGTTACCGCCTTTACGGTATCGAAGGGGATCGTATCTCCCAGGATCCCCAGCATTCGCAGCTCTTCCTCCTGTGAAGGGTATCCGAGAGACAGCCGGATCAGGAATCGGTCCATCTGCGCTGCGGGAAGCGGGAAGGTACTCTCCGACTCCACCGGGTTTTGCGTGGCCAGGACCAGGAACGGCTGCGGCAGGCGGATCGATTCTCCGTCGATGGTCACCTGGCGTTCCTCCATGGCCTCAAGAAGCGCCGACTGGGTCCGCGGGATCGCACGGTTGATTTCATCCGCAAGCAGAATATTTGTCATGACAGGCCCTTCGGCCAGCTCAAATTCTCCGTTTTTCTGGTTAAAGATCCGCATACCCGAAATATCTGATGGCATCAGGTCCGGCACGAACTGGATCCGCCGGAATTCACAGCCCGACGCAATCGAAAGCGCCTTGATCAGGGTCGTCTTCCCGACGCCCGGCAAATCCTCAAGCAGTACATGCCCGCCAGCGAGAACAGACATAATGATCAGCTTCACCTTGTCCGTCTTTCCGACTATAATCTTTTCCGTTTCCTGCAGCAGCTGCTCAGAAAGCTCTTTCACTCTTGTTGTGTCCATCTGTATTGACCTGTCCTTTCAGGCACATGCCGGAATCTGTTTATGCTTATACTGTCTGCCGTAAGCTGGGGAGTTCTGCATTTATCTCAGTAAAGGCGCTTTCTCCAGATCTTCATCTTTTCCGCTTCCTTCGTCAGCCAGTCACGGAAATCCGGATGCGCGATGGAGATCAGGCGCTCCGCTCTTTCCCAGGAAGCTGCCCCTTCCAGGTTGACGACGCCGTATTCCGTCGCGATAAAGTAAACCTGGCTCCGCGGTGAAGTAATAATGTCCCCTGAGAAATGCGGTACGATACAGCTGCGCTTGCGTCCCTTTTCATCTGTAAATGTCGAGCTCAGACAGATAAAGGACTTTCCGCCTCTGGAAATGGACGCGCCCTCCAGGAAGTCCAGCTGTCCGCCGGTGCCGCTGATCTGGCGGGTGCCGACGCTTTCCGCACTGACCTGCCCGAAAAGATCCACGCTGATGCAGCTGTTAATGGAAACCATATTGTCGATCTGTCCGATAATATTCGGGTTATTGACGTATTCAAGCGGGTACGCGAGCACGCTCGGGTTATCGTCGAGCCATTCATACAGGCGCGGAGAGCCGAGTGCGCAGCCAAGCACGTTTTTCTCCGGATTAAGCTTTTTATATTTATTCGTCAGCTTTCCGGACTCATAAAGGTCGAGGTAGGCATCGGAACAAAGCTCCGTATGCATTCCCAGATCCTTCAGATCTGACTGCGCCAGCAGGGATCCGACCGCATCGGGCATGCTGCCGATACCGATCTGTATCGTTGCGCCGTCCTTG
>JAFUAE010000087.1 GCA_017460845.1 Lachnospiraceae bacterium
ATAATACCAGATATGGGAGTTCGTCCGGCTCTGGATCCACTGATTTGCCAGCATGTCGCCTTCCGGCCCCAGATAGTACCAGGCGTCTGTCTGGATCCACTGGTTTGCACACATATTTCCGGCGCCGTCAAAGTAATACCATTTGCCGTTGATATATTCCCAGCAGCTGACTGCATAGCTGCCGTTGGGGCGGAGATATTTCCAGGCTCCGCTCAGGTTCTGCCAGCCGGTATTTGCTCCGGGACCGGCTGTGGTCGCCGGGGAGCCGCCCGGTCCTGCCGCATAGCTTACGGCGCCTGCGGAACTGCCCGAGCTGCCCGAATTTTTGCTGCGGATGTTCTCCAGCATGTAGGCGTCAACATAGATGTCGTCGGAATTGGTCTCATCCGTATGGCCGCCGCTCCATTTTGCCTTAACCTCAAAGTAATAATTTCCGGTCCTGTTTGCATTTGCAATTGTACTCGTGAAATCATAGCTTTTCTTGCCGCTGGAGGTCTTGGTCGCCACCTTGTATCCGTCTCTGTACAGGGTAAGGGTATAGCTGGCATTGGACTGATAGTCTGCCTCCCAGTGCGCAATGAAGGTATTGGCATTTCCGCCCCAGTAGGCTTCATAGATGGCCGCATCCGCGTATTTGCTGCTGGAGGAGCTGCCCGATGAAGAGGAGCTTGACGGCCAGTAGTAAGCATTTTTGAATTCCGACTCGGTCATCTCCGCATATTCCTCCTCCACAAGCTGACCAGAGCGGTCATATATGGAGAGCGAACTGCCTCTGGCATTATACTCGATCCGGCTTCCGTCGTCATAATAAACGATGCCGCCGTTTCCGCTGCTGACATATCTATCTGCAAATGCGGCCTGACCCATGAGGATCATCAGGACCATGACCGCAGAGCAGAGTATCATCATCTTCCTCTTTGTTTTCATCGTTTTCAGGCTCCTTTCCATATTTCTTCCCGGTTTCCTTCCATATTTCTTCCCGGTTTCTTTTCCGGTTTCTTTTCCGGTTTCTTTTCCGGTTTCTTTCCAGGCTTCTTTCCCGCAATCATTATACCGCTTTTTTATTCCGCAGGCATTCCCCCGGCGAAAGTCTGTTGTTTAATTCTGTTGTTTAATTTGCTTAGTTTTAAAACATTTAAATATCTGTTCAGGAGCATTTTAAGCAATATACTCGAAATATATATAATACATCACTCGAATTTCACAAAACAAAATATTAGAAAAATTTAAAATAAAACTTTCGAAAAAGCATAAATGGTATTTGCTGTACAGCATTTCTTCTGGTACAATCAAGATGTCAGGAGGTAATTATGTATTATATCAGACGTATTGTTGATGATGTACTCGATAAAAAAGCGGATGCTTTTAACGCAATTAACATTGTCGGTCCTAAAGGCTGCGGAAAGACTCGAACTGCTAAAGAACGCAGCAAAACCATTATCGAATTTCAGGATGAGGCTAAGAGAGATGGTTATATTGCAGTTGCTGAAACAGCGCCAGCTCTTTTTCTCAGTAATCCAAAACCAATTTTGTTCGACGAATGGCAGGATGCACCTAAAATATGGGGAATGATCAGAAAATATTGTGATGATCATCCGTCGGCTGTCGGGGAATACTACCTTACCGGTTCGACCAGTAAAAAAGTATCTGTCCCTCATAGCGGAACCGGCAGAATTTCGGAATTAGTCATGTATCCAATGACGCTATGGGAAATGGGGGAATCAACCGGCTCAGTTTCGCTCTCCCGTATTTTAGAAGATGACACTTATTCTGTTGATGGTTGTTCCGGAAATATTTCCCTGGAGCAATTATTCTTTTCAGCATGCAGGGGCGGATGGCCAAGATGCCTTGCTCTCAAGAAAGATACAGCAAAACTGGAAATCGCAAAGGACTATTTTTATCAAATCTGTCATAAAGACAGCTCCGCAATTGATGGAGTCAGACGAAATCCGGAATGGATGAGAACTCTCCTCTGGTCCTATGCCAGGAATATGGCAACAACTGCAAAAAAAACAAGTATTTATGCTGATGTAAAAGCAACTCATCCGGTTACAGACATTACGCTCTCTTCTTACATTCAAGTGCTGGAGGAACTATTCGTAATCAGGGATATTGACGCATGGACACCGCAGATCCGCTCTAAGACCGCGATCCGTTCCGCCAAAAAACATATTTTTTCGGATCCCTCTATTGGTCTGGCCGCCTTGGGACTTGACCCCTCATATTTCTACAATGACCTGGACCTCTTTGGTCATGTTTTTGAAAATATGGTTCTGCGGGATCTTATTGTATTCGCTCAGGCTCATAATGCGCGTATCATGCACTATACCGATGATATGGGTCTTGAGGCTGATGCTGTATATCAGGCAGCGGATGGACGGTATGCACTCATTGAAATCAAACTGGGCACAAATAAAATCCCGGCCGCAGAGCAAAGTCTGTTAAAATTCAATGAGCTAATTAAGAAGCATAACGAGAAAGCGATGTCAAATTCCGTCCATCCCCGGGCTGTCTTCCGGGAGCCATCCGCTTTAATCATAATATGTGCAACTGCACCGATCTCCTATACAACACAGAATGGAGTTAAAGTAATACCATTCGGTTGTTTAAAAGATTGATCTATTAATTTTCTGCATATTCTTTTCATGGCGGTCCATAAACCACTCTTCCAGAGCATTCAGATTTTCATCTGAGTGTTCTATTTCTCTGGCATAACGGTAAACTGCTTCCGTCAGGCCTCCCGGAAAATGATTTGCAGCCCCGATCCTGAATATCCAGTATGTGCTGCAGACCGCCAGCATGGCTTTGGAATAGATCCACCCGTCATAGACAGCCCCGCAAAAGTAAGTGTAGATCCAGAACATGAGCAGCTGCTCCGCCCTGATCTCATCCTCCGGATCCATTGTCCCGTCACAGGAAGATGCCGGAGCCTTCTGCTCCTCTGCCTTCCACTCCCTCCAGGTCCGGTCAAGCACATCCGGCCAGTCCTTTTTCAGAAATTCCAGGTCAAACAGTTTGGAGAACAGATTCCTGTCAAAGGGATCCGCGCCCGCCGGCACCGGCTTTTCCGGAATCGAACTATCCCGACTGCTCATCGGCACCGGTTTTTCCGGAATCGAACTATCCCGACTGCTCATCGGCACCGGTTTTTCCGGAATCCCGCTTTCAACGGAATCAAGGTCTTCGCCGCTGCCGTAGATCAGCTCATCCAGCTCGTACATTTTGCCCTCATCCAGGCAGTCCTGCATTGCAGCTGCAAATGCTTCGATCCGCAGCGCTTTCTCCCGAAAGCTTAAGCTCCGGTCCTGCACGGTATGGAAAATCCTTCTGCGTGCATCCGTAAGCTGTGAATACAGCAGAAAGTCAAAATCTTCGTATTCCTCCGGATCGTCTGTCTCTTCTGTCTCCCACTCGATGAATGTGAGCGGTGCTTTCCGTTCCAGCAGCATCCGTGCCGCCTCCGGACATGACAGCGACAGGGAATACTCCCTGACATCCTCAAATTCTTCCATATGGCGCGGATAAATGCGGCAGGTATCGCAGAGCGCGTCTTCTCCGAGCGCACGCTGAATGCTGCAGAGTCCGTCCGGATCCAGCATGAGACAGTGTCCCTGCCCGTCCTGGCGGAAATACTCATTTTCCCAGTCCACACCGTGCAGAAGGCGCCGCCCCAGGGCGCATATATCTTTGGCCCCGGCAGCCTGGTCTGCCAATGCTTCAGCTTCAGCCTCAGCTTCAGCTTCGGCGGCCAGCCCGGAATAGCGCTTCCGGCTCTCCCCGTCGATCATGATCTGCCATCCGCCGCTGCAGCAGCTCTCCGGGCACGCGCCCGCCGAACATATGAAGTTGTCGTAGTGATCGCTTTTTGTATTTAACACAGATATTTTCCTATTCGTACACTTTTACGAGAAAAATGACCCTTTCCCGTCTCTTTCGGTAATCAGGTCATTTTCTTCTGATAATCCACTTATGAAATATCACACTCTGGCGCAGGCACATCAGAACAGCGCCGCAAATTCCTCGCCGGTGATTTTCTCCTTCTCGAGAAGCAGCTCACAGCTCTTCTCCAGTACGTTGCGGTGTGACATAATCATGCTCTTTGCCGCAGTATAGCATTCCTCCACCAGCGCGCGGATCTCCGAATCGATCAGGCTGAGCAGCTCGTCGCTGTAGGTCTTATTGTGCGCAATGTCGTAACCGAGGAACACATCATCGCCGTTTTCGTCGCAGTTGATCATGCCGATCTTGTCGCTCATGCCGTACTGCATCACCATAGCCCTGGCGATCTTGGTCACCTGCTTGATATCCTGGGATGCGCCCGTGGTGATATCCTCGCAGATCAGCTCTTCCGCAATGCGGCCGCCCATTGCAGCCATCATCATGTGCTTGAGCTGCGTCCTGGTGATAAAGCTGTTATCCTTGTCCGGAAGCGGCATCGTGTAGCCGGCGGCGCCTTCCCCGGTCGGGATGATGCTGATCATATGCACAGGTCCCACATCCTCGAGCAGGTGGAACAGAATTGCATGTCCTGTTTCATGATATGCCGTGATCTTCTTGTCCCTCTCGGAAATCACCTTGGATTTCTTCTCCGTGCCGATGCCGGTCTTGATAAACGCATCGTTGATATCGGACTGGTTGATCACACTCTTCTTGTCCATGACCGCCTTGATCGCGGCCTCATTCATCAGGTTCTCCAGATCCGCGCCCGTATAGCCCGCCGTAGTCTGCGCCACGCGCTTCAGGTCCACATCGGCAGCGAGATGCTTATTCTTGCTGTGCAGCTTGAGAATGGACTCTCTGGCTGCCACATCCGGCTTGCTGACCACGATCTTGCGGTCAAAGCGGCCCGGCCTCATGATGGCCGGATCCAGGATATCCACGCGGTTGGTCGCCGCCATGACAATGATGCCCTGATTCTGTGCAAAGCCGTCCATCTCCACGAGCATCTGGTTGAGCGTCTGCTCGCGCTCGTCATGGGAACCGCCGAGACCGGTGCCCCTGCGCCTTGCAACCGCATCGATCTCATCGATGAAAATGATGCACGGGCTGTTGCGCTTGGCCTCGTCAAACATATCCCTTACACGCGCCGCACCGACGCCGACGTACATTTCCACAAAATCAGAACCGGAAATGCTGAAGAACGGCACATTTGCCTCACCTGCAACCGCCTTGGCAAGCAGGGTCTTTCCGGTACCCGGCGCGCCGACCAGTATGATGCCCTTCGGGATCCTCGCGCCCATCTCGATAAAGGTCTTCGGATTCTTCAGAAACTCAACGATTTCCCGCAGCTCCTCTTTCTCTTCCACCATGCCGGCAACATTTTCCATGTTAAGATCGGTCCGGACCGCCAGCTTCGCGCGGCTCTTGCCGAAATTCATCATCTGGCCCTGGCCGCGGCCTCCGGTCATCACTCGGAGGATCACCATAAACATGACCAGCATCACGATATACGGAATAAAATCGTTCAGCCGGTAGCCGGAGTCAAGCTGCACGGTATAGTCGATCCCTGCCTCCTCCAGCTTTGCCGCAGTCCTGTCAATGTCCGTCAGCGTCGAGCTGTAGACGGAGCCGTTCCGGCTGTGAATGGTGACGGAGCCCGTATTGTTGTCCCTGGATGAATTGATCACAACCTCCTCGATCTTTTCAGGGCTCTGCAGCATCTGCTCGAGTCCCTGTGCGCTCAGACGGTTCGTGTTATTCCGGGATGAAAAGATCAGGCTGCCGTAAATAATGACTATGATCAGCAGCGCGATCCATGGAAATCTGAATGTTTTCTGATTATTCATATTAATGGTTCCTGTTTATGAATGTGGTCGCATGGCAGTCCGGCTGCATTGCAGCGAACCGCAGGCATCGAAAGCCGCCTGAAGGCTCAAGCCTCCGGTAGCTCTTCAATCACGCCGATATAGGGCAGATTGCGGTATTTCTCGTCGAGATCAAGTCCGTATCCCACGATAAACTGATCCGGCACGCCGAAGCCGCAGTAATCGATCTTGACTTCCCTGATTCTGCGGTCCGGTTTGTTGAGCATCGCCGCAAGCTCAAGAGATGCAGGATTTCTGCCCTTCAAAAGCTCCAGCAGATAAGAAAGCGTATTGCCCGTATCAATGATATCCTCAACTACGACCACATGTCTGCCTTCAATAGAGTCATCAAGATCCTTCGTGATCTTGACAACGCCGCTTGATACAGTCCCGGAGCCATAGCTCGAGACTGACATGAAGCCGACTGTGACCGGGATCGTCATATATTTGGACAGCTGTGTCATAAAGTAAGCGCCGCCCTTTAAAATGCAAATCAGATGAACTACCTGACCCTGATGATTTGCACTGATCTCCTCCGCCATTTCTTTGATCCGCTGCTCAAGTCTTTCCTGCGAGATCAGTTCCGTGATCCTATAGTTCTTTTCCTGATTTTCCGCCATGTCTGTCCTCCATAAATTTATTTTTTGCTCAGCACCGTCTCCCGGTACTGATTGTCTGCACAAACGCCCCCCGGAAGATCGAGGTGCGTCCCCTTCGGCTTAAAAAGCGCCGCATCGATCTCACTGAAATGCTGCCGCCCCCAATCCTTGAGCGGTACCCCGAGGCGCCTTAACGCTTCGATTATAACATACCTTCGGAATATCTGTGCTTTTTCTTTCAGAAGAGTCTGGCGCAGGCTGATCCGGCGCACATCCCCCTGCTGCTCTGCAGGATCTCCCGCCTCAAGAAATGCCGCCGCCTCTGCAGCAAGATAATCATCCGCCTCCAGGATCACTGCGCCCGCAGCCGCAAGATGTTCGGCGGCACGGTCATTGACGCTCTGCTCCATTTCCGGAAGGATCACGTTGCGGATACGGTTGCGCGTATGGTCGTTTTCAAAATTGGTCGAATCCTCGACAAACGATATGTTCCGTTCCGCCAGATAGTCACGGATCGAGCTGCGGCTCAAGCCCAGCAGGGGCCGTATAATATTGTCCCGCTTCGGCCGCATGCCGCCGAGTCCCTTCAGTCCGCTTCCACGCAGAAGGTTCAGAAGGATCGTTTCCGCCTGGTCGTCCGCATGGTGCGCGACAGCGACCACTGCGCGCCCGGGCGTCTTTAAGTCCTGTCTGTCCGGCTCCTGCATTTCCGCTGCAAATGCTGCCGCCGCCTTCTGCAGCGCTTCATAGCGCAGCGTCCTGGCGGCCTCCTCCTCGGTCATGCCGGAGGATCCCACAAATGCCCGGACGTTGACACTGACAGCGGAAAAGGGGACCCCGAACCGGCTGCACAGCTCCCGGCAGAATGCCTCATCCCGCACGGCTTCGTCGCCTCTCAGCTGATGATTGACATGGACCGCCTGCAGGCGGATCTTCAGAAGCTGCCTGAGATCCTTAAGCACGAGAAGCAGGCAGACGGAATCAGCTCCGCCGGACAGTCCGACGGTCACTGCATTCCCTCTGCGGATCAGATCGTTTTCCCGTATGAATTTGAGCACCTGGTTCTGAAGTTTATCCATGTTATTGTCTGCTGCTCTTCCGGCCGGAGTCCCCTGCCCCTGGCGAACTGCCGAGCCGTACAAAACGCGCTTCCAGCGGTCTTCCGGCTTGTCTATCCTCGAAAAATGCTAAGCACGCATTTTTCTACGGCTATCCTGCGCCAAAATCCCGGGAAGCGCAGTTTTATCCGTCTATGGCATTCGCCAGGGGCAGGGGACTCCGGCCGGACCAGGCATACCGCAGGGAAAGCAACAGCCCGGAGATCCGTCTGGATTTCCGGGCCGTGTTATGCAGCATCTGGTCTGAACGATCAATCTTCCCTGGCTTTGATCAGCACTTCATCCGGGTTCAGAAGACCTAATTTTTCTTTTGCGACCTCCTGAATATACTGGTTCGTCGCAACATACTTCTTGCGCTCGTTCAGAGTTTTTGTACGCAGCTCCTCTTCCTCGATCTCCCGATTCAGCGTCGCTTCCCGTTCGATATACATCTTTTCCTGGGCGCGCATGTCTTTTTCATCCATGTAAACGGAACCCGCGATCAGCCCGATCACTATCGTGATGCCGATCATTGCGAGACCGCTGTTCAGATTATTCCCCTTGCGCTTACCCTTCTTAGCCATGATTCAAACGGATGTGCAGCTGCCCGGAACAGCTGTTCGGGGCAGTTACACATATTTGTACATTTCCTTTGCCTCATCCTTCTTCTGTGTTTCCTCAAGAGAAAGCACCTCGACCTCCACGGCCTTTTCGCCGAAGATGATCGAGATCCTGTCTCCGATTTTCACGTCATAGGATGCCTTCTGCGCTTTGCCGTTTACGCTAACCCGTCCGGCATTGCACGCGTCGCACGCAACCGTGCGCCTTTTGATGAGTCTGGATACCTTAAGGTATTTATCCAATCTCATGAATTATTTCTTCTTTTTCTTAGCCGGCTTCTTAACGTTGACTGCTTCCTTGAGAGCCTTAGCTGTTGTAAACTTAACAACCTTGCAAGCTGCAGACTTCATGTTCTCGCCGGTACGCGGATTGCGAACGATTCTCTCAGCTCTCTCATTGACCTTGAAGGATCCCAGCTCCGGAAGCTGAACCTTTCCGCCGTCCTGAAGCTCTTTTGTGACTGCTGCGGTAAGAGCCTTGATCGTAGCCTCGATATCCTTCTTGGTAATTCCTGTTTCCTTTGCGATTGCTGTTACAAGTTCACCTTTATTCATGATAATTCCTCCATAAAAAGATAAAAAGTTACCTTATTTAAAAATATAAAAGCTTTGATTTGGATTGTCAAGGCAAAAACCCATAAAAATGGCTTAAATAAAGGAGATTCTGTCATTTTTCAGCCGGGACGCCCAAGCCCGGCTCCTCATCCTCTGATCAGCGGTTCTATGATCTCGGCTGCCTTGCGCATCATATAGGACGGACCGTGATAGCCGGCCTTCTCATCCTGGTAGACGAACCGCGGATTCTGGCCGCGCATGAATTTGAGGCGGCCGCGCTCCTTTTCGATCACCTTCGGGATCATGTCCACATTGATGTCTGCGCGCGGATGCATTGCCATATTGATCATGCCGCCCCGGATCGTAAGATCCGTGATATAGGCTCTTCTTGCTTTCTCCTTGAGGAGGACGATTTCCAGAAGCGCGCTGACCTCCTTCGGAATATCCCCGTAGCGGTCAATGAGCTCGTCCTGCATATCCTGGTATTCCGCTTCGGTGCGGATCTCGGCGATCCGTTTGTAGATGTCCAGCTTCTGATACTCGTTCGGGATGTATTCCGGCGGGATATAGGCATCGATATCGCATTCGATGTTGGTGGAAATGTCAGCGCTCTCCTCCTGCCCGCCGTTCAAAAGACGTACGGCCTTCGAAAGGAGCTTGCAGTAGAGGTCGTAGCCGACTGCCTGCATCTGGCCGTGCTGCTCGGCGCCGAGAACATTTCCCGCTCCTCTGATCTCCAGGTCGCGCATCGCGATCTTGACGCCGGCGCCGAACTCCGTAAATTCCCGGATCGCCTTGAGACGCTTTTCCGCTTCCTCCGAAAGCACCTTGTCCTTGCGGTACATCAGAAAGGCGTAGGCCGTCCTGTTGGAGCGGCCGACTCTGCCCCTCAGCTGGTAGAGCTGGCTTAAGCCCATGCGCTCCGCGCCGTCCACGATCAGGGTGTTGGCGTTGGGGATATCCAGCCCGGTCTCAACGATCGTCGTGGAGACGAGGACGTCGATCTCGCCGCTGACAAACTCCATCATGATGTCCTCGAGCTCCCGCTCGTTCATCTGCCCGTGGGCGTATTCGATGCGCGCCTCCGGGAGGACAGCCCTCAGGTGATCCGTCTTTTCCGCGATCCCCTGGACACGGTTGTACACATAAAAGACCTGGCCGTTGCGCATCAGCTCCCTGCTGATGGCTTCGCGCGCAAACTCGTCATTGTATTCCATGACGTAGGTCTGGATCGGCACCCTGTCAAACGGCGGCTCCTCCAGCGTGGAAAGGTCCCGGATGCCGCTCAGCGACATGTGCAGCGTGCGGGGGATCGGCGTCGCCGTCAGGGACAGCACGTCCAGATCCGTTTTGAGCTGCTTGATCTTTTCCTTGTGCGCCACGCCGAAGCGCTGTTCCTCATCGATGATCAGCAGGCCCGGGTCCTTAAAGCCCACATCCGCGGACAGCAGGCGGTGTGTGCCGATGACAATGTCAATGGCCCCGCTTTTGAGCTTTTCCGCCGTCTTTTTATTCTGGTCCGAGGTACGGAAGCGGGACATCATGGCGATTTTTACCGGATAGCGTCCCAGCCTGTCGACGAAGGTATTGTAATGCTGCTGGGCCAGGATGGTGGTCGGGACCAGGAAAATGACCTGCTTTCCGTCCTGCACTGCCTTAAATGCAGCGCGGATCGCGATCTCGGTCTTGCCGAAGCCGACGTCCCCGCAGATCAGGCGGTCCATGATCCGGCCGCTCTCCATGTCTGCCTTGACGGCTGCGATCGCGTTCAGCTGGTCCTCGGTCTCCTCGTAGGGGAAAAGCTCCTCGAACTCCCGCTGCCAGACTGTGTCGCGGCTGTAGCGGAAGCCTTTGCCGTTCAGCCGTTTCGCGTAGAGCATGATCAGCTCCTTCGCAATGTCGCTGACCGCCCTGGTGACGCGCAGCCTTGTTTTCTGCCATTCCACGCCGTTCAGCTTATTGAGCCTCGGCTTTTTGGCATTGCTGTCCGCATATTTCTGGATCAGGTCCAGCCTTGTCGCCGGCAGGTAGAGGCTGCCGCCGTCCTGGTATTCGATCCGGATATAGTCCTTGCCGATGTTTTCCCTGACGATATGCTCGAGTCCGCGGTAAATGCCGATGCCGTGTTCTTCGTGCACGACATAATCCCCGTAGTTGAGCTCGTTCAGGGAGATCAGCTTGTCTCCCTCGTATTTCTTTTTCTTCTTTTTCTTTTTGCGGATATTGCCGGAACCGAACATGTCCGATTCGGTCATCAGGGCGTACTTGATTTCGGGGTACAGGAAGCCCTGGCGCAGGTTTCCGCAAATCACCTCGGTGGTACCGGGCTGCAATTCCCGGGTCCGCTCGCCGAGGCTGCCTGCAGCAGTGCCTGCGCCGGCGGAGTTGTTTTCGCCGGCAGGTGCCTGTCCTGCGCCGGAAGCATTTGCATCCTGATCACCCGCGGCAGGCGCAGCATCCTCCTCAAGGTCCGGACAATAGGCGCGGATCTCATATTCCCGAAGCTCCGCAGCCAGGCGCGAGGTCCTGGTCCTCGAAGGCGTCAGGACCGTGATGCGGTAGCCCTGCTTTTCATAATTCCGGATATCGCTGATCAGCTTTTCAAAGCTGTCTTTATAATTGCCGGCAGCCGCCGTACGGAAATGAAAATCCTTCTGCGCGCCGAATTCCTTAAGCGATTCATCGAGTCCCGCGATCAGCAGTGTCCTTCTGCTGCAGAGCGCCTCCATAGTCTGAGCCGCGGAGAAAATATCCTCCGCCATCTGCCCCTCGTTCAGGATCCCTTTTTCAAGCCGGCGCTGCACGCTTTCGGCAAACTCCGCCTCCATCATTTCCGCATAGGCTTTGACCCTGTTGGGATCATCCACGACGACCAGGTCCGTGTCCCTGAAATAGGTCGGAAGGGATACGGATGCGGGGCCGGACGCGGAACCGGTTGCGGGGCCGGACGCGGGGCCGGACGCATTTCCGGCACCCGTACCTGCATTTTCCGCCGGATAGATCTCAATTTCCGAAACCCGGTCGATCGACCTCTGCGAGGCCAGATCGAAGCTGCGGATCGTATCGATCTCATCGTCGAAGAATTCAATGCGGTAAGGCTCCTCCATTGTCATCGGATAGATGTCGACGATGCCGCCGCGGACCGTGTATTCGCCGATTGCCGTGACCTCCGCCGCATGATGGTAGCCCAGCTTTGTCAGTGTCCTGCTCAGGTTGACCGTAGAGATCACCATGCCTTCAAAAAGCCTGAGCTTTTCCTCCGCCACGGCCTCTCTCGGCCGGATCTTCTCCATCAGGGCGTCCGCAGTCGTGACCAGCACGCCGCTTTCATCCTCGATCAGGTGCTTGAGCGCGTCCATGCGCTGGTTGCTGATAAAGCTCCCGTGAATGTCGGAGCTGTAGAACAGCAGGTCCTTTGCCGGATACTGCCAGACGCTCTTATGGAAATTGCGCAGGTCCTCGGCTGCCGCCGTCACCGCGCGCTCGTCGGGCGCGACATACAGCATCCAGCCCGGCTTCCCGCTGCCCTTTAAGAGCTCGGAAACCAGCTGGATCTTCTGGGATTCCATACATCCGGATACGCTGAAAGGAGCGGAAGCATTTGACAGCTCCCGCTCTAATTCCCGAAAGGTATTCAGTTGCCTGACCGCATTATACATAATAAGCTTATGCTTTATTTGTTCAAATTTCCATTTTGCTGTAAATAGCCAAAAAAGGACGACTGTAAATGGCAATCCGACAGTTTTTCTCTGTCCGGGTCAGGCTTCGTTCGCCGGATCCGGCTCCGAATCCGGGCTCTTCGGCGCCAGGTCGATCCCATTGTAGCGGTTCATCGCCTCCACAGTCCCATGCTCCGCAATGCAGAGCGCGGCATCCGCCGCCGCATCAAAGATCCTGTCCATGACCTGGCGGTCGTCGGCGCTGAACTTGCCGAGTACATGGGCGATCATATCCTTTTCCGCCTTGTCCCCGATCCCGATCCGCACTCTCGGAAAGGCATCGGTCCCCAGCTGGGCGATGATATTTTTCATGCCGTTGTGACCGCCTGCGGAACCGCCCGCGCGGATGCGCATCCTGCCGCACTCGAAATTGACATCGTCAAAGAGCACAATGATATGATCCGGCTCGATCCGGTAAAAGCCCGCTGCCGTCGCAACAGATTCCCCGGACAGATTCATATAGGTCTGAGGCTTGAGCAGCAGATATTTTCTGCCGCCGTAATTGACCGAAGCGAGCAGACCCTTGAATTTCTTTTCCTGTATACGGACGCCGAGCTTTTCCGCCAGTCTGTCGATTGCCCTGAAGCCCGCATTGTGTCTGGTCTCTTCGTACTTTTTATCGGGGTTTCCGAGCCCCGCAATCAGAAATGTTTCCATATAAATGTAAATGACTCTGAGGTCTGTGGCCTCAATGATAAAGTTACTGGTTTGCCGGACCGGCGCAGGTACGATTCAGCCGGCCGGGATCAGGGCTGCGTGTATCCGCCCGTCGCCAGGATCGACTTTGCCACGCAGATCCCGTTTGCACTCGCCTGCTGGAGGCCTCTGGTAATGGAGGCGCCGTCTCCCATGGCGCGCAGTCCCCTGACAGAGGTCCTGAACTCCTTATCCACAACGACCTTGTTGGAATAGAACTTGACCTCAACGCCGTAGAGCAGCGTCTCGGTGGAAGCAATACCGGGCGTGATCTTGTCCAGGGCAAAAAGCATTTCCTTAATATCGGTCATGATCCGGTACGGCAGCACAAGACTTAAGTCTCCCGGCACCGCGTCCTTCAGCGTCGGCACCAGATTGCTGCGGAACAGGCGCTCCTCAGTGGTGCGGCGTCCTCTCAGGAAATCTCCGAAGGTCTGCACCATGATCCTGCCGTCGCAGAGCATATTGGAAAGTCTTGCAACATGCTTGCCGTATTCGATCGGCGTTTTGAAGGGCTTCGTAAAGTTCTTGGATACGAGCAGGGCGAAATTGGTATTTTCCGTCTTCATATCGTGGGACTTGTAGGCATGTCCGTTAACGACCGCCAGCCCGTCGTCATAATACTCGGTCGCGACCTCTCCGGACGGGTTGGTACAGAAGGTACGCACCCTGTCGTCAAAGGTCGGCGTCTGGTAGATCAGCTTGGCCTCATACAGGTTTTTATTCAGGAAATCCATGATCTCATCGCGGACCTCGACTCTGACGCCGATGTCCACGGTGCCGACCTTTGTCTCGATCCCGTGCATATCGCAGATCTTCGAGAACCAGTCGGAGCCCTCGCGTCCGATGCCGGCCGCAATTTCGTCTGCCAGATAAGTCTCGCCATGGTCAGTCACAATACCTTTGGCCGTGCCGTCTTCAATGATAATGTCGGTGACCATGGTGTTGAATTTCATTTCCACGCCCTTGTCGAGCAGGTACTGCTGGATCCTTGCGTAGATCTTATAGCCCTCTTCCGTGCCGAGATGCCTGATCGGGCATTCGACAAGCTTCAGGCCTGCCGTGATCGCTCTCCGGCGGATCTCCGCGAGCTCCGCCTGCTTATCGACGCCGTAGACATTTGTATCCGCACCGAACTTGAGGTAGATCGCATCCGACTCCCCGATCAGCTTCTTTGCCTCATCATAACCGAGGATCTCGGGCAGATTGCCCCCGACATCCGGAGAGAGGGAGAGCTTGCCGTCCGAAAAGGCGCCCGCGCCGGCAAAGCCCGTGGTGATATTGCAGGGCTTGCAGCCCATGCAGCGGCCGGTGACGCGCTTCGGGCAGCTTCTGTGCTCGATCGCGCGGCCCTTTTCGATCATCAGGATCTTCATGTCCGGCTTTGAGTTGATCAGCTCGTAGGCACAGAAAATACCAGACGGACCCGCTCCTATAATAATGACATCGTATTTCATGTAAGTACCGCTTTCGAATAAGGAACGCCGAGCGCCTCCAGTGTGCTCTCCTCCCGCTTCTGGCAGGTGAAGATCAGCAGCTGTCCGCGGTAGCATTCGGAAAGGAATTTCAACGAGGATGTAAGCCTCTGTTCATCATACAGATTGAAGCTGTCATCCAGGATCAGCGGCAGCGGATCGTCCTCGCCCGCAATAAACCGGATCGTGGCCAGTCTGATCGCGAGATAGGCCTGGTCCGCCGTACCGGCGCTGAGATCGTTGACAGAGATCATGCCGTCCCCGCTGTTGAGGCTGATATCATAATTGACGCCGGCATTGATGCTGTTGTATGCCCCGTCCGTGAACTCGGAGAGCATACCCGAGGCTGCGCTGTTAATATAGGTGCCGGCAGCGCTGCGGATCTGTGATGCCAGATCCGTCAGGGTTTCCTCCGCCAGCTCTACTGATTCGATTTCTTCGCGGAGCTTATTGTTGTCCCTGACCTTTTTATCAAGAGACGCTGCGCGAAGCTGCAGCTGACTGAGCCTTGAAAGGGTTTCCTCCACCTTCTCCCTGGTCTGCTGCTGGGTCTCCAGATCATTGAGGCAGACCGCGTATTCACGGTTGATCCGCTCACGGTCAGCGGCATATTGCTGCTGCCTGTCCTTGAGCTCAGCCACCTTTGCGGCAAGCTGCCGGGATTCCTCAATGAACACCCGGAAAAGGTTCACGCGGTCCTCATCGGCACCGTCAAATTCAATATAATCGGAAAGCCTCTCCTGCGCGCCGAGCCTTGCAGCATTTGCAGCTTTTTTCCTTCCGGAATGCGTACGCAGGCACGCGATTGCAGCCAGAAGCAGAATGACCGCCGCAAGGACGAAGACCAGGAGCATGTCCTGCTTCTGCAGGACCCAGGGCGCAGCTGCAGAACCGGCCGCCCCGACCAGGAACAGCACCGCGAGAATGAGCGGCAGCTTTCCTTCTGCCTTAGCCTGCAGTCCCATGTAATCGGCGTAGGCATTTTCCACCGATTCAGAAGCTTCACTGACCTCTTCCATGCCTGAAAATCCGCGTTCCCGCAGCTTTTCTTCCGTTTCGGTCAGCTCCTCCTGATTGCCCAGGGCCCGCTCGTAAAGCTGGTCGCTTTCAAGGCGGATACGGCTGACCGCATCCTTATACTGCGGGATCTGGTTTTCATTTTCCGGAAGGCTGAGTTCCTGCTCGATCCGCCGGATCTCACCGAGCACGACATTGTGCTCCTTTGCCGCCTCCTCGTCGATCTGCGCCTCCAGGGCGCTTTTTTTATTCTGAAGCAGCTCGATCGCACGATCCGCATCCAGATCCGGATTCATCGTGCCGCTGACATTGGAAGCATATTTCCTGAGCTCCGCCGCCAGGTCCCGCTGTGTTGCGGCGCCCAGCTGCCCGGAGCTCACCGTATTGACATAGGCCGTCTCGCTGAGTCCGTTCAGGAAGCGGTCCATCAGCTGCTGCGGCTCCTCGCAGGGCACCGGGCCCTGTTCCGTGATCCGGCTGACCGAAAGATCGTCCGGCGCTTTATTGAAATTTCTTTCGATTAAATAGCGCGCATTGTCAAATTCGATCTCCATGCTGCCGCCGTATTCTTCCGGATTCTTCCACGGCCGCATACGCTCGTAAACCGACTTCAGGCCCAGGCGCTTTTTGGTCGAGGCACCGTAGAACATGGAACGGATAAACAGGTGCAGCGTGGTTTTTCCGGCCTCATTGTGTCCGAAAAAGACCGTGAGCTTTCCGTCCGGCTCGATATCAAATCCGTGAAGCCGTCCAAATCCGTCTATGTGAATCTTTATGATTTTCACCGGCTCACCTCCTGCTTTCCCGTACTGTGCAGAAGCGCATCCAGCCCGTAATACATCGCACGTTTTTCAACAGCAGACATTTCCTTTTTGTCGCTGACGATCCTGGAAATGTAGAAGCCGATCATGTCCTGCGGGTGCTCCGCAAACAGCGCCTGATAATCATATCCCGGTTCCGTTTCATCGATCACTTCGCTGATCCTGTATTTGCGCTTCAGTTCCCCGATCGTAAGATCCGCATCAGGCTCCCTGGTACCGGTGATCTTAAGACGGTAAATGTTGGCAACGCCGCGCTTTTCGATCTCACGGCTGACCAGCTTCTGTATCTCCTCCGCGGTCGTATCGGGACTGACACTGATCCGCAGGGGAATGTAGGAGGCTGCAGCCATCGGCTTAAACTCGATTTTTTCAAGTACGCCGGACCGGTCGGAGATCTCACCTTCAAGAATGCCGTGGGTGCCGTTATCACCCATAGAGTCCGGCTCAAAGTAACCGGGGCAGTGCGCGATCGCGGATATGATCCTGCTGCCGGGCCTGTCGCTTCCGACCGCAACATAGGAAAGCCCGACCCCGCTCAGCCCGTCAGCGATTTCACTGTCATCGCCAGATCTCAGCACCGCGATCCGGACCGGCATCGCATCTTCCGCCTCCGCACCCTTTCTGACCGCTTCGGCAAAATCCTGTATGGAAGCGCTGCCGTCCTCTGTCACGGAAGCCGCATAGACTTCCGTATGGAGATTTTCAAATACGATGCGCTGCACCTGTCCGCCAGTCACATAATGGACATGCTCCGGCCATGCGTAGCTCAGCAGCGGACTGCTTCGGCGCACGGGTTCGGTCTCGCCGGCAATGATTACAAACTGTCTTTCCGGAAAGCGGGAAAACTGTGCTTTCATCTTATCCAGCTCTGCCGTCGTCGGAACATGTGAGAACAGTCCGCCCGCGATCAGGACCAGGTCCGCGCCGTAGCGCTCGGATTCCCGGATGATCCTGACGAAGCCGTCCTCCAGCTCAAGACGGCGGTCACTTTCCCACGGGGTGCCGCTCTCGGAGCTGTTGCCGATTCTGATATCATTGAAATGAATAAATTTCATGCTTTGCTCTTTTCAGATGTGTTAATATCGGACGCCGGGACGCTTCTACCCGGGTCCTCTCCCCACTCCGTGCCCGAATGATCTGAATGAAAGAACGGATCATTCGGGCACTGCGTATGGGGCAAACCCTCAGGCCCCGGGTTGAAACGTCCCGGCTGAATAACAATATTTACAGCTCGCAGTTGCCTGTCGTACGCGGGAACGGAATGACGTCACGGATGTTCTGCATTCCGGTAATGTACATAACCGCTCTCTCAAAGCCGAGTCCATAGCCGCTGTGGCGTACGGAACCGTATCTCCTCAGATCGAGGTACCAGTCATAGGCTGCTATGTCGAGTCCGAGTTCCTTCATGCGGCCAAGGAGCTTTTCATAGTCGTCCTCACGCTGGGAGCCGCCCATGATCTCGCCGACGCCCGGTACGAGACAGTCGACTGCCGCCACCGTTTTTCCGTCCGGATTCTGCTTCATATAGAACGCCTTGATGTCCTTCGGATAATCGGTCACAAAGACCGGTCTCTTATAGATCTGCTCAGTCAGGTATCTCTCATGCTCGGTCTGGAGATCAATGCCCCACTCGACCTTGTTTTCAAACTTCGCTCCGCATTTCTGGAGAATATCAACGGCCTCCGTATAGGTGACGCGCGCAAACTCACTGTTGACGATGTGGTTGAGTCTGTCGATCAGCCCCTTCTCCACGAAGGAATCGAAGAACTTCATCTCTTCCGGCGCATTGTCCAGCACATATTTGATGATGTACTTGAGCATCGCCTCTTCGTTGTCCATCAGGTCGTTCAGATCTGCAAATGCCATCTCCGGCTCCATCATCCAGAATTCCGCCGCATGCCTGGTGGTATAGGAATTCTCCGCGCGGAAGGTCGGACCGAAGGTGTAGACATTGCGCAGGGCCATCATCATCGCCTCTGCGTTCAGCTGTCCGGATACGGTCAGGAAGGTAGGCTTGCAGAAGAAGTCCTTTGAATAGTCCACAGTCTTGATCTCACCGCTCGCGATGCGCTCAAGATCCAGCGTGGTGACCTGGAACATTTCTCCCGCTCCCTCTGTATCGGAGGAGGTGATCAGCGGTGTGTTGACATAGGAGAAGCCCTGCTCCTGATAGAACTTGTGGATCGCAAATGCCAGGATCGAACGCACGCGGAAGACTGCCATAAAGGTATTGGTCCTCTGTCTCAGGTGCGGCATGGTCCGCAGGTACTCCAGCGTGTGGCGCTTTTTCTGCAGCGGATACTCCGGTGAGGAAACGCCTTCGATTTCGATTGCTTCCGCCTGGATCTCAAACGGCTGCTTGGCCTCCGGCGTCGCGGTCAGTGTTCCCCTGACGATCAGGGATGTGCAGACATTGAGTTTTGAGACCTCAGCGAAGTTCGGGAGGCTGTCGGAATAGACGACCTGCAGTGTCTGGAAGCAGCTGCCGTCATTCAGGACGATGAATCCGAAGGTTTTGGAATCCCTGACGGAGCGCACCCAGCCGCCGACTGCGACTTTTGTGCCGAGATATTGGTCTGTGTTCTGAAACAGTTCTTTGACTGTAACTAATTTCTCCATGGTTTTGTTTTTTACCTTTCAGTTATTGTTCTTGCGGAGCATGGGCAGCGCTGCAGACTGCCGAGACCATTCCCCTGTTAACATATTATAATTTATTTCGCGTTAAGCCTGCTGACTTCGTCTGTCACGGATGCAGCCTCGCCTGTGTCGACCAGAGCGATCATGCGCTCGATCGTTTCATGGTTCAGGTTCTTGCTGCCAAGGTACTGGACATAGGTACCGTTGATCTGGTTTTCTTCCATGGATACCTTCTGAGCCATTTCCTCTGCTGCCGCTTTTGTTTCCGCAGCGGCGGTGGTCAGGTCTGTAAGTCTCTGCGCATAGGTACCGTCGATTTCATTGATCAGCTGCTGCTTTGTTACGGCATCAAACTGGTACAATGCCTGGGTCTTCTGCATTTCCAGATCTGCCTTTTCCTGCGCCTTTGCCTGCAGCTCGGCGTCAAAGGATCCGAGGTTATAGGGAGAATCATCCGTATCGTTCTGGATGTTCTTTGTGACATTTTCGATTCCTTTTTTGCACTTGGCGATTTCATCGATGAACTGCCTGCAGACACGGACCTCATTCGGGTGCTTTCCTCTTGTCCTTCCGGCAATAAAGGCATAAAGCAGAGCGAGTGCAATATCGACCATTGCAACGCCAATTGTGGTGTACACCGTGATCTTATGCTGTGAAAGAAGGTAAATCGCACCGACCAGCGAGCCGATCATCAGCGCCACGATAAAGAGGATCAGGATCCAATCTCCCAGGCGTGCCGGCATAAACAGCTTGTGATAAAGCGGACTCTTGCAGAGCCCGGACAGCTTGTTTTCCTTGCAGAATGCATCCAGCTGCGCCTTATAATTTGCGATCTCGGCTTTGAAGCCGGCGGTCTGGGCGGTCACGCGCTCGCTTACGCCCTGCTTTCTTGCCTTGCTTCTGCGGCCCTCGATCGCCGCGACATCATTATCAATGATCCGAAGCTTCCGGTTATATTCCGCCTCGAGATCCTCTCTCCGGGAATTGACAGTCTTTGTTTTTTCCTGCTCGATATTTTTCTTCAGCGTTTCCAGCTTATTTTCCGCCTCACTGCGGCTCGCGTTGTTCTGCTGGAGCACTGTCCTGTCCTCATTCAGGGTATCGACCATGCTGAGCGCTTCCTGTAAAAACTCTTTTGGGGAATTGATGTCTGCCATAATGAACCTCCCTGTCAAACAGTTCCGGAGTGATTCCGGTTTTGCGATACTATTATGAATACAATCGTTTTTTATGCTTTCAAAAATGGCAAGCAAATGCTTCTGCTATTCGTTTTACATCGGCATGCCATATATTGCGGATAGAAATAGCCGGGTCCGTTAAAGGTTTTTCGCGATCGAAGCAGCGATCATCTTCTGCTCCTCCGGCTCGGATGTAAGCTGCGGCCAGGTCACGATCTTCTCACCGTCCGCATAACGCGGGATCACATGGAAATGCAGATGGTGCACAGTCTGTCCCGCTGCCTCCCCGTTATTCTGCACGACATTGATGCCGTCGCACTTAAGCGCGGCCTTCTGCGCGCGGGCGATCTTCTGTGCAAGCTTCAGGGCAGCAGATAGTGTCTCCCCGTCGGCTGTCAGCAGATCATCGAAATGCTGCTTCGGAAGGATCAGGGTGTGTCCCTTTACCGCCGGGCTCAGATCGAGGATCGCACGGAACATCTCGTCCTCATATACGGTATCGGACGGGATCTCTCCGTTTGCAATCTTACAGAAAATGCAGTCATCTTTTTTCATCGTCAGTCTCCTTTTTTGTACCTGTTTTTATTCGGATCATACACGGATATCCAACCGATGCGGCAATCCTGGCGGATGCCCTGAACTCCGTGCGAATACAAACAAAATTACACGAATAATGTCCGACTCTGACATTTCCGGACACTTTATTCGCGTCATGCTAGGTTTATACTATATGAGCTCTCAGAAAGTGGCAGATTTACGGGCGTACGAAGTACGCACGGTAAATCGGACACTTGATGAGGCAACCGGTATGAGCAATAAAGTCACGCGAGCAAAGCGAGCGGGACGAGTTGCGAATGCCGGTTGAGGATGACGGGAGTGCGTAGCACGGAGTCATCCGTCAGCTCATATACATGGTTGTGCGATTCATCGCATGTAGGTTTACTATAAAAGTCAGTGAGCGAAGCCCATCGGGCGAAGGCGACACGCTACTTTTATGTATACGTAGTGCCAACGAAGTTGGCATGAAGTTTTGAAGCCATTATAACATAGTTTTATGGATTCACAAAGAAAGAAAAAGAGGCCGATAGTTCCGTTAGTAGTTTTTCGCGCTTTTTGCAGCTGTTCAGTCAACTCTTTCCACCTGAACCAGATTGGTATGCTGCGGATTGCCTTTTGCAAGAGGAGTCGGAATCACTGAAGTCAGCACATTGACAGAGCCGCGGCAATCTGTCCCATCCTTGTCTGGCATATACCAGGCACCCTGGGCCATGGCGCAGACGCCTTGCACGATCCGGTTTGTAATCTTAGCCGGAATGCGGCATCTGCCCCTGTGATTGAATACTTCCACCATCTCATGATCAGAAATTCCACGGTCGGCGGCATCCTTTGGATGGATCCAAAGCGCTGGCGGTTCCAGTTCTTCGAGAATCGGATTATTGTCATGAATGCTGTGTGTCCTGCGTTTCGTATGCCAGCCGATCAGCTGCAACGGATATTTCTCTTTCAGCGGATCCTCCGGTCCTTCCGCACACGGAACATATTTCGGAATCGCCGGAATATCTTCCGGCCGGTGTCTGTCATACAACACCCGGGAAAAAATCTCGATCTTTCCTGAAGGTGTCCGGAACGGAACTTGCTCCGGAGACCGAATTTGTTCTTCAAACGCAATATAAGGTTTTTCTCTGTCCAGGCGCCATTGTCCTTTCTTTCGGAAAGTCTGATAATCCGGGAGTCTTGGTTCTTTCGCCCGTGTATTATCATAAATCAGCTCCAGCATATCCTCGTTTGTCAAACATCCCATGCTCCATTTTTCATAAAGCCCAAGCCCTTTTGCCCATTCCGACACAACTTCATATTCGTAGCGGCAGGCAAACAATGGTTCTATTGCTTTTCTGACGCAAAGGAGATAATCATTATAGCCGCCCCAGCTGCCGGCCAGATTATCTGCCTCGAACAGTGCGGCTGCCGGCAGAACAACATCCGAATAGCGGGCGCTCGAAGTCATAAAAATGTCTGATGTCACGATGCTTATACAGAGCGTTTCATCGCGAAGCATTTCAGTCGTAGCATTTATATCCGAATGCTGGTTGACAAGTGTGTTGCCTGCAGCATTAAAAATCATCCGGATATTACTGTCAAGGGCATCGACTCCTTCCAGTCCATCACAATCCTTGGTAAAGGAAGTCCCCCTGCGTACTGCCTCACTCCATAGAAATGAGGGTATTCTCCCGGGATAGGGATTTTGCCCTTCCGGATAAGACGGTTGGATCACGCGGGGAATCTGATTATATCCTCCCGAACTCCCCCCGGAAATGCCCACGTTTCCGGTCATACAGGCCAAAAGTGCCATCAGTCTGACATTTTGTTCCCCGTTTCCCGTACGTTGGCTGCCATATCCCGGCAAAATGCACATTGGCTTGGTGCAGGCCATTTCTCGCGCCAGCGAACAGATTGTTTCCTCAGGTACACCGGTGATTTCAGATGCCCACTCCGGTGTTTTCGGAATACCATCTTTCTCACCGGTCAGATAACTAAGATAGCTTTCTCCTTCAGGAATCCCCTCCGGCATATGTTCCTCATCAAATCCAATACAGTAAGTATTCAGAAAATGGCGGTCAAGCAGCCCTTCCTCTGTCATAACAAAAGCAAGCGCATCAGCCAGTGCGCCGTCCGTAGAAGGGCGAATGCCGATCCATTGATCCGCCAGACAGGCTGCTGTATCGCTGAAGCGCGGATCGATCGCTATAAATCGCGTACCCCCTTCTTTGGCTTTCAACAGATAATAGTTGCGAAAGGAACCGAAAACTGTCTCGGTAAAATTACAGCTCCACAGAATCACAAGCTTGGAATTAACGATATCTTCGATAGAGTTGCCCGCATTCTCATCCCCGTAGATAAACGGTGTAACATATCTTGTACAGGCCGTGCTGTAAGAATTGTAATACCCAAGATACCCCCCATCCAGAGCAAGGAGCCGCCTTATAAATCCTGCGGGGGAAGCCGCAGCATTATATCCGTAACCATAATTCACATAGCGGGCAGCGGGTCCAAATTCGTCCCTGATCCGGATCCAGTCATTCAGAACACGCCTGTTCGCTTCTTCCCAGGACACTCTGCGGAACTTTCCCGTTCCGCGTGCAGCTCTTCGGATCATGGGATATCTGAGCCTTCGAGGATTCAAATATGTATATAGATAGGAACGCCCTCTGGCACAGGCTCTGATCTGCGGTGTTTCATAACCGCAGTCTGTTTCAAGATCCAGAATACAGCCTTCCTGCACAGTCAGGCAGATAACACATTTCCCACCACAGTTGTTACGGCCGGCAGTCAGTACCTTATACGGTTTTTCCATGGAAATAGGGGCACAGGGTCCTTGCTCCGCCAATGCATACAACTCCGGGCAGAATCGCCGGAAAACCCCGTCCGGATTATCCGCCAGGCTTGAGACATTTTCATAAGCCGACTCCTCCGCCTCCTCCTGCATGGACCAGATCTGTATTCTGCGGAAAAATGAAACAAAGGCGCCCGGACGCTCATAACGATCCGATTCTTCCAGAATCATCCGGAGAGTGTCGAGCAGATAACGCTGCAGCAAATGCTCCCTTGCTGCTTCCAGCTCCTTTATGACGCAGCTTTCCGCCTCCCGGGCAACGGTTTGACGGATGCACAACGTCAGATATAGATAAAAGCGAAACAGCTGCCCGATATAATCCGGCGGGTTTCCACCCATCGGCACAGGCCGGTAACCCCAGGCGTAATAGAGTTCGACCGCTGAAAGGGTATCCCTGTTCAGGAGACGCCCTTCACTGCCTGTGCAGACGGAAGCCCACAATGGAATATAGATATCTGCGTCGGTTCCGCAGAACAGGTCATCATACATCTGGAGATCCTGCATACAGATTGGCTCCGCTCCATAAATCTCCTCTGCGAAAGCCCCCCAGGCTGTGGGATCTGTCCAGAACAACATTCCTTCCAGCGCCCCCAGCGCCTGAAAATTCAGCAATCTGTGCTGCATAAAGCAACTCCTTTTTCTGCAAGCTTCTCCACTGGCCACCCTTCCCGGACTGCAAGCCGCAGCCGGTTCATCAGTCTCCAGTCATTGATCATGGCTGCACCAACCACGATTCCCCCTGACACATACACCGATACCAGCGGTTCAAGGCTGCCTGTAATCTCCGGATTAACCCGAAACCTGTTGCGGCATACATCCATCCTTTCCGGAATCAGCCGTTCATACCGAGAGCCATCCTTTTTTCCAATGTCACCAATCGAATAAAGCCATATCCGACCGCTGTTCAGAATCTTCGGCACCGGGATATCCGGGTAACAGCGGATGCCGCCAGCCATATTCTCCGCAACAAAGGGCGCCTGGGAAAGGATCTCGGCCCAGGAACTCTCTGCTCTTTGGTTCCTCTGCATACTATCTCCGCAGGTATATACGTCCGGATCGCTGGTCCGAAAGGTATTGTCGGCAATTACCCCTCTGTCCGTTATAAGGCCGGCATCCTTTGCAAGTCCGGTATTTGGCCGGACCCCCGCACAGAGAATCACCATGTCTCCTTTCAGATTCAGCCCGTCCTTAAGAACTGCCTGCCAGGCTGTGTGCTCTCTCCTAATTTCGGAGACCGGAGCTCCGGTCAGGACACGGATTCTTTCCAATTCAAGCCTTGTTCTCAGCGCCCCTGCCATCTGACGATCCAAAAACCTGGATAACAAATAAGAGGCCCCCTCCACAACCGTCACGTCAATTTTGACAGCCGCAAGTGTCAATGCAAGTTCCAGGCCGATCACCCCTCCTCCAATGATCAGAGCGGTTTTCGCACACGCCAGTCTTTTTTTTAAACGAAAGATATCTTCCGCGGTGCGGATCGTCAGCACGCCCGGTATGTCTGCGCCTTTGATGGGAGGCAGATAGCTGACAGCGCCAAGCCCATACAGACATTTTTCATAAACAATATCAGTCCCGTCCAAAAGAACAGCCCTGTGTTCCCCGGGAACCAGCCGTTCCACCGTCGCCTCAGTCTGGATTTCGACTCCCTTCTCCTTATAAAATGCGGGTGGATGAATCAGGTGTTCCTTGGGATCATATCCTTTCAGCCATGTCTTGGAAAGACGGGGACGATTGTACGGAAGCTGTGCGCTCTTTTCCAGAATCAGAATGCGGGAGGAGCCGTCAAACTTTCTGAGTGCCGCCGCAGTACTGACGGAACCGATCCCGCCGCCAAGCAGCAGATATTTTACCTTTTCACTCATAGCATTCTTCTCTCCGTATCCTCTCTGTGAATGATCAGACTGGAAGGCCGCGTTATAGTCCTTAACGGCAGCAAATTCCGGTATGCCGGCGGTTCCTCAGGATCAGAGAGCCTGTCTTCTGAGATTTCCAGAAGCTGTAGGGCATAAGTTACACACGCAGCAACACAGGCGGGTTCTCTCCCCTCTGCCCGCAGATCACTGCAAAGATCACACTTCCGTGCTGTTCCGTATGATGTGCTGATAAACGGTGCGCCATAAGGACAGGCACGGACACAGCATCCGCATGCTATACAAATTCCATCATCATGCTGTACAGTTCCGTCTGCAGCTGTATACATCGCTCCTGTCGGGCAGCTTTCTGTGCAGGCAGGGGCACAGCAGTGATTGCAGGATCCTGAATATCGCAACAGGCCAGGTCCTTCTTTTCCTTCGATTTCCACGAGAACAACGCGGCGAAAAAACTCTCCCGGACCCAGATGATTCCTGCTCTTGCATGCAGTCTGACATGCTCCGCAGCCGATACAGCGGTCAGCCTGATATACAAATGTCAGTCGGCCGCTTTCCATTGTCAGGGCAGGATCTTCCCTGCGTCAAACGCAGCCTGCACTTCGTCTCTGGTACGACCCACAAAATGAAGCATTTCCTCATCCAGAGGATACCGGACTACACAGCCGGGGGTCAGCAGCATATTCGTGCCGCGCATCTTTTTGTAACACTGATAAATTTCATGCTGGACAGCCGGCCGGTTACGTTTTGTAATATCAAAACGGGCAATCCCTCCCATCGGGCATTTTCCCATCAACGCAAACGCCTCATCCGGATCCGGAGCTGTTTCCCAGATGTGATAATTCAGGAAGTCCACCGGGTAATCCTTGAGTAGTTCAAAAATGATATTGTTTCCATGACTATGCATGGTATTCATCCAGCCACCGGAGGCAGCCTTCAGCACCCGGATGTCATAAGGCATGCCAAACTCCCGGTACTGTTCTGTTGTAAACAGGTCATAGGTGCAAAGCTGTGCTCCCAGGAAAATACCGTCAGCCCCCATTCGAATGGCCTCCCTTGCCAGATCCTCCGTGGTTCGTGTTATCTCCTCGAGAGCGGCATGCATCTCGTTCCTGTATCCTTTCTCGATATACTCAGCACGGATCGTTCCCATTTCCCCGCCAATCAGCTTATCAAGAACTGTAATAGGAGAAAAAACCGTAAAGATGACCGGAACCTCTTCACCTTTGAATTTTTCAAGCACAAGCCGCAGATGCTCCAGTTCTCTTGCATGAATTCCTTCTGTCGGAGGAAGATATTTAATCTTCAGCATATCCTCCGCACTATGAATAGGAGTGGAAACGACCCGGGCAACACCGCCCTTTTCAATCTCAGAATAATCGATAACGGCGCCAAAATTCTCAGCCGCATACATCCCATTATTCATCGTTTTGATAAAATCCATATCATACTTTTTATAAAATTCCCAGGTCTTCTCCGAAATCGCAACAGGATCCAGATCCACACCGGGCATATGGGTCCAAAAAGAATAGGGAAGCTTATCCGGCCGTTCTCCTTTTAATACCGCACGAATTCGTTCTTTTTTTGTCATATCCGCATCCTTTCGTGAGTTATAATCTCATTTTGTTTATATGCAAAATTTCCAGGTTTCAAAAGTCCTGCTGAATATAAGCTGTACATGCTTGTTTGCGTACGCACTTTCATTGTTCTGCCTTGATAATAATCTTGTCCCGCCTGTACCTTGTCAGAAAATCAAAACCATCTTCTGTAATCACGATGGTATCACTATTACGGATGGCTCCCAGTGAAGTGCTCATGAGTCCGGGCTCCACGGTAATAACCATTCCGGGCTCAAGCAGACGTGTATTGCCCTTTGTGACAGAAGGATATTCATGTGTCGAAAGCCCCATGCCGTGTCCGCAGCGTCCCGGAAGAATACTCCCGAACCCCGCATCCTCATAGATCTTCATAGCCGTGATATACAGGTCTTCGAACTTGACACCGGGTTTGATCATTCCGAATAAGGTCTCCCTGGCATGAAGCATTGCGTCATATGCCCTCTGTCTTTCCGCATTCACATGGCTCACAATAACAGTACGCTCGATCTCCACATTATATCCGCCAATCCTTGCCCAACTCATAGGCATGGTCACATCTCCCGGCTGAGGCACATAACGCGTCGGGCAGTCTACCCCGTAATTCAGCCTGCTGTTGGACATACACCAGACAGCAATCGTATCCATGGCCGCGGTTTCGGAATTGGAAAACCCGGAAACCTCAAGCTCCGGATATTTTTTCTGCCAACATCTGCGAACGGCATACTGCCCTTCTGTTGTACATTCCTGCTCCGACGCACCGGCCTCAAGCGCTTCGATCGCAGTTCCGACTCCAAGGTCCACCAATTCGGCGGAAATCCTGCACAGGCGGATCTCATGCGGATCTTTGATCAGGCGGAGATCTGCCGCATCCTGGGCGATATCCGAAAATGAGGAGACATTCAATTTCTCCTTCATCCGTTTCATAACATTCATGCTGATATAGTCACCCTCTACGCCCAGTACCTTTGGCTGATCACCGAGCAGCTCTCTGAGAGCGTCATACGGATCCATGGCAACTGGAATCACGGATCCCCACTTGCCATAGCAAAGTACCTTATCACAGGCTCCCTCGTTGACAGCATGATCATGCCTAAGGCTATAGACAAGGAGAAACGCGTCATTTCTTGTAATCACGAAATAAGGCGTTGTACTGATCAGTATAGGGTTGAAATTGCTGAAATAGAAGATATTCTCCGGCCTCAGCAGTATGGCTGCGTCCACATTTTTCCTGATCATTGCATCCCGCATCTTTGAAATCCTTGCACGGACATACCCGCGCAGTTCCTCGCTGACACGTTTCTCTTCGATGATTGTTTCTTCCGGTACATAATGATTTTTAAATTCTGTCATTTTCCTCCCTTTCCTGTTTGGGTTATCATGATCTTCCGTTAAAAAACGGAAACCATACCTCTGCACGATGCTGCCAGTCATCCAAGCGGTGCATGTCTGATACTCATGCATGGATTATCGATCGTTGTCCAGGCCTCCATGTCCTCCAGCACAAACATACTCGAAGAAATCGTCTGTGCCGGAGCGCCGGGCTGCGGATGCCTGCAAATCGCGTTTACCCCGTTCGCATGATCCGACATAATCCTGTACATATCCTGGAATCTCAGTGTTCCATAGGAGGCCTTCAGCAGCTCACCTATCCTCTCATACCTCATAAAGGTGGACGGATATTCCTCCCGTTCCGGATTCATATCCGCGAAGCCCTCTGTGGTATAATGATTCGTGTGATACAGCAACCCGCATCCATCATCCGCTGTGACATGGCAGTCGTTTTTTGTCATCTCCACCAAAAAGGCATCCGCCGGATCCGCAACAATCACATTCAGTCCGTTCAGTCTCGGAGTATTTCTGATTTCTTCCAATGCCTCTCTTGCCGTCCTGCATTTCTCGAGAAGATTGTGTGCATTCAGGAATACGTGACCGCTTCCCGGCCTTTCTGCATCCGGCCGCACCTTTCGGGACCAGAATCCCGTATTCGTGACGCCGAGTCCGAAGCTGTTCATTCCGCAGGCAGGATAGGTTGTCGTTCCCGCTCCCGTAATCTCTACGATTTTCATTCCATCCGGATAAGTCCGGTGGAGCAGGATCTGTTCAATAAAAATGCTCATGTCGCGATTCTTGATGACATAGGTCTTATGATCCAGTGTAGCGCTGCCGCGCGCCAATATCATACTGCATTCCTGTAGAAAGCTTCCGGCCATAAAATAGGCAGGGATATTCAGTTTTATAATATTTTCAAGGGAAATACCAGAGCCATCCGAAATACCTTGAATCTCATCATACACAGAACGGTTCTCCCGCCTGAGAAAATCCAGATTATTTTCAACAAACGCATCATAAGCCGCATTGTCTGTCAGATGTTCCCGCTCCAGTTTTCCCAGGATCACCGAAACATTACGTTCTATTATTTCCTTCAGAAGCTTTCCTTCCTGAACTCCCTGTTCATACGGCGTGCCGCTTACATAAATGACCGGTTCCATCTCCTGCTCCCTTTCTGATACAATCTCATTCTCTATTGTTTCTCTGCTTCTCTGTTCCGAACCGCCTTTAACCTGCTTCTCGATTGTCTGCCAGGCTGTGTGCTTCGTGACAACATACATAATGCTCCGGATCCAAATAAACCCTGGACGGTGCAATGCTCCGGCAGCGCTCTCCCGCGTATTCACATCTGGTACAAAAACTGCACCCTTCAGGTCTGTCAATCGGGCTTGGTACTTCTCCCTTCAAACGAATGCTTTTTCTGGTAAGAAACGGATCCGCGATCGGAACAGCAGTAAGCAGAGCCCTGGTGTATGGATGAACCGGATTCTCAAACAGCTTTTCCTTCGTTCCGTATTCCGCCAGACCCCCCAGATACATCACTGCAACATGGGAAGAAATATGCTGCACGACTCTCAGATCATGGGAAATAAATATGATCGTCAAGCCCAATTCCTTCTGAAGATCCATCAAAAGATTAATGATCTGCGCCTGGATCGAAACATCCAGCGCTGAAACACACTCATCACAGACAAGAAGATCCGGCCTGACTGCAAGCGCTCTGGCTATACAAATACGCTGTCTCTGCCCTCCTGAAAATTCATGGGGGTATTTCCGTAGACTATCTGTATCCAGACCTACCATTTCCAGAAGCTCAGCAGCGTGCCGCCGTACTTCTGTCCCGGAACAGATACCATGAATCAGGAAGGGCTCGCTCAGAGTATCAACGATCCTGCTGCGGGGATTCAGCGATGCATAAGGATCCTGAAAGACCATTTGCATTCTCCTTCTCTGTTTTCGCAGTTCTTCTCCGGAAAGCCGCGTAATATCCTGACCATCAAAAAAGATCTCACCCTCTGTAGAATCCAGCAGGCGAAGCAGGAGCCTTGCAAGAGTAGATTTTCCGCACCCTGACTCCCCAACAATGCCGAGTGTTTCCCCTCGTCTGATCGTCAGGCTGACATCTTCCACCGCTTTTACATATTTCTGTTCTTTGAAAAAACCGCTTTTGACCGGAAACCACTTGCGGAGATTTCTCACTTCCATTAACTCATCGTGATTTTCCCGCATTACGACTCCTTCCATTCATCTGTGTACCTGAAACAGCGCACGCTATGCCCTTCCTGTCTGATCTCAGGAGGTTGATTGCCGCGGCACAGGCTGCATGCATACGTGCACCGATTTGCAAATGCGCACCCCTCCGGGAGCTGATACAGGCTTGGAACTGTTCCCTCTATCGTCTCCAGTTTCTCTCTGTCTCCTTTCATTTTAGGAATAGCATTCAGAAGTCCGATCGTATAGGGATGCTGAGGATGAGAAAACAACTCTTTGACCGGTGCGCTCTCCACGATCCTCCCCGCATACATAACCGCAACACGGTCGACCATTTCAGCAATCACGCCGAGATCATGTGTTATCATAATAATCGAAGTATTGAACTTCCGATTTAATTCATTCAGCAGATCAAGAATCTGTGCCTGAATGGTTACATCAAGGGCGGTGGTTGGTTCGTCCGCAATCAGAATCTCCGGGTGACAAAGAAGTGACATTGCAATCATAACACGCTGCCGCATTCCGCCGGATAATTCAAAGGGATACTGGCGCAGCCGTTCCTCGGGAGAGGGTATCTCTACTGTCCGAAGCATAGCCAGCACCCTTTCACGGGCTTCTGCTTTACTGACCTTCTCATGTATAAACAGTACTTCAGACATCTGATTTCCGATCGTGTAGAGGGGATTCAGGCTTACCATCGGTTCCTGGAAAATCATGGATATCTTATTGCCGCGGTAATGCTGCATTGCCTTTTCGGAAAGCCTCAGGAGATCCGTGTCGTGAAACAGTATTTCCCCGCTGATCTCCGCCGGAGGAGTCTGCAAAAGCCGGATGATGCTCTTGGAAGTCACGCTCTTTCCAGAGCCGGACTCGCCGACAATACCGAGTTTTTCTCCTCTGGCCAGACTGAAACTGACATGATTGACAGCTGACGCTGTACCGTATTTGGTATGAAACTTCACCAGCAGATCCCTGACCTGTAAAATCTCTTCGTTCATCGTCACTCCTATATCAGATATCCAGCTTGGGATCAAGATAATCCCGCAGCCAGTCACCCATCAGATTCACCCCGAGAACTGTCAGCGTAATCGCCAGTCCGGGCAGGATAGCCATCCAGGGATTTGTCAGCATATAATCCCGTCCTTCTGAAAGCATTCTGCCCCAGGTAGGCACCTCCAGAGGGACTCCGAGACCAAGGAAGCTGAGTGACGCTTCCATCAGTATAATCCTTGCCATGCCAAGCGTCGCCTGAACGATCACCGGGCTGATGACATTCGGAATCACATGATGCAGAATAATCCAGTTATTCTTTGCGCCGACAGACCGGATCGCCTCAATATACTCAAGTTCCCTGACATTCAGTATTTCACCGCGAATCAGCCGGGCGTACTGGACCCAGCTGGAAACAGCCGCAACGATAATCACATTCCTAAGGCTTCTTCCCAGGACAGCGGCGACAAACAGAGCAAGCAAAACAAAGGGAAATGACAGCTGGATATCCACAATGCGCATTATAACGGCGTCTACCCATTTTCCGTAATAACCGGAGACAGCGCCGAGCATAACACCGATCAGCCCGGCCAGGACAGTTCCGAAAAAGGCAACCAGAATCGTCACACGGCTGCCGTAGATCAGCCTTGAAAGTATATCTCTTCCGAGCTGATCCGTCCCAAGCAGATGATCTGAAGTTCCTCCGGCAAATATCGGATCGGCAAGTTTGTGCATCAGATCCTGCTTGCCCGGTGCATAGGGTGCAAGTATGGGTGCCAGAATTGCGGTCAGTACGACCAGAAGCACAATCAGAACCCCAAGCATCCCTGTCTTGCTTTCTCTGAGGCTTTTCCAGAATAATCTCATACTTCCTCCTTACTGCAGACGGATCCTGGGATTAATCACACAATAGAGAATATCCACAATAAAGTTAATGATAACGAATGCTGTCGCTATCAGAAGGACAATCACCTCTACGACCATGAAATCACTCTTATTGATAGATTGTACCAGAAGGCGGCCGATCCCGGGCCATGCAAAGACCGTTTCCGTGATCACAGCCCCTCCAAGCAGACTGGCAGCCTGCATTCCGATTATGGTCATAATGGAACTCATTGCATTCTTGAAAGCATGTTTCATAATAATGACAAAAGCGCCCAGCCCCTTTGCTTTGGCAACATCGATATATTCCCTTCCCATGATCTCAATCATATTTGAACGGAGCATCCTTGTAATCGTTGCTGCCGTAAATAAGCCCAGGGTAAATGCAGGCATGACCAAAGAGCCCCAGGTCTCAAATCCCGATGTCGGCAGCCAGTGAAGTCTGACCGCAAACAGAAGCATCATCATAATCCCGAGCCAGAAAGCGGGCACGCACTGCCCCAGCAGAGCCAGCGAACGGATCACGGTATCAGTAAGTGTATTGCGTTTTACAGCAGAAATAATACCGGCGGGAATGCCGATCAGAAGGGAGACACCAAGTGCTGCAAGGGTAAGTGTCACTGTCGCGGGAACACGTTCCAGCACCACATCAAGTGCCGGCTGGTTATAATTGTAGGAAAGGCCAAAATCTCCTCTGACCGCATTAAGCAGGAACCTGCCGTACTGAACCAGAATCGGATCATTGAAGCCCAGTTTCTGTCTCATTGCTTCAATTTCTTCAAAGGATGCTGTTTCGGGAAGCATCAGTGTTACCGGGTCACCGGTAATATTCAGTACAATAAATACGATCACCGTGATTCCCAAAATCGCAATCAGGGATTGTACAAGTCTTTTCGATAAATATTTCAGCATAAAGACCTGACTCCTTACATAAAATGACTAAAACATCCCACACCTGAAAGGTGTGAAGAACCTTAAAAATTCAATAAAGCAGGCAATTTAAAAGACAACGGGAAGTAGTACACTAATTATCATCCTTTTTCTCTCATGATCCTGGGCAAAAGTCTTTGCCGAGGAAGCATTTCCCATCTGTCAGATCCCCGGTACCAGTATGCGCTGCATACCACAAGCTTTGAGGAGCAGCCGATCAGTGACAAAACTCTTTCGCGGTTCCGGAAACGCTGCTATAACTATAAAATCTAAAAGGGACTGCCGTTCATTAGATGATCGTCAGTCCCTTTCTTTCTGTTCTGTATTCGGGGTGCCGTTCATGACCGACACAGCCTGAACAGGATTCCTATACCGGAAATATTAAAGTCTGGAAATCATTTTACCGGCTTTGCATCAATCAGAACCATCAGTTCGTCAGTTCTCGGAGACCACTCCAGCTTATCCTTGTTATACGCATAAGTCTGAGCAGCGCGGTACATCGGAATAACGCAGGCATTCTCAAATGCATACTGCTGGATCGCCGTATAGACCTCCTGATCGGTATCCGGTCCCGGGACTGTCGCAAGCTTATGGAGAAGCTCATCACACTCCGGTGTACTCCATGCGGAAGCTCTCTGTCCGGTCCCGAGTACGCAGCGCATGATCAACTCCATGTCAATATACGGACCGCCCCAGCTGAAGAATGTCAAAGGATAAGTTGTCTTATTGCCATATTTGCTGCGTGTGGTGTTATTGTCTTCCTCGTAAATCGTAGTGCGGATGCCTACCTCATTAAGCTGAGCCGCAACTGCCTGTACGACATCGCTTCCGTTCAGAAGATCTGTAAAGAATCCACCGATTTCAAGGTCAAATCCGTCTGGATATCCGGCTTCGGCAAGAAGTGCACGCGCTCCGTCGGGATCATACGGGTAACCCTCTATGGAATCATCATATCCGTCATACAGAGGTATCGGAAGCTGCTCGGCCGCTGCGCCGTACCCGTCCAGAACGCTTGCGACGATCGTCTTGTTGTCAATTGCCATGTTCATGGCCTGCCGTACCTTCAAATCCTGAACCGGAGAGCCTTCCGCAAAGGAATTGAAGGTGAAATACACACTTCTGGTACTGGGCTTGGATTCAACCGCGATATTGCCAAGGGTCTCCAGACGTCCGAGCTGAGTCGGGGTCACATTGGAGATCAGATCGACTTCGCCTGCCTCCAGGGCTGCAATTCTGCCAGATGCTTCCGGGATGATCTTACAGATCAGATGGTCAATCTCACGTTTTCCGCCAAAATAGTCATCGAACGCTTCCAGTTCGATCACGGCATCCTTCTCCCATTTCACAAACTTGTATGGGCCGGAACCCACCGGATGCTTCTCAAACTCTTCATTTCCAACTTCTTCTACATAATCCTTCGGAATGATCTTGACATAGGTCAGTCTGCGGAGCGTGGAGGGGTTCGGTTCCTCTGTCTTAATCAGCAAGGTATAGTCATCCTCTACCTCGCAATTAAAGAATGTGAAGTCTGCCTTCAGATTCCACTCCTTATCCTCTTCATGAAGAGTATCAATCGTATACTTAATATCCTCCGCGGTCAGATCCTCTCCGTTATGGAACTTTACGCCTTGGTGAAGGTGGAAGCGATATGTCCGGTCATCTACCGCCTCCCAGGATTCCGCCAGATCCGGAACAACTTCAAATTCCTCGTTTGTTCTTACAAGGCTGCTGTAAACATTGTACATCATTGCAGCTGTAAAGGTAGACAGTGCATTTCTCGGATCCCATCCGACAATATCACTGGACTGCGCATAAGTAATAGTAATCTCTTCATCATTCGCTGCTTCTGCCTGCGCAGAAGTTTCACTGGCCTGGGCCGCAGCGGCAGCCTGTGCAGTCGTCTCGACCTGTGCCTTGGTTTCTCCCGCGGCAGGAGCAGCCGAAGTCTGGGAACTTCCGGACGGTTTGCCGCAGCCTGTCAGTACGCCGGATACAAGCGCAGCTGTCAGCAGAATGCCAATCAATCTTTTCTTCATAAATAAGCTTCCTTCCCAAATTAAATCGCCCCGTCAGCCGGTGCATTATCTGTTATTCCGTAAACAGCGCGGTCGAATAATACCTGTCGCCGCTGTCCGGAAGCAGGGCTACGATCACCTTGCCCTTATTTTCCGGCTTCTTCGCATACTCGATCGCTGCATGCAGCGCAGCGCCGGAGGAAATGCCGACGGAGATACCTTCCGTCTTTGCCAGAAGCTTTGCAGCTGCAAATGCATCCGCGCTCTCAGCCTTGAAGATTTCATCATAGATTCCGGTATTCAGTACTTCGGGGACAAAGCCGGCACCGATACCCTGGATCTTGTGGGATCCGCTCCTGCCCTCGGAAAGGACGGGTGAATCCGCCGGCTCTAAAGCCACCACGCGCACTGCCGGATTCTGCTCCTTCAGATATTCCCCCGCTCCGGTCACGGTACCGCCCGTGCCTACACCCGCGATAAAGATATCGACCTTTCCGTCCGTATCCTTCCAGATCTCGGGTCCGGTCGTCGCCTTGTGAATTGCCGGGTTCGCGGGATTGACGAACTGTCCGGGAATAAATCCGCCCGGGATTTCCTTCGCGAGTTCCTCTGCCTTTGCGATCGCCCCTTTCATGCCCTTCGCGCCTTCGGTCAGCACCAGCTCCGCGCCATAGGCCTTCAGGATGTTCCGGCGTTCCACACTCATGGTTTCCGGCATGGTCAGGATAATGCGGTATCCCTTGGCTGCAGCGATCGCCGCAAGGCCGATCCCGGTATTGCCGCTGGTAGGTTCAATGATTACGGATCCTTCTTTCAGCAGACCTTTCTCCTCAGCATCCTCGATCATCGCTTTCGCGATTCTGTCTTTTACACTTCCGGCCGGATTGAAATATTCCAGCTTGACCAGGACGGTCGCTTCCAGCCCGAGTTCCTTTTCCAGGTTGACCACTTCTACCAGCGGTGTGTTTCCGATCAGTCCAAGAGTTCCCTTATAAATATTTGACATATTTCTTCCCTTCTTTCTCTATTTTCTTCCGGTATTCAGGCCGGATGTCCTGTTTTGTTACAATAAAAGTCAGTGAGCCTGGCCCATCGGGCGAAGGCGACACGCTGCTTTTATGTATGCGTAGTGACAGCGAAGCTGTCATGAAGTTTATTTTAATCGCTTCAGTCTCTGAATTCAATGCTGCGGCACCCCGTCTGAATATCCGGCAACTTTGTATTGTGCTTATTTCAGCGCTTCAAACCCAAGCTCCAGGTCCGCGATGATATCGTCGATGTGCTCCGTACCGATCGACAGACGGATGGTGTTCGGGAAAATGCCCTGGTCCGCCAGTTCTTCCTCCGTCAGCTGGGAATGTGTCGTGCTCGCCGGATGGATCACCAGGCTCTTGACGTCAGCAACATTTGCCAGCAGCGAGAATATCTTCAGGCTGTCAATGAATTTCCACGCTTCTTCCTTGCCGCCCTTAATCTCAAAGGTGAAGATCGTCGCGCCGCCATTCGGGAAATAGCGCTCATACAGCGCATGATCCGGATGATCCGGGAGTGAAGGATGGTTGACTTTTTCCACCAGCGGATGGGCATTTAAATATTCCACGACCTTCTTCGTGTTCTCCGCATGCCGCTCCAGTCTCAGGGACAGCGTCTCAACGCCCTGCAGCAGGAGAAATGCATTGAACGGGGAAATGCAGGCACCGGTATCGCGGAGCAGGATTGCACGGATGTAAGTGACAAATGCTGCCGGTCCTACTGCATCGTAGAAGGAAAGTCCGTGATAGCTCGGATTCGGATCCGCGATCTGCGGATATTTTCCGGATGCCTTCCAGTCAAATTTTCCTGCTTCAACTATAATTCCGCCCATCGTGGTGCCGTGTCCTCCGATAAATTTGGTTGCGGAGTGGACTACGATATCCGCGCCGTGCTCGATCGGGCGGATCAGATACGGTGTGCCGAAGGTATTGTCAATCACCAGAGGCAGCCCGTGTCCGTGTGCGATCTGTGCAATTGCGTCGATATCCGGGATATCACTGTTCGGATTGCCGAGGGTCTCCAGGTAGATCGCCCTGGTGTTGGACTGAATGGCTCCCTCTATTTCCGAAAGGTCATGTGCGTTGACAAAAGTTGTTGTAATCCCGTACTGCGGAAGTGTATGGCTCAGCAGATTGAAGCTGCCGCCGTAAATTGTCTTCTGGGCTACGATATGTCCGCCGTTTGCGGCCAGTGCCTGGATGGTATAAGTGATTGCTGCCGCTCCGGATGCAAGTGCCAGCGCTGCGCTGCCGCCCTCAAGAGCTGCGATTCTTCTTTCCAGGACATCCTGGGTCGAGTTGTTCAGTCTGCCGTAAATGTTTCCTGCGTCTGCCAGTCCGAAACGGTCAGCTGCGTGCTGGCTGTTATGGAAGACGTATGATGTCGTCTGGTAAATCGGGACCGCACGGGAATCAGTTGCGGGGTCTGCTGTTTCCTGTCCTACGTGAAGCTGCAGTGTTTCAAATCTATAGTTACTCATGATCTGTTCTCCTTTTCCTTTGTGCTTTTCAGTTCTAATCTCTGTATTCCGGATTATTTTCCGGATCGAAGGGTCTGCCAACAATTTGTGATTTTTGCGAGTCTCCGGGATTTCTTATGCAAATGAAAAAGCCCGGGACTCATGATTGCTCCCGGGCCAAAATAAATGCCCGGGGCTTGGGTGCTCCCGGGCAAATGACATTGGAAAAGATGTATGCTTCAGATCATCGAATTCCTTGGAGACGCGCTGCAGGTACAGCCGGCCGTCCCAGTCATAAAATATGCCCGGGAGTACAGCATTCGACAACACATGCAAGAATTCTGTCCAAAATGCTTCTGCTCAAACATGATCTGCGTTTCCTTTCCTAAGCTTCGTAAATACAAATACTTTGTTTCATACTGGGGGTAGTTATGAACTATCGTGTGTGGGAAACGATGCCTTGACAAAACCGTTTTCCGTTCGATTGAGTGCATCTTATCACTATAATCCTATCATGTCAATAGGTTTTATAGCTTTACTTGGAATTTTTCTTTTTATAGTCATCCAGTGCAGCCTGTATTGCTTCTTCCGCAAGGACGGAGCAGTGCATCTTGTAATCCGGGAGCCCGTCCAGTGCCTCGGCGACTGCCTGATTGGTCAGCTTCATTGCCTCGGATACCGGCTTGCCCTTGATCAGTTCCGTGGCCATGGAACTGGAAGCGATCGCGCTGCCGCAGCCGAAGGTTTCAAATTTCACATCCTGAATGACCTCGTCCTCGATCTTCAGGTACATTTTCATAATATCGCCGCATTTTGCATTTCCCACTTCACCGATGCCGTCTGCGTCCTCGATCACGCCGACGTTGCGCGGATTACGGAAATGATCCATTACTTTTTCACTGTAGAGTGCCATTGTTTTTTCCTTCCATTTTCTGAGAACTCATTATTTGCTGCGCGCAGCTTTTTTCCTCATACTTGTTGCCTCATCAAGTGTCCGATTTACCGTGCGTACTTTGTTCGCCCGTAAATCTTCCACTTTCTGAGAGCTTATAATATATATTTCCGCTTTCCGGACTGCAGGTCTCTCCAGATCGGGGAGAAGCCGCGAAGATAGGCTACGACCTCTTTGACCGAGCGGATGATTTCTTCGATTTCCTCATCCGTGATGCCCTCACCGATACTCAGTCTCAGGGATCCGTGCGCCACGTCATGCACTCTGCCGATGGCAAGCAGCACATGGCTCGGATCTAGCGCACCCGATGTACATGCGCTTCCGGAGGATGCCATGATTCCCTTATCATCCAGCAGCAGGAGCAGGGATTCGCCCTCGATGCCTTCAAAGCAGAAGTTGACATTTCCCGGAAGTCTGCAGACAGCGTCTCCGTTGAGCGCGGAATGCGGGATTTCCTTCAGACCTTCGATGAGCCGGTCTCTCTTCGGGATCAGATCCGCCGCATTTTTCTCTCTCTTTGCGTTGATCTCCGTAAGCGCTGTCGCCATAGCTGCAATGCCGGGAACATTTTCCGTGCCTGCACGCCTGCCTCGTTCCTGTGCGCCGCCCTCGATCAGATTAAAAAGCGGCGCTCCCTTCTTTACATATAAGAATCCGACGCCTTTCGGGCCGTGGAACTTGTGTGCAGAGGAGGAGAGCATATCAATGTTATCGTCGGCAACATTTACAGGGATGTGCCCGATCGCCTGCACCGCATCCGTATGGAACAGGACGCCGTGCCTGCGGCAGATCTCTCCGATCCTGCGGATCGGCTGAATGGTGCCGATCTCATTGTTGGCATACATGACGGTTACCAGGCATGTATCTTCCCGGATCGCCGCTTCCACTTCCTCCGGCCGGACGATGCCGTCCTCATGCACATCCAGCAGTGTAACCTCAAAGCCTTCCTTCTCCAGCTTCTGCAGGGTGTGAAGAATCGCATGATGCTCAAAGGCCGTAGAAATCAGGTGCTTTTTCCCTTTGCGCCGTCCCGCCTCCGCAGCCGAGAGGAGCGCCTGGTTGTCCGCTTCGCTGCCTCCCGATGTGAATATAATTTCACGCGGGCTTGCGCCGATCACCGCGGCAATATCTTCTCTTGCTTTTTCCAGGATTTCCTTTGCTCTCTGGCCCAGGCCGTAGAGGCTCGAAGGGTTTCCGTAATTTTCCTGCGCTACGGTCGTCATCGTATGGATAGCCGCGTCGCTCATTCTGGTGGTTGCGGCATTGTCTGCATAAATCACGCTGTAATCTCCTCCTGCAATAGATTTGCGGCGGTCAGATCCCTGACAGCAGGTCAGGACTGACCGTTTCATTGCTTTCTGTTTTGGGAATATCCCAAGTGCGAGCTCATTATATTCCCATTCGCCTACTATGTCAATGGGTAAATAGTTCTTGATTTCATTTCCTGCTTTGGAGTATACTGTGTATCGGGACAATTGCCCGAATTACGCAAAAAAATGCAGCCGGCAGTCTCTGCACCGGCAAAATCCGATTACAAAATCTGACTGATCATAAGGCGGGAACGATAATGATTTCAACGAAAGGCCGTTATGCGATCCGGGTCCTGCTCGACCTGGCTGAACATGAAGACGGAGAGTATATTCCATTAAAGGAAATTGCTGCAAGACAGGGAATTTCCAAGAAGTATCTGGAAATTATTGTGAAAGACTTGGTGGGCGGCGGCCTGCTGACCGGCGCAAGCGGCAAGGGCGGCGGTTATAAGCTCTGCCGTAAGCCTGAAGAATATAATATCGGAGAGATCCTGGAGCTGATGGAGGGATCTCTTTCTCCCGTTGCCTGCCTGACGGATCGTAGTACGCCCTGCCCGCGGCGGGCAGACTGCCAGACGCTTCCGATGTGGGAGGAATATGACAGGCTTGTGCATGATTTCTTTTCACAGAAAAAGCTGAGCGACCTGATCGGGTCCTGATGCAGTTTAGAATAATATGATGTAAGGGTCAAAAGCCATGATCCCATGATGAGCTTGCTCATCAGTGGGAGCACTGGCTTGGGGCCCGCTGGACATGAGTAAGCAGTGGGGTGCTGCGTGCCAGTGGCACGCGTTTAGCACCGACCGAAGCGGAGCGTAGAAGGGGCCCCACGGATTACGAATGGCCAGCAGGATTGTGGGAG
>JAFUAE010000088.1 GCA_017460845.1 Lachnospiraceae bacterium
AAACTGCATGCCTTCCACAAGGTCAAGCTCGGTTCTCATTGTCTTGGACTCTTCAATGGTGATGACACCGTCCTTGGATACCTTCTCCATAGCGTCTGCAATCATCTCGCCGACTGCATCGTCAGAAGCGGAAATTGCAGCAACACGGCTGATCTGGGATCTGCCGCTGACAGCCTTTGCCATGCTGTGAATGGAATCGATCGCAGCATCTGCGGCCTTCTTCATACCCTTACGCATAACGATCGGGTTTGCGCCTGCAGCAAGGTTCTTCATACCCTCATTGATCATTGCCTGTGCAAGAACTGTTGCTGTAGTTGTACCGTCACCTGCTGTATCATTTGTCTTGGTTGCAACTTCCTTTACAAGCTGTGCTCCCATGTTCTCGAAAGCATCCTCAAGCTCGATCTCCTTTGCGATCGTTACACCGTCGTTGGTGATCATCGGAGTGCCGAATTTCTTGTCGAGAACTACGTTTCTTCCTTTCGGTCCAAGTGTAACTCTGACCGTATCAGCAAGCTTGTTAACGCCTGTTTCCATTGCCTTACGGACATCTACGCCGTATTTAATATCCTTAGCCATTTTTCTTACCTCTTTTTAATCTGTCACATACAGTTACTATGAAAGTTAACGAGAGCAAGTCGCAGATGCAGCTCGAGTGTTACTTTCATGTATACGTAGTGCCAACAAAGTTGGCACGAAGTTTAATATCTGCAAATGCCGGCTGCCCTTTCGCTTTGCCGGACAGCGGCATATCTGATTTCGCAAAACTTAAATCAAGCTTATTTCATAATTGCGAGAATGTCGCCCTGCTTAACGATAAGGAACTTTTCTCCGTCCAGCTCGACTTCTGTGCCTGCATACTTGGAATATACGACCTTATCTCCAGCCTTGACCTGCATCTTGACTTCCTTGCCGTCGATCACACCACCCGGACCAACTGCAATGACCTCGCCCTGTGCCGGCTTCTCTTTGTCCTGACCGGTCAGAACGATACCGGATTTTGTAGTTTCCTCAGCCTGGATCTTCTTTAAAACAACCTTGTCATCCAACGGAACCAACTTCATGATAAACCTCCTTAAATCAAGCTGCAGCCTGCTCCCGGCTGTCAGTAATCTTTCTGTAAATGAATCCGGCGAAAAGTCCTGCTTCCACCGAACGAGACATAGTATATATCCTTCTGTTAGCAATGTCAACCTTCGAGTGCTAAAATTTTTGTATTCAGTTCTAAAACTTTTCTAAAATTACTACTGTTTTTTTCGTGACTGGTAATGACCGGCCGGTCACTGAAATAACAGCCTGGGCCGCAAATAAAACCATATTGCAGTTTCCGACTTCCGACGGTATGATAGCTAAGTGTAATTGTGCAAAAGGAGAAAATTCAAAGAATGATCCAACTTTTACTTTCATTTATTGCAGCTTATTATATGCTGGTCTTTCTGTACTATATCCTCAGTGTTATCGGAAAATGGAAGATTTTCGTGAAAATGGGTGAACCCGGCTGGTTTTCTCTCATTCCTTTCCTCAATGATTATTTTATTTTCAGGCACTGCTGGGATACGACGGCGTTTTTCGCCATGCTGTTCTGCAGCGCAGTCGTTTTGTTCCTCGGCCCGTCCGATCCTGCAGAGGAGCCGTCCATGCTGGTAAATCTTGCTTCCATGGCGGTTTTTGTATTGACCTTTCTGAAAAATATCAAGCTCTCCCGCTCTTTCGGACACGGATATCTGTATGCCTTCGGTCTGATGGTCCTGAACCCGGTCTTTTCAATTATCCTGGGCTTCGGCAACAGCCGCTATCTCGGGAACACGACCGGTTACTGATACTGCAAACAAAAACAGACAGGGCCAGACCCTAAAGTCTGACCCTGAAATACCTGGGGAAACCCTACTCAACTTTGATTATCCGAAATACCTGGGGAAACCCCGCAAATCTTTATCAATCCAGCTTTGCGATTGCTTCCATTGTCATCCGGTACTTTTCCTCGGCCTGCGGGAAGAGTTTTCTGGCCTCATCCAGATTGCCGCCGCGCAGTTTCTCGGTAATTTCTATCACATCCGCGCCCAGATTCGTAATGCTGAGATTGGCGCAGACGCCCTTCAGCGTATGTGCAGCGCGGAAAGCATTTTCCGTATCTTCTGCTTCCAGCGCCGCTTTCAGCTCTCCAAAGCTTTGATCCTGGGTGAATTTCCCGAGAAATCTTTTTATCAGAGCATCGTTCGGCAGCCTGCTTGAAACATCCTTGTAATCGCCGATCAAACCATAGCACTCGATCACATTCATATCTTTCCTCTCCTTTATTTCAGAAAACAACTTCCATGCTTTGCCAAAGCGTTGCCGTGAATATAAGCCGCTGCTCCGGACCGCTTCCAAAGTGACTCTAAAGATTCATTTTTTCCTTCAGGTACGCCTCAAAATCCTTTCCGGAAAGCGGTTTTGAATAATAATATCCCTGCACGGAGGTACAGCCCTTTGCCTTCAGGGTCTCTATTTCCTCCCTGCTCTCCGCGCCTTCTGCAACGGTCTCCATATTCAGCCATTCCGCAATACTGATGACAAAGTCCAGAATGTTCTTTTCCCTGTCTGTTCCCAGCTTGCGGATCAGACCCATGTCCAGCTTCAGCACGTCAAAATGAAAATCATTCAGGCTGACCAGGTTGGAGTATCCGGTGCCGAAATCGTCCAGTTCGACCCTGAAGCCTTTTTCATGCAGCTCTGAGATGCAGTTGTCGATCATGACGGAATTGTCCGTATATGCCGACTCCGTCACCTCTATGTGCAGCAGTTCATGATCGATCCCGTATTTGTGCGTAAGATCGTCAAGCTGACTCACATAATCCGGCTGTTCAAAATCATGCCTGGAAGCATTGATCGACACCGGCACCAGCGGGATCCCCATCTCCTTCCAGCGTTTGAGGTCCATGCACACATGCTCATACATATAATAATCGAGCCTGGAGATAAACCTGTTCGCCTCAAAAATCGGTATAAAGAGTCCGGGCTTCATCATTCCCTTTTCCGGATGGATCCAGCGCACAAGCGCCTCTGCACCTCCGGGCAGTCCCGAATCCAGTCTGTGCTTTGGCTGGTAATAGACCTGGAATTGTTCCTCGGCGAGCGCCTGCTCCATATTGTCGGTGATGAATTTTTCAAATTCAAGATCACGGCGCATTTCGTCATCAAAGAAACCGCAGTTCTGGTTATAACGGTTCTTGATAATATCGATCGCCTGTCTCGCGCGGTCGCACATTGCCGCCGCCGTCAGATCGCGTTCTTCCCGGGAAGTGCCGGTATGGTAGACGCCTGTCTTGATCAGGACCTTTGATCCGAAGCTTCCGGTGAGGGCCTCATTCAGATGCGCGGTGAGCGCTTCATGGGCCTCCCTTGTTTTATGCTTCACGAGGAATGCAAATTCATCCCCTCCGATCCTGCCCACGATCTCACCGCTGCCGAGTCGGCCGGCTATCTCACGGCCGTTCTGCCTGAGCAGGCGGTCTCCTTCTTCCTTTCCGTAGACTTCATTGACAAACTTAAAGCCTGAAATATCCGTGCACACGAGGTCGAAATCCTGATCCGGCGCATCCCTCATGATCCGCTCGGCATTCCAGAAAAAGATTTCCCGGTTCAGCACCCCGGTCAGCATATCATGCTCGATCACCTGGATCAGCGAAGAAGCCTCTCTCAGATGGATCATATTATCGACACGGTGCCTGACTACCTCTGAATTATAAGGCTTGACTACGAAATCGGAAGCGCCCTTTTTCAGGCACTGGATCTCATCATCGACCGCGTCGTTTGATGTCGTTACAATTATCGGCACATGTGCAAGAGAGGGCGTACTGCGGACCTCATCCATAAATTCATAGCCGTTCATGACAGGCATATTGATATCCAGGAGTACCAGAGAGATCCTGTCTCCGTGCTCGGAGAGGATATCCAGACCTTCTCTTCCGTTTTCCGCCTGAAGAACATTGTAATCATTTTCAAGAATCAAACTCAGCATTTCCCGGTTAATATCATTATCCTCAATGATCAGAACCGTTCTTCTGCCTGTATCATCCATGAAATATCATCTCCTGTTTCATCAGTTACTGTTTTCCAATCCTTCATCCGCGACCAGGTTGCTGCTCAATGCCGCATCGCAGGCCAACCTGTCGCAGCGTTCGTTTTCCGGGTGTCCATCATGCCCCTTCACCCAGATAAAATTCACTTTATGCGGCTGCATTGCCTTCAGCAGCCTTTTCCAGAGATCCACATTCTTGACCGGACCGCTGCGCTCTCTCTTCCAGTTATTTTTTACCCATTTCTCGATCCATTTCTGGTTGAACGCATCGATCAGATATTTGGAATCACTGTAGAGGTCGATCAGACACGGCCTGTTCAAGGCTTCCAGCCCGGCGATCGCAGCCATCAGTTCCATCCTGTTATTGGTCGTCCGGAGATAACCCTGGGAGATTTCCTTTTCATGCACGACACCGTCGCTGCTGACAAATCTCAGGATCGTCCCGTATCCCCCGGGGCCGTCCGGATTGCCCTTGGCGGCTCCGTCTGTAAAAATACTGACTACGCTCATGAAACTTTCTTACTCCTCAAAGGTATATTTTTCGGCAAGACGGAGGATCTGTGCCGCCAGCTTGCGCTTATCCTTATTTGCACCTTCTCTGAGCTTTTCGACCTGTTCCTCAAGGACACGCAGAGCATCATCCAGCTCCCTCGTTGCCGCATTCTTGCTTTCCGCCTGCGGTGTCTGCTCGGAGACTTCAGGCTTCCTGTACGGGATCGGCTCCGTGATCTTAATCCATTCATTTTTGGCCAGATCGAATTCCGCTCCGGAATACGGGCATTCCACAACATTTCCCGTCTGCTCCGCAACAAGCTTGGAGAGCACTTCCATGGATTCATCCTCGCCGTGGACCAGGAAGAATCTGGAGACCTTACCGATTGCCTTTGCCCATTCAAGGAGCTCCGCCTGGTCCGCGTGGGAGCTCATATCCTTCATTGTCTCAATATGTGCCGAAACCTTGATTTCTTCTCCGAAAAGCTTGACCGCGTCGGTTCCGTCCTGAAGCACCCTGCCGAGTGTACCCTCCGCCTGATAGCCGGCGAATACGACCGAGCATTCCGGCCTCCAGAGATTATGCTTCAGATGATGCCTGATACGTCCGGCATTGCACATACCCGCAGCAGCCAGGATCACCTTCGGCTCCGGATTGGTGTTGATCGCAGTGGATTCCTCCGTCGTCACGCTTAAGGTCAGGCCCGGGAAGCTGATCGGATTGATGCCCTGGTCCAGCTGTTCCTTCATTTCCTCGTCGAAGCATTCATGCGGCGCATTCATGAAAATATTGGTAGCCTCCACTGCCAGCGGGCTGTCCACATAGACCGGGAATCCGTCATGGCCGTGGATCATCTGCCTGTCCTTCAACTGCTTGATCAGATACAGAAGCTCCTGTGTACGTCCGACCGCAAATGCCGGTATGACAATGTTTCCGCCCCGGTCCAGCGCCTCCTGGATGATCCTTCTGAGATCCTCCAGATGATCTACATCTTTTTCATGGAGACGGGATCCGTAGGTGGATTCCATCAGCACATAATCGGCACCCTCCGTAATGTAGGTCGGATCCTTGATGATCGGTTTATCATCATGTCCGATATCTCCCGAGAAAACGACCTTTTTCTCGACTCCGTCCTCATTGATCCACATTTCGATCGAAGCCGACCCCAGCAGATGCCCAGCGTCGACAAAGCGGATCTTTACGGTATCGGAAAGCTCTGTGACCTCTCCGTACGGCACTGCTCTGAACAGGCTGATGACCTTCTGCGCATCGGCAACCGTATAGGCAGGCTCAACAGGCTCCCTGCCGGCTCTCTTGCCCTTTCTGTTTGCAAATTCCGCTTCCATTTCCTGGATGTGGGCGCTGTCAAGGAGCATGATCGCATCAAGGTCACGTGAAGCCGTCGTGGAAAGGATGGTTCCGTTAAATCCCTGCACATAAGCAAACGGGATCATGCCGGAATGATCGATATGTGCATGCGTCAGCAGAATATAATCGATTTCCTTATAGCTGCAGGGAAGCTCGGCATTTTCATAAATATTTCTGCCCTGTTCCATACCGCAGTCAACAAGGATCTTGATATCCTTCGTCTCGACCAGATGCTGTGACCCGGTTACTTCATGATCTGCTCCGATAAATGTCAGCTTCATCCGCAATACCCCCGTTCTATTGCTGTACTAGTTGTGTGGTTTTGTTATGATTGCTGCTGTTCTGCCGGTGTGCGGCTTTTAGGTGATTGCTGCACGCCGGCCTGTCAGCGAACTTTTCTCAGAATACGCTGTGCGGATACCATGCCTCTCGCACGCTTATCTGCCGGCTGCATCCGTGTCAAGGATCGCCTGCTTAAATGCATCCTTCGTGATCTCGTAAGGAACCTCGAGAGGTGCCTTTCCCCACTCCAGGAAGGTCGCAGCCTTATCCGTCAGCTTGTCGATATCCTTAAGGTCCAGTTCAATATCCGCCATGCAGGTCGGCAGTCCTATCGACTTATAGAAACCGATCAGCTTATCCCGCATTTCCAGCTTCCCGTCAAAGGTCAGCAGCACCAGGACGCCCAGCGCCACGACTTCGCCGTGAAGATGCTTCTCTGCGCCTTCGCAGATCGTGGTTCCGTACTAGAATGCATGTGCCAGTGAGCTGTTGAAATAATACGGCGGATCCTGGATCGTTCCGACGACCAGGTTGGATACGATGCCGGTCGTGATGATGATCGTCTGCGCGATCTCTTCCATTTCCCTGCCTGTTTTCTTTTCGCGCACCTGCTCATAAGCCTTTGCGCCGTGTGCGATCAGGGAGGCCGTGGTGCACGGGGCAACGGTCACGCCCATCAGCGGCGTATTGAGGATCCTGCCCTCCTCGCGTGCCTTCCTCGATGTAAATTCGGACTCAAATTCTTTTGACATGGCATCTCCGATCCCCGCCCAGAAGTACTCCGCCGGAGAATCGGCAATAATGCCGGAATGAATAAAGGTATGGTTCGGGCAATGCTTCGGATAGTAATTATCTCTCGCAGAGCCGTCCGGGTAATACATAATGCAGAGCGCGGTGCAGGGAGCGCAGTTGGATGCAAGTGTCGGGAAGGTGAAAAACGGCTTTCCGAGCTTATCCGCAGTGCATTTTCCGGTATCGATCGCACGGCCTCCGCCGAATGTAAAGATCATATCCGCATCCCTGACCTCCGGCATCGCCATCAGTCTGTCAACATTTTCATAGCTTGCTTCTCCTCCGAACCAGATCGGGTCCGTAAGCTCCATATCAGTGCCGGCAAGGGCTTTCTCCAGAAGTCCGTATCCTTTTGAAAGTGCTGTTTTTCCGCCGATCACGGCTGCCCTGTTTCCATAACGTCTGACGATCTCATATACTCTGTCATAACAGTCTTCCCCGATCGTCCATGCCGGCAAATACGATGTTTTCATTTGTTTCCGTTTGCTCCTTTATTTTTTTGAATGAATTTATTTTCTGTCCCGTTCATAAGACGTACGATATTGGCCTTATGGCGCCAGATTGCAAGTCCTCCCATAATCAGGGCAAGCACCAGAAGCTCCGGCACGCAGGCCTTCGAAAATGTCTGCGGATACTGCTTCCAGCCGAAGGATGCCCCGCTGAGGATCAGGTAAGCCTGCACGCCCAGATAGATCACGGCCGCAGTCAGGGAGCCCAGCGATACATAGCCGGATAACCCGGCAACTACGATCAGGGCGCCAAGGACCAGTCCGAAAAAGCCCGGGTCGCTAAACAGGATCACGCCGCCTGAGGAAGCGATCCCCTTTCCGCCCTTAAAATGCAGCCATGGGGAAAAATCATGTCCCAGCACCGCACCAAGACCGGTATACATCGTGACCAGGTAGCGCGTCTCCTCTGCAGAACCGTACAATTGCGCAGTAATGAAGAGAGGGATCAGCGCCTTCAGCAGATCTCCCGCAAAGGTCATGGCGCCGGCTTTCTTCCCGAGCGTCCGCAGCGCATTGGTGCTCCCGGTATTGCCGGAGCCCATCCTGCGCAGGTCCTTTCCATATAATTTTGCTACCAGGAATCCGGTCGGAATGCTTCCGAACGCGAATCCCAGGATCAGACATACGATTCTAAACATTACTGATCTTTTTCCTTCCGTTCCCTGATAATAAAGTGTACCGGGGTGCCGGTAAACTGAAACGCTTCCCTGAAGCGGTTTTCAATATATCTGAGATAGGAGAAATGGAAAAGCTCCTTATCATTTACAAAAATGACAAATGTCGGCGGATTGACGCTGACCTGTGTCGTATAGTACAGTCTGAGCCTCTTGCCCTTGTCCTGCGGCGGCTCGTGCATGGCTGCCGCCTCCGCCATGATATCGTTGAGCACGCCGGTCTGGACTCTCATGTTCTGATACTGGCGCACCAGGTCGATTTCATCATAAAGCTTGATCAGCCGCTGTCCGGTCTCTGCCGATACAAACATAATGTCCGCGTACGGCATGAAGGAAAACTTTTTCCGGATCTCCTCGGTAAAACGGTAGATCGTCTTGTCATTTTTATCCTCGACCGCATCCCATTTGTTAACGAGAATGATCGCGCCCTTTCCTCTCTCATGGGCAATGCCGGCGATGTGGGTGTCCTGCTCCGTCACGCCCTGTGTGGCGTCGATCACGATTACCGCAATGGAGCACCGGTCGACCGCTGCCACCGTACGGATAATGGAATACCGTTCGATATCCCCTTTGATCTTTGATTTTCTGCGCAATCCGGCCGTATCAATAAAAATATATTCTTCGCCGTTATGCTTCACGACTGCATCCACGGCATCCCTGGTGGTCCCCGCCACATCGGAGACGATCAGACGGTTTTCGCCGATGAGCTTATTGATGATGGAGGATTTGCCCACATTCGGACGCCCGATGACCGCGATCCTCGGACGGTCATCCTCTTCTTCGCTGCCGTCCGGCTCCGGGAAATGCTGCACAAGGGCGTCAAGCATGTCGCCGAGGCCCTGTTTGCCGGATGCCGAGATCGGATACGGATCTCCCATCGCAAGATTATAAAACTCATATATGTCATTCATCTGCTTCTGAAAGCTGTCGACCTTGTTGACGCAGAGAATGACAGGCTTTTTGGAGCGGCGCAGCATGTCTGCAACCGTATGGTCCGCATCGGTGACTCCTGTCCTGACATCCACCATGAACAGGATCACATCCGCTGTCTCCACGGCGATCTCAGCCTGTTCTCTCATCTGCCGGAGTATCACATCATCCGACTCCGGCTCGATACCGCCCGTATCGACCAGCGTAAATTCGTAATTCTGCCAGTCGCAGTCCGCGTAAATACGGTCCCTGGTCACGCCGGGGGTATCTTCAACTATGCTTAAATTTTCACCGCAAAGGGCGTTGAACAATGTGGACTTGCCGACATTCGGACGCCCGACCACGGCTACGATCGGTTTTTTCATTTATCTAAAATCTCCTGTTCTTTCTGCAGGCTTCTGTATCTATAAGCTGCGCGCTGCTCCGTTGCCAAAGCAACTCTCGCATCGCTCACAAGTATTCGCAACTCGCCCCGCTCGCTTTGCTCGCGTGCCTTTATTGCTCATACTTGTTGCCTTGTCAAATGTCCTCAAAAAAGAAAGCAAGCTTTCTTTTTTCGT
>JAFUAE010000009.1 GCA_017460845.1 Lachnospiraceae bacterium
ATGCGTCTACGCAGACCTCCTGGCACTGATCAGAGTGATGGGAGAAAGCGCGTAGATACAGGCAGTCCTGCCGGCAGATAGCGGGTCTGTGGTAAAGCTGATCGTAAGAAAGCGGAGCTAAGGGTCCGGCGGACTGCCGGGGGAAGGGACCGGCTGCCTAAAGCAGCCTGCGGCGTGAAGCCGCATCAGGAAGCACGTGACTTTAGTCATGTGAGGTTCACGACCTTATTCGGGGAATAATCGGAAAAATTTACTATGAAAGTTAACGAGAACAAGTCGAAGACGCAGTTCGAGTGTTACTTTCATGTATGCGTAGTGACAGCGAAGCTGCCACGAAGTTTAATCAGTTTTTAAGATAGCCGGCCTCGCCGAGGAGCTTCTTCATATACGCCGTATAGCGCTGAAGGACGTCCTCTGCGGGGCCTTTCCGTTCCTTCTCGTAGGAACTCAGACTCTTCATCTGGGCGGCTCCGATGAAAATGTTTCCCGTCGGAATGGTCTGCCCCAGGCCTTCAAGGGCTCCTGCGGGCGTATCCGCCGTTGAAAGGATCACTTTATTCTCTTTAGAAAACAATCCTCCGGCTTTGCGCGCATATACGATCGTCATAAATCGGTTGGTTGCAGGGAGGAGAATATACTCTTCAATAGAGGCTTTCGTCGGTCTTCCAATCACGAACCGGCCGCCTTCATTGACGTCCCAGTGCTCGGTCATGAAATCATAAAGCTCTTCCAAAGTAAATGCTCTGTTTGTAAGAAGTACCTGGCGTCCAATCATGATGATCCCTCCTTGTAAGATGAAGTGGTTTCCCTTTCGGAACAGAGCGCTTCCGGCATCATAACCCTGTCATCCCCGTGAACGCATCTGTCGAAGGTATGTCTCAGATATGATTGTAGCAAATAATACCAGCCGGTGAAATGCAGGCAGAGCAATTGTCAATGACAGTTACCGAAGAGACTTATGATTTGTTTTCTCAAACGCCAGGCGTGGATAATTGTCTTCCTCAACGTGAATCGTTCCGCAGTGGATAAAGCCCAGATTCCGAAGAAGTTCCTGCATGGTGTGATTATCTCCGTGGGTATCGATCCGCAGATGTCCGCACTGTTCGAAGGCCCAATTGATGCAGAAGGTCCCGATCCCGCGTTCGGAGCCGTCGCTCGCAATTCTGTGGACGACCCCGTAGGGGCTGTCATCAAGCCATGCCCCCTCTGAAATGTCTCTGTAGGTCGGTTCGATATCTTTTCCCTGAATGAAGTAGAAGGTGCCGATGACATTTCCAGCGTCATTCAGGCAGACATAGCTGTTACCGCTTTTTATATCATTGCGGATCAATTCTTCCGGGGGCCAGTTAGTCGGACCCCACTGGTGAGGGTTTCCATGCTCCGCCATAAATTTTCTGGCGCCGCTGTAGATTTCCATCATTCTGTCAAGATCCTGTTCTGCCGAATGTCTGATTCTCATAGCTGTTCTCCTGTATTTTTAAATCCTGATATATGAGGCAAGGTCAAAAGTCATGATCCCATGATGAGCCTGCTCGTCCTTGCAAATTTTGTTCATTTGTCCCTTAGCTCATATATTACCATGCCGGAATGTGATATGATATCAGTGATGAAAAGAAAATCTGGAAATGTTAAATGCGGAGATATTTAGAATGAAATTTAGAATGAAATCGAAAAATTCAACAGGCGTCATATTGGTTTTCACTATGATCGCAGCATTAGCGGGATGCGGCGGTAAGACTGCGGATTCCGGTACCTCTGCGGCCTCGGCGGGTTCCGGTTCTTCCGAAGCTGCAGCAACAGCTCCGGTTACATCAGAAGCCGCGGCTGTATCAGAAGCTGCGACTGCGGCGGGAGAGTGGTACGCGGATGTGCTGAAGGACGACGCGGTGAGAGCGGAGTTTCCGTATTATCAGCTTCTGGATATCAACGGAGACGGCACGGATGAGCTGTTCCTGTCAAGTACGGAGAAGGCGTTTGTCGGGGCGGAGCAGAAGGCGCAGCTCATGACATTTTACGGCGGTACCCCGGTGATCCTGCAGGAAATCGGCGGTGCGGGAGGAGAGTCCTGGTATTATCATGCCGCTGACAATACTCTGGTTTATTATTCCAGACTGTCCGGCGAGGCACACCTGATGCTTTACACACTCTCGGACGGCAGTCTTAAAGAAACGGCAAAAGCAGATACCTACGAGCCGAATCACGGTCCGGAGGGAACAGCCGGCCCGGAGACGGTTTACCTGCTGGACGAAAATGAAGTTTCAAGAGATCAGGCCGATCAATTCTGGGCGGAATATAAAGCGGATCAGGACGCGGTTCAATTTACGCAGTCATAAAATATTTTTACAATCCGGAGATCAGACCTCTCAGCTTGGCATTTTCTTCCATGAGAGAGATGATCTCTTTTTTGTAGGCATTTTCCTTTTCCTGATATCTTCTGGAGATAATGTCCGTGACATCGATCAGGCGGTGGATCTTGCTGACGAGCAGCTTCAGCGGGAAGTGGATCTCCGGATAATGCTCCAGCGCGTAGCTGCACATCGGAAGGGCGTAATCCCGTACCTCGCGGATATAGTACAGAGCTTCCGAAATGGAAAGGGCGTAGACATTTTCCACGAGATTGCTCCGGTCAGCCATGGCAATCAGTACGGCCAGCTTGTCGACCTTGATATTGTCATAGAATTTCTGCAGATCGGCTTCCGTGCAGATGTCGATCTTGGTAGTAACGCGGACGATTTCATAAACTCTCGGATCCATATGATAATCCTCGGTAAGCTCTTTCCCGCATTTTTTGAAATTGGCGTGCGCAATGGTATCGTGGCACAGCGCCGATGCGATCAGGATATCCGTTTCCTTTTCGGTCAGGGGAATGTTGAGATCAATCAGCAGCTTGGTCACGAAAAGGGCATGCTCGAAGTAGGTCTGCTGCAGTACGCCTTTCCGGTCAAATTCGTCGTTGATGCGGATGATGCCCTCAAGCAGCTCTCTGGATGCCTTGAGCGCGATCCGGGAATCGCGGAGAGCGTGCGAAGAAATGTAGTGATCGATAAACCTGTACAGTACCTCGATCTGATTCATGTCCGTCTCCTTTCTGCTCATCTTTTCTGCTCATCTTCCATCAGGGACTGATGCCACAGCCGGTTCCAGGTCGTCCTGAGCTCCAGGTTTTCCTTGCGCAGCACCTCCAGGGTCTTCCTGAATTCTGCTTCCTGCTGGTCATAACGGCCCACGAGGAATTCCGCGGCGACCGTCAGGCTGAAAATCTTGTCCCGGATAATGGAAATGGTCGAGCCAAGCTCCGGGTAGTGCTCTGCGCCGTAGCTCAGCATGGGGAAGAAGTATTTTCTGGTTTCGCCGACATATTCGTGCACCTTCCAGGATGAACGGTTATACAGGTCTTCGACATTATTCCCGCGGTCCGCGGCCTTTACCAGCATCGCGAGCTTATGACGTGCAATCGCCTTGAAATGCTGAAGCTCCTCCTCTTCCGTGAAATCCCTGCGCTTTGTGACGGCCCGGACGGTTTCCAGCACCTTCTCATCCAGTCCGTAGTCCTCAGTGAGTTCTCTTCCGTTCCGTGGAAATTCAATATCCTCGAGCATGTCGTGGCAGAGCGCGGAAGCAAAGAGAATATCGAGCTCTTCGTGCGGCAGCGGAATATTCAGCTCGATCAGGACTCTGCAGACCTGGATCGGATGGATCACATAGGGAAGCTTATAGGAGACATCGTCTCTGATCACGGTTGCTTTTCTGTAGACGCCGTCATGCAGCCCTCTTGCAAGCTGCAGCGCGGCTGCCGTATTGATCAGTCTGTTTTTGGCCGCATAATATTCGATAAATTCAAAATCCGACTGGATCATCCAGAATTCATCTTCATGATAAGAAAGCGTCTCTGCGCCGATCCTGCGCAGCATACGCTGAAGCTGATTGTCAAATTCCCGGTAAGATTTCAATGAATGATACCTCCCTTCGTTCCTTCAGGTACTGCTATTGTACCAAGCCGGCGGCAAGACCGCCAGAAGTATTTATCTGAGCGCCCTTCGGTGAGTGAGCTTCGGCGGAATTGCAAACTTGAAAAGCAGGTATGAATGTGGTAAAAATTAACTGTTTGGGACTTAGCCGCACAAGGCGGCGCCTGAAATATTTTATATGAAAGATTATTGAAATCAGGGGGATAGAAAAATGAAAAAACATATTGCACTGCTTCTCGGCATGTGCATGCTTATGCTTGCGGGCTGCAAGTCAGCCCCGGCACCGGCGGCGGAAACAACAGCCGCGGCAGCTGAGACGACAGCTTCCGAAACCGCTGCGGCACAGCAGGAAGAGACGACGGCCGCAGAAGCGGAAGAGGCGGATGACGCGGATGATGCGGAAAGCGTATCCGGAGAGCTGGTGATTTATACATCCATGTATCCGTTTGTCATTGATATGATGGATGAAGCCATCAAGGCGAAGTTTCCGAATCTGGAGCCCGGCAACGACGGCAGTTTCTTTTTCTACGCAGGCACCAGCAAGCTGATCACCAAGATCTACGGCGAGATGGGCGACAACCACGACCAGCATCTTGACCG
>JAFUAE010000089.1 GCA_017460845.1 Lachnospiraceae bacterium
AGAAACTCTGGTTAATGGTGCCCACGGGGCATCGCCGAAACCGGTGTGCACCTGAAGGGGCAGTCCCTTGTCGGCGCACAGCGCCATGCCCAGATGCAGCATATAGTCACGGAAGATCTTCTCGGATTCGAAATCGGAGGGATCCGTCAGGAACGCCTCGTAGGCCTTCTTCGCCTCTTCCTCACTCGGCGCCTTGACCGCAAGACCGGTAAAGTACGCGATGATGGTCTTAATACCTACGACGTTATATTTCTGAATTCCTTCCTCCATATCGCGGAAGAAGGTGTCACAGAATTCCTTGAACTCCAGCTTCTCCTTAAGCCGCTTGTTATACGCCACCTCAATCCGGATAATCTTGGCAACGCCGATCTCCGGCTCGTAGGCGTTCACGAAAGCGGCAAGATCCTCATCCGTACGGTATTTTCCGGTCCAGTACGCCGAGACGGGGGAATCAATGTCACAAACAAGTCCCTGGATATTGGCATCGGTCATGACCTTCTGGATGTAGGCGCGGGGATCGAGGGCATACCTGCGGTCTCTTTCCGTCATCACCTCTTCGTCCGTTGCCCCGGCCATATCAAAATACCTGCGGAGCGCCGCGATGAACATCCGATAGGAGACGAGATTTCTGCGGTCCCGCTCCTCAATTGGGTACTGCGTGACACAGAAATTGACAGCCTTCCGGATCTGGTCGACCACTCCGGGATGAACGTGGTTGTCAATAATGGGAATTCCTGAAAAATCCATACATACCTCCTAACTGTAAATACCTGCAAAACGTACCCGACGGCACGCATCAGGCGCTCATCAGGCATTTTCAGTGTAGCACCGGAAAAAACTCTTCTATATAGGACAATTTGATAAAGGATGAAGTATTTCGCACTACTGGCCGTATTTACCATCCATTCACAGAAAGTCTTGTTTACACCGAAATAAGCAGGTAGCTAGACTTAAATCAGAGAAAATAAAGGCGGGACGCGGGAGTTTCGCAGGGTTCTTAGGGAAATGCCGGGAGGGCTGCAGTCCACATGAATAGGGAAAAAACACCAAACAAAGGATTCAGCCGTTGGTTCGCTGAAAAGATCTGGAAATACCGGTTCCTGCACCTGATGATTGTGCCCGGAATGATTATCATCCTTGTTTTCCGGTATGTTCCCATGTATGGCGTAGTCATCGCCTTCAAGAACTATCTCGGAGGCGGAGGCGGCTTTAAGGGCATCGCGGAGGCCCCCTGGGTCGGGCTGACGTATTTCAAGATGTTTTTCAGTTCCATCTATTTTAAAAGGCTGTTTTCCAACACTCTGATCATCAGCCTTATGCGCATCGTTTTCTACTTCCCTACGCCGATCATCCTCGCCATCATGATCAACGAGGTGCAGAACTCTCATGCCAAGAAAGCAGTTCAGACAATAACGTATATGCCGTATTTCCTCTCCTGGGTTGTCGTGGCGGGCCTGATGCAGATCCTGCTCTCCCCGGACGGCGGTCCGATCAATGTCTTCCGGCAGCTCCTGGGAATGGAGCCGGTATACTACCTCGCCTCCAAGCAGCACTTCCGCACGCTGCTGATCATCAGTGAGATCTGGAAGAATATCGGGTACGGTTCCATCGTCTACCTCGCGGGCATCACAGGCGTCGACCAGGATCTGTACGAGGCTGCCAGGGTGGACGGCGCAAACAAGCTCCAGCAGATCCGGTACATCACCCTTCCGGGAATCTCCGAGATCATCGCTGTTATGCTCATTCTTGCAGTCGGGCGCGTCCTTGAGGACAACTTCGATCAGATCTTCAACCTCTACAGTACTGCCACTTACGAAGTGGCGGATGTTTTCGAGACGTACATCTATCGGACGGGCATTACCGGCGGAAAGTATTCCTACGCTGCCGCGATCGGCCTGTGCAAGTCCGCCGTCTCCTTTATTCTGGTGGTCGGGGCGAACCGGATTACCAAGAGACTCGGCTCGGAGGGAATTATTTAATGAAAAAGGGCATTCGAAAATCCAGGGGAGAGATCACCTTCGCTTGCGTCAACTCCCTGCTCCTGATCCTTTTGTGCTTTGCTATTCTTTACCCGATGCTTATGGTCATCGCGCGCTCTCGGATGAGCGACGTGGAGCGGGCGACGCATCCCTTAAGAATTATTCCTACGGACATCGACCTTTCCGGGTACCGCTTCATTCTTTCCTCAGACGCCTATGTCCGACACGGGTATTTCATCACAATTGCGAGAACGCTGATCGGCACGACCTTAAGCCTGATCACGACCTCCATGCTGGCCTATCCGCTCTCAAAGCGCTATTACCCCGGAAGGAAGGTCATCACCGCGATGCTCGTGTTTACGATGTGGTTCGGCGGCGGAATGATCCCTACCTTCATAGTGATCAAGACGCTGAAGCTGATCGACACCTTCTGGGTGCTGATCCTGCCGATGATGATCAACGTCTACAACACGATTATCCTCCGGAATTTCTTCATGCAGATCCCGGACAGTCTGGAGGAGTCTGCGAAGCTGGACGGAGGAAATGACTTCCAGATCTTCACGTTGATCTACCTCCCGCTTTCCAAGGCAGCGCTGGCGACCATCTCCCTGTTCTACGCGATCTGGCATTGGAACCAGTGGTTCGATGCGCTTCTTTATATAAACAAGCAGTCGCTTTGGCCGCTCCAATACATACTCCGCCAGATCATCACCAGCGCAAGCGCGATTGATGTGTCGTCCGCGGCAGCAACCTTTGATGCAATCCCTGCCATGGAAACGGTCAAAATGGCAACCATCGTAATCAGTACACTTCCGATCCTCTGCGTCTACCCGTTCCTGCAGAAGTACTTCGTAAAGGGCGTCATGGTCGGATCTGTCAAGGGATAAAACTCTGCATTCCGTTCCGCCGGCCGGGAAAGGAGGTGCCTGAC
>JAFUAE010000090.1 GCA_017460845.1 Lachnospiraceae bacterium
CAGAAGGACTCGCTCTGAGTGACGAGCAGATGCAGGAATTAAATGATACCGGCTGGCTGTATATAAATCAGCCCGGCAACGTCAACACCTACCGTTCCGTTCCATTTGCCAGCGGACATCTGATCCTGATCTGCCGCAACTCTGATGAGGATATCTATACGGATGTCCGCAGTGCCTATGAGCTGACCCAGACTATTTCCGGCGGCGCGATCGTCATCTATGATATCAGAAACGGCGAGGTGCTTTCTTCTACAGACACCGCACTGGTCGGAAAAAACTTTCTGACCAATCCGGTCCTTACAGACGGCGAAGATATCAGCGTACTTGAGATCGATCCTGCTTCGTCAGATATTCCCGCCGGAAAAACCGCCACAGGCACGGTGCCGGCTGCAGGCGGCAAAATCAGCGAAAAAAGCATCATCGTTCCGCAGCTCTCATTCTTCAGGGCCATCGGTTCCGCTAACAGCAGCCGCTATATGAGCAAAATGCTCAACGATAATGTCTGCGCCCTGGTCTACCATAATATCGGCTACGATCTCATGGACACCGTCGACGATCTGATCCTGCCGGGTCTGTTTTTTATACTGGTCAGCCTGATCCTGATTTTCAGCGCGCGTTACGGACGGACGATCCGTGTTCTGATCCGCGACCGCAGCGAGCTTCTGCACCTTTACCGCGATTTTTATTTCGATAAACTTCTGGTCAAGCGTATTGCCTCGCTGTTTCTGATCTGCGTGTTCGTTCTCATAATTGTCAGTGCTTACATTACAGTCCTGAACGATCTGAGTTCTGAAAACATATACGCATCCGCGCATCTGGAGCAGCTGAACAGGGAAGAGCGCTACGGAAATGAGCAGGCTGCCCTGATCGAGGACTTCCTGAATGAAAATGTCTACTATACCTACGGCAAGGTGATCCGACTCATCGAAAGCAGCGATGATATGAAGAGTGATGAAATGCTCTCCGGCATCAATGCCCTGCTGGGAGCCGATGACATTACCATCTTTGACGCCACCGGTACTGCCGTTGCCTCATCCTCCGGCTATACCGGGTATTTCATAAACTCCACAGAAGAAAATACCGAGTCCCAGGATCCCATGTGGCAGATCATGAACGGATCTGTCATGAGTCAGATGTTCCCGACAGAAGGTATTCCCGGAAAATACATTTATGTATCCAAAATCAAATCCGGCGGCGTGGTACGGATCGAGCTGACGGAAAAGATTTTTGCCGAAATGATGAATAACCTGAAGCTGGACGCAACACTTCTGGAAGCAGACCTCGGGGATTCCGACCTCATTTATTATGACAACTCCAGTCCCCAGACGCTTTTATTCATTAAAGCCGGCAGCCATACCATAGAGACGATTGAAAACCAGATCGCCCCGGATTGCCTGAAGAACGGGCATTTTGAATATCAGGAGATCGGGGATTCCACATACTATCTCAATGTCCGGGAGGATTCGAACAGACCTGACAATTTCTTTATTTCCGCACACAACGTGGGCGCTATGATACGGTCTATGAATTCCGTCATCTGGTCGCTTCTCGCCGGTTATATCCTGCTGTTTATCCTGCAGATCCTGCTGTTCGGCATTTGCATTGCACGGGAAGATGAAATTTCCGATATCAATCTGGTCAGCCTTGAATCGGAAAAGGTCAGCGGTACCGAGCTGCTTGATGAGCTCGATGACGAAATGATCATCCAGAGGGCCAAGGCCAAGCTTTATCTTTCCGCCAAGGAAGCGCTCGAGCATAATTTCGCATTTTTTGTCCGGGTCGTATATTTCGGATGCATTGCAGCCTTCCTGCTTTACCTTCTGATGGATCTGCTTTCGCCTAATAAAAATGCCTCTCTCGTGCGTTATCTGTTCCATGATAACTGGGAGAAAGGCCTTAACATTTTCTCATTTACAACGATCCTGATGCTCGTCATCCTGCTTTGGATCGTAACCGTATTCCTGGTTCGTCTGACCAGGATCGTTTCCGACAACACGGGTCCTGCAGGACAGACGGTCGGACGTCTGCTGGTCAGCTTCCTGCGTTTCGCGGCCCTGGTCGCCACCGTCCTGATCGTGCTCTCCCAGCTCGGCGTAAATACCGGTACGATCCTCGCAAGCGCAGGCCTCACATCCGTTGTCATCGGTATCGGTGCACAAAGCACGGTGAGCAATATTCTTTCGGGACTGTTTATTATTTTCGAGGGCAATTTCCGTGTCGGAGATATCGTGCTGATCGACGGCTGGACCGGAATGATCCAGGAGATCGGCGTACGTACGACCTGCATCGAAAGCTACGGATATCCGGAGGATTTCCGCAATATCCGCGTGATCAACAACTCCGATTTCAATAACATTACCAACCTGTCCAGACATCCGTCTCAGGCCGTGATCCTTGTGCCGGTGGCTTATGAGGCCGATATCGAGTTTATTAACAGGCTCTTTGATGCAAATGCAGCCGGCTTTAAGCAGAGGCTGCCCGAAATCCTCGAGACTCCGATCAATGACGGACTTGTCGCCCTGATGGATTCCTCCAAAACAATGCGTTTCCGCGTGAAATGCGCGGAATCCGACCGAACCTATGTGGAAAGGCGCTTCCTGCAGCTTGTTGTCGAGCTGCTCGAAAACAACGGCGTCTATGTACCGTTCAACCAGCTGGTGCTCCGGACGGAATCCGAGCTGAAGCTTCGTGTCGATAACGTGAATAAGGAAAAGGCTGCCGGCAGCGAAAAGGCTGCGGCTGCCGGAACATCCGGAGGCGCCGGAGATGACGGTTCGCTCCTTTGAACAGAATGACGGTTGCTGATCACAGGCCGGCCTGCATAAATGCGGCCGGTCCTTAATGTGTAACGACCATGTCAGCTGTTTACAGATGCTGCATCAGCTCGATATTTTCCCCGCTCGGGCCCTCCAGGAAAATTATCCTGACGCCGCCGAAGATGCCAAGACTGCTCGGTTCTGCCCTGTCGAAGGTATCGACGCCGTGTGCCTTCAACTCAGCCACTGCAGCGTCTACATCTTCCACTTCAAAACAGAAGTGCTCGCAGCGGCCTGCTGCTTTACCAGGCATCTGGGAAATGTCACTGGGCGCAGTTAACTCAATTGTTGCTTCACCATCAAACTCCATCAGGCACAGGCTCTTGATCCATCCCTCCTGGGTGTGGATCTCCGCTGTCTGGCCGACTTTTCCGCCGAGAAGCTTATAAAACTCAATGGATTTTGTCATGTCGTCTGTCCATACTGCTGTGTGTGCGACTTTCACTCTAATTCCTCCTCATCGCTGATTGTTTTGTTACTTTTATGACAGCCATAAGCAATGCCATGCCGAATAAAACTCCGGTAAAATCCAGCATGACATCGCTGAGCTGCGGACTGCGGTCGCTTAAGCCCTGAAGGCCTTCATCGATCACGGCTGCAGCCAGACCGAAAAGGGCTGCCGACCGGATGGGTCCGGGCCAAAAGCGCGCCAACAGTTCCATCCCGAGAACCGTATACTCCGAAAAATGCGCCAGCTTTCTGACAAAATGCTCGTCCACTGTCACGAAGCTGCCGAAAATCAGGTTCAACGGTCCATACAGATACTTTGTCGCCCAACCGCTTATCTGTGACGATTCGCCTGCCGGCACCAGCGAATTGCCCCAGATGAAAGCCAGTGTCAGAACGATCAGGACTGTAAGGATATTTTTTTTGAAGCTTTTCTCCGGCATTTCTTTTTCCGCTGCAGTGTAAGTCTAATTACCCTGCATACGGCAGGTTTTCAAACAGTGTCGTCTCGTCCTTGCCGTTAAGCAGGTTGGGATAAGAGCTGTTGTCGTAATCAAAGCGCACAAGGTCCTTACCGTTGACGAGTGCCTCGATCGAGCTTTGATTGTCGGTCCTGACAATGCGCAGGCGGTCGCCGGGCCTGACGTGATAGGTACCGGCTGCAGGTGCACCGGCACCGGATCCGGTCTTGCCGTTTCCCGAAGCCGCTGCTGCATTGCTTCCGCCTGTAGTTACCCGCTCTCCGTCAAACGGCGCCGTTACATTCAGATCCAAATCCGTGCGGATCTCGTACCATTCCTCATTCGGGGCCGGCGCACCGTTGCTGCCGGCATGATAAGATCTGGTGCCGGTAAAGGTGCCAAGGGCATTCATGCGGCTGTCAAGCCTGATATTCGCAGGGTCATTGGCCGGCACATAGATATCTTCGCTGTAATTATCGCCGTAGGTATACTCGTAGCTTATGCCCAGATTATCAAAATCAACCAGGAATGCATGATTCTTGCGCATTTCATAGGTATAGGCGATCTCATAATCATTGTCTCCGGTCGTAAAGAGCCAGAAGTATGTCTTGCCGTCATTTTTCACGAGATACGGTGCGATCGAATAGCCGTCAATATCGGACAGCTCGTTGTAGGCATAGTTGACCTCAACCGCATATGAATCCCAGCTGTAGTCATATTCCGCATTATACTGCGGCTCGATCATAAATTTGATCATATCAGTCGAGTCATTGCCATCCAAATCCATCAGATAGGTAATGCCGGGTTCGAGCGGTTCCATATAGCTGTCTGGCGTCTCCATATATTTTGCGGCATTTTCGCTGAAAATATCTGCATCGTCCCCGTAATGGAATAATACATACTGCGACCCGGAAGCATACGGTGCAATATCATAGGGATTAAAGTAAAACAAGACGCCTTCGCCCAGAATGGCAAAATTATAATCATTGCTCTGCCAGCCCTCGCCGCTCCCGACAGATTCCAGATAATCATCCAGGAAAGAAAGCTCGTCCTTGCTGTACAGCTCATAAAGCTTATTCCTGAGAGCATTTTCCAGAGTCTTTCTGTCGCTGAAAATGTCATCGACCGTTATGACGGAGCCTGTTTCCGTATCAAAATTGACCGGGTAGCATGCTGCATAGCCGTGCGGCCCGCCAAGGTATGATTCGGAGCGGTCGGCAATGGAAACCACCCTGCTGTCCGCGCGCAGGACCTGAACCGCAGATCTCGTATAGAAATTCAGCCATTCAACGTCTTCCCAGGAATTCAGCTGTCCCATCTCCTGCTGGGATTCGATGCCGATCGTAGACTCTGCCAATACCTTCGTCCAGGCCTCATCATAGTCCGCTTCTACTTTCCTGTTAAATCCCTCAATCGCTTTGGCAAGCTCCGGATAAGCAGCTGCAGCATCTTTATCAAGCTCAAGCTGGGAATAAAGTCCCTCGCAGTTGACACTCGCACCGATCTCGGGGATTTCCGTAGTATCGTAATAGCTATTCTGGCGGACACTGATCGGGATCAGACGGACCGTTCCGTCATCTGCAGGCTTCGTTTTGCCGCTGCCGGAAGCATTTTCTTTTTCTTCTTCACCTGAGCCTTCGGCTCCTGTTCCCTCTTCGCCGGCTGCGTTTGCTTCGGTTTCAGCGTCTTTCCCGGAGTCTATTTCGGTTCCGGCAGTCTCCGTTTCCTTTTCCCCGGTGGTCTCCTGTGCCTTTTCTGTACTTTTCAGTTCATGATCGGACTGATTATTTTCTTTTGCGTCTTTCTCTGTTGCTTCCGCCGGTGCCCCGATCGTTGCCCCACTGCCGCCCGATGCGGATCCTCCGGAGGATGACTGGCCGCCCGAGCAGCCGCTCAGGATCAGGATTGCGATGCAAAGAACTGCTGCAGCCTGTAATCTATAATTTCTTTTTTTCATCTCTGATTCTCCCTTTTGATAAAGAGCAAGCTTTCTTTTTTCGACCATTTTTCTTTTTATGTATGAGCTGCGCGCTGTTCCGCACTGCGTGCTCCCACAGCGCTCACAAGTATTCGCAAATCGCTCCGCTTGCTTCGCGGCGCGCAGCTTTTTTGCTCATACTTGTTGCCTCATCAAGTGTCCGATTTACCGTGCGTACTTCGTACGCCCGTAAATCTTCCACTTTCTGAGAGCTCATACATAGTATATCATTTTATCTGCCCGAAGATTCTGAAAGATTTCTGAAAAAGATGCATTTGCTGTTTTTCTGTCCGGATGTTACTATTATCTGAACTGGACATATGATATCTGCTTATTTGGTTCGATTCCATATGGCCAGATTTTTCGAAGCGGCAGGAGCCACATATGCTGACCTATAGTTTTGAGAATACAGATCTTCCGATTTATGAATACCTTTACCAGTGCATCCGCAGGGATATTCTTGCGGGACGCCTGAAGGCCGGAGAAAAACTGCCTTCGAGACGAAGCTTTGCGGAAAATCACGGAATCAGCACGATTACGGTGCAAAATGCCTACGAGCAGCTGATCAGCGAGGGGTATATTTTTGCTGTGCCCAAAAAAGGCTACTTTGTGGCGGATGTCAGTGCATATATTCCCATTTCCCGCCTTCCGGAAGCCTCAGATCCCGGCATCGGAGCACCTGCCATCAAACCTGATTCTGGATTTAAGCGAACTGCATCTCCTGAAACTGCTGCTGATCCGGCACTGTCTGAAGCTTCGGAAAGTGCCGGGAAGGATGCTGCTTTCCTGCATCCGGATAAATCAGAAAAACCTGTCATAGACCTTTCGGCCAACCGGACTTCACCCTCCAGCTTTCCGTTTTCTATCTGGGCAAAGCTGCTGCGCAACACAATCTCCGCGAAACAGCCGGAGCTCATGATTCCGTCTCCCACCTCCGGCATTCCCGAACTGCGCTCGGCAATCGCCGGACATCTGCAATCCTTCCGCGGCGTCAGCATTTCCCCTGACCAGATCGTGATCGGCGCCGGGACCGAATACCTTTACGGTCTTCTGGTGCAGCTGCTCGGCAGTGATAAAACCTACTGCGTCGAGAATCCGGGCTATAAAAAGCTTACCCAGATCTATGCAAGGTACCACGTTCACTGCTGTTTTGCAGGACTGGACGCATATGGCATTTCCATCCGTGATCTGGAAATGTCAGAAGCACAGATCGCACATATCAGTCCGACGCATCATTTCCCGACCGGCATCACCATGCCTGTTACAAGGCGTTACGAGGTGCTGGGCTGGGCTGCTGCAGACAGGGAGCGTTATATCATTGAGGACGATTACGACAGCGAATTCCGTCAGAACGGCCGGCCGATCCCTCCGCTTATCGCCATGGACCGCATGGAAAAGGTTATTTATATCAACACCTTTTCCAAATCGCTTACCCCGACGATCCGTATCAGCTATATGGTTCTTCCTCCGCATCTCGCAGAGCGCTTCCGTCGCGAGCTCTAATTTTAAGCCTGTACCGTGTCCAATTTTGAGCAGTATACCCTGGCTGCTTTTATTTCCGGCGGGTATTTCGAAAAACACATCAACCGCATGCGTCTTTTCTACCGCAGACGCCGTGACAAAATACTGAAATGCATTTCCTCAAGCCGCCTTGCGCCGCTTTGCTCTGTCACTGAAAATGATTCCGGCCTCCACTTTCTGCTGAAGCTCGAGACCTCTCTTTCCGACCGGGAAGTCAGTCAGAGGCTTCTGGCGCGGGGAGTCCGCCTGCAGGCCCTGTCGGAATATGACCTGGAAAAAAGCCAGCATCCGGATTCTCACATTTTCCTGCTTAATTATTCCAATATAGACCCGGAGGAGCTGCGCCGGGCAGCTGATATTCTCGCGGATATCATCGCAGAAGCCTAAGCCGCCCGTCTCCGGCCGGCCATTTTTATAGAAATTTAATATCTTCTGGCTTAAAAAATCCATTGACTTCAGCCTCCATTCATGTATAATTCAGTTTCGGAATATACAGGTGTCTTGACACCTGACAAGTAACTTATGTTCCACCGCATGAGGAGGATCGGGAATGGAAAAAATCAAAGCTTTTATGGTGAGAAAAAATATCGTGCTTTCCGCAAAACGTTACGGAATCGACGCCCTCAGTGCCATGGCGCAGGGCCTTTTCTGTACGCTGCTGATCGGCACGATCCTGAATACACTGGGCAGCCAGCTCCATATCGGCTTTCTGACCCGTTCGGTTGCGACGATCAACGGCGCGGACCTTACAGTCGGCGGTCTTGCCTCCGCTATGGTCGGACCGGCCATGGCAGCTGCCATCGGTTATGCGCTTGCGGCCCCGCAGCTTGTACTTTTCTCTCTGATCCCGGTCGGCTACGCGACCAATGTTCTCGGCGGCGCAGGCGGTCCTCTGGCAGTTCTTGTCGTTGCGATCGTCGCTTCCGAATTCGGCAAAGCCGTATCTAAGGAAACCCGCGTGGATATTCTTGTCACACCGATCGTCACGATTCTTGTCGGCGTCGGTCTGGCAGCGCTGATTGCAAAGCCGATCGGTAATGCAGCCTCAGCCTTCGGCCGTTTTATCATGTGGGCGACGGAGCTGCAGCCGTTCCTGATGGGCATCCTGGTTTCCGTTGCGGTCGGCGTGGCGCTGACCCTTCCCATCTCTTCCGCTGCGATCTGTGCCGCGCTCAGCCTTACCGGTCTTGCCGGCGGTGCTGCTGTTGCAGGCTGCTGCGCACAGATGGTCGGATTTGCATGCATGTCATTTAAAGAAAACGGCGTGGGCGGTCTGGTCAGCCAGGGCATCGGCACCTCCATGCTGCAGATGCCGAACATCGTTAAGAATCCTAAGATCTGGATCGCGCCGACACTTGCTTCTGCCATTACAGGACCCATCGCGACCTGCATTTTCAAAATGCAGATGAACGGCGCGGCTGTATCCTCCGGAATGGGCACCTGCGGCCTTGTCGGTCAGATCGGCGTATATACCGGCTGGGTCAATGATATTGCAGCAGGAACCAAGGCCGCGATCACCGGCTTCGATATCCTCGGCCTGATCCTGATCAGCTTTGTGCTGCCTGCTGTGCTCTCCTGCATTTTCTGTGAAATTGAAAGAAAGCTCGGCTGGATCAAGGAAGGCGACCTGAAGCTGAACTAAACCCCATGCAGGCTCCTTTGGCACTCTGCATACATAAAACAGCGCCCGGTCAGTGCCTTCCGCCTGTACCCGCTGTTATTCATACCAAACATACATGTGACAAATCGTATGGAATCCTCTGAAAGACGTGAGAAAATAAAAGAAAAGCTCTTCTCTTCCGGAAATGCGCCAATAAGCGCCGCAAAGCTTGCCAGAAGCTTTGGCGTCAGCCGTCAGATCATTGTCGGGGACATTGCACTGCTGCGCGCCTCCGGCATTGATATCGAAGCTACGCCAAAGGGCTATATCCTGCGCAGCGGCGCATCATTTATGAAGCGAGGCAGAGTCGTCTGCCTGCACGGCGGGGATAAGACTGAGGAAGAGCTGAATATCTGCGTGGACAACGGCTGCCGCGTACTTGATGTCATCGTAGAGCATCCGGTTTACGGCCAGCTGACGGGAATGCTGGATATTGCGACCCGTTATGATGTCCGGAATTTCATGAAGAAGTCCCGCGATGCTTCCGCTCACGCGCTCTATGAGCTGACAGACGGGATCCACATTCATACCCTGGAATACGCGGATGACGAAACCTTTGCACGGACCGTCAGTGAGCTTGATGCGGCAGGGCTTCTGTATAAAGAGTCATGAGGCTGGCCGCTGTATAAGAGGTCATAAGGCAGGCTGCGGTATAAGAGGTCATAAGGCAGGCCGCTGTATAAGGAATCATGTAACAAAGAGAATAAAATAAACGGCTAAGATTGCTGGTTCTCAGCTTTCTTAGCCGTTATATTTTATTAGTCCTGTTATAGCCTATTTTCTGGAGCTGTGGTCAAAGACCGCACTTAGGACCGATCCCAATGAAATCAAAATATTGGTCCTTACATCATGATCTTTCTTTATCTCTGCTTGATCAGGCCGCTTCTGTATGCTTCGAGCAGAAGCTTCAGATCCTTGATCTGCTTGCGCATCACCACGCCGTTATCCGTATCACGGTTGTACATACGGTCCGTAATACCTTCCTTCGCGACGGTCGTCGAATGGATATCGACCTCATCGATAATGGCCTTTTCCTTCGAGACAAATGCCTCGTGTGCAGCCAGCAGGAAGCCCTGTGAGTTAAAGATCAGGCTGTAGCCTGCAATGCCGGTAGTCTTCTGGTAAGCCTTGGCAAAACCGCCGTCAATGACGAATGCACGTCCGCCGGCATGAACCGGATTGGAGCCCGCCTTGACCGGCATATGTCCGTTGATGATGTGCCCGGTCTTCTTGTCCAGCCCGAACTCCTCAAGGATATATTCGACGATCTCGACCTTATCCATCAGCTTGTAGTACGGGTTCTTCTCTTCGATCCAGGTCTCCTCGGCGGACAGATAGATCCGTTCGAAGGTCGTCATTTTCTTCTTTCCGAAAAGCGGTGACTTGTAACCGCACCACAGATACCAGAAGAAGTCCACATCACGGTTATTATCAACATTGTGACGCTGGGAAGCAACATAGCCGCGGCGCGCTACACGTTCCGCATAGTCGAACCACTCCTTGCCCTTCTTCGGACCGTCAGCCGTCATGATCGGCATAAAGGTGCCGTTATTGTTGAGCGGCATGCAGCCGTGGAACAGCAGGTTGCCGTTGTAGGTCTTATACATCGTGCCGCTTGCGAACAGGAAGTCGATATGATTCTGCAGGTTCTTGCTCTCAAGGAATTCCTCCTGCAGACGCGTCATGACTGCATCCTCTTCCGGTGTCAGACGGTACGGATCCGCCGGGTTCACGGTCGGGAAGCGGCATTCCTTCATCTTGTATTCGACCTCGTCGATTTTGACAGTGCCTTTTTTGTAATCGATCGTATGCAAATGTCTCATCGAGTCCATTTCATAATGCGGGTGCGCCTCGATCAGCTGGCCCTCCAGCTTGAACTGGATGATGGAAATAGCCTTACAGATTTTGGACAGCGCCTCGAAGTCAGAGGAGCTCATGGCGTCTTCGCGTGAAACAAAGGGCTGGAAGCATTCGCAGGGATCATCGGCGTACTGCTTGATGGCAAAGGTCAGCAGCGGCCTCAGGCTGATGCCGTAGCCGATTTCAAGCGTGTGCAGGTTATCGTAGCGGGTGCAGAGACGGATCACATTTGCAATGCAGGCCTTATTGCCGCAGGCAGCGCCCATCCAGAGAATGTCGTGGTTGCCCCACTGGACGTCAACGCTGTGATAATTCTGCAGAATATCAAGCACCTGGTCCGCGCCCGGTCCCCTGTCAAAAAGATCGCCGATGACGTGCAGGCGGAAAACGCTGATCTGTGTGATCAGGTCGCACATTTTGATAATGAAATCGTCTGCAACGCCGGTCTCGATAATCGTCTGGATGATTTTGTCCTTGTATTCGCCCTTGGCCTGCGCCACGGTATCGCCGAAGAGCAGTTCCTCGATAATATAGCTGAATTCCTTCGGGATCTGCTTTCTGACATAAGAACGTGTATATTTGACAGTTACAACGCTCAGCAGCGTGATCAGCCTGTGCAGCGTCTTGACGTAAAAGTCATCCATGTTGGTCTCGTTCTTTTTGATCAGCTCCAGCTTCTCCTCGGGATAATAGACAAGGGTCGCCAGCGTGCTGCGCTCTTCAGGGCTTACATAGCCGCCGAAGGTCTGGTCGATCTTCAGTTTGATAACGCCGGAAGCATTTCTCAGAATATGTGACAGGGATGCATATTCGCCGTGAATGTCGCTGACGAAATGCTCTGTGCCCTTCGGCAGGTTCAGGATTGCCTCCAGATTGATGATCTCAGTCGAGGCTTCCTGTATGTTCTTGTAGGTCTTGCTGAGAAGCTTTAAGTATTCAAATAAACGCTCGTCGATCGTCTCGGAATTCAGTTCCATGATTTGTGTCCCCTTCGCTTCGTGCTTATAATCGTGCTCTCACTGAATGAGTGCGGCCGGATATTGATAAAACAATTTTAGCACCATTCTATCTGTATTTTCAACCGCTCTGTTAAGACATTCGGGCACGGAACGGGGAAAGGACCCGTTCCGGGTGTCCCGGCTGATCTGCAAATTTTTACTTGCAATCCTGAAAAAATGTGATATTATGTTCATAATTTCAAATTTTTAAAGGCGATGAGGGAGAGTTCTTTCCGCAAATGTCAGGTCCAGAGAGTCGGCGGTTGGTGAAAGCCGATACCGGCAGCGGTCAGATGTAGCTCCTAAGCCGTTGGGAAGAAAGCCTGCCGGAATTGTCAGATCGGATATTCCGGGATGCCTGAAAGGCCGGGCAAGTAGAACCCTTCCGCGTAAGCTGCGTCAGTGCTTAGGGTTTGATGGAACCTGAAGAGCGGCATTACACCGTGAGGTGTATGCAATTTGAGTGGTACCGCGGGTATATCTCGTCTCAAAGTAATTATTTACTTTGGGACTTTTTTTATTTCCAGGAGGACTCAGCATGCAGTTAGCACCTGACAGATTACAGAACAAAATCACCGAGATTGCAGACCGTATCCATACCCTGCGCAGCATTTCCGGCTACAGCGAGGAATATATGGCGCAGCGCAACGGCATCAGCGTCGATGACTATATTTCCTATGAAAACGGGGAAAGAGATCTGGATTTCGCCTTCCTCTACACCTGTGCACAGATCTTCAATATCAACGTCACCGAGCTGATCGAAGGCTCCGCTCCTACCTTAAGCACCTACACGCTCACAAGAAAGGGCGCCGGCCAGAGAGTCGAGGAAGCGCACGGCATGATCTATTACAACCTCGCGCACCGCTTCCGCCACCGTATCGCCGAGCCGCTGTTCGTTACAGTCAAATATGACCAGAATGCAGAGCTCAGACCGATCGAGTGCACCACACACTACGGACAGGAATGCGATATTGTCATCAAGGGCTATCTCAAGGTACAGGTCGGCGACCATACCGAGATCCTGGGGCCGAACGACACCATCTATTATGACTCTTCCACCCCGCACGGCATGATTGCGACCAACGGCATGGACTGCGAGTTCTATGCAATCGTGCTGAATCCCGAAGACTTCGAGGCAAACAAGCCTCAGCAGGTGCCTGCATTTACAGCAACCAGAGAGACCGGCAAGCACCGCATCTGGGAGAAATTCGTGGAACCCGTCGAATCCGGCAACGGCGTGCTTAAAAGCATTAAGTTTAAAAATGAAGACAGCTTCAATTTCGCCTACGATGTGGTCGATGCCCTCGCCGAAAAGGATCCGGACAAGCTCTGCATGATGCATGTCGGCGTGGATAAGTCCGAGCACAAATTCACCTTCCATGACATGAAGAAAATGTCGGCGCGCGCAGCAAATTATTTCCGCTCTCTCGGCATTAAGAAGGGCGACAAGATCCTGCTGATCCTCCGCCGCAACTGGCAGTACTGGCCGATCGTTGTCGGTCTCGAAAAGCTCGGCGCCATTGCGATCCCGGCTGTGGACCAGCTTCTTGAAAAGGATATTCTGTACCGTCTGGAGCTTGCCGGCGTGACCAGTATCATCTGCACTTCCTTCGGCCATGTATCGGAAGAGGCCGAATCTGCTGCAGCCAAATACGGCAAGATCGATAATCTGATTATGACAAACGGCGCAAAGCCCGGCTGGCATGATTTCGATGCGGAGTTTGAAATGTTCTCGAGCCGCTTCCCGCGCACGAAGGACACCATCTGCGGCAACGATACCATGATGATGATCTTCACCTCGGGCTCTACCGGGTATCCGAAGCTCGCAGTGCACAACTGCAAATATCCGCTCGGACATTTCGTGACAGCGCGCTACTGGCAGTGCGTCAACCCCAACGGCCTGCATCTGACGATTTCCGATACCGGCTGGGCAAAATCCATGTGGGGCAAGATTTTCGGACAGTGGCTCTGCGAGGCTGCGATCTTCGTATACGACTTCGACCGCTTCCACGCCGACGACATTATGCCGCTGCTTTCCAAATACAAGGTCACGACCTTCTGTGCGCCGCCGACGATGTACCGCATGTTCATCAAGGAGGATCTGTCCAAATACGACCTTTCCTCGATCCAGCACGCAAGCACTGCAGGCGAGGCAATGAACCCCGAGGTCTTCAACCGTTTCCGCGAGGCCACCGGTTTAAGCATTATGGAAGGCTTCGGCCAGTCCGAGACTCCGGTGATCATCGGCAACTTTGTCGGCATGACCCCGAAAATCGGCTCCCTCGGCAAGCCCAACCCGGCATTTGACGTACATCTCATCGATGCGGACAACAACGAGGTACCGGTCGGCGAAACCGGCGAGATCTGCATCCGTACCTCCGAAAGCATCCCCTGCGGCCTGCTGAAGGAGTATTATAGAAATGAAGAAGAGACTAACGGTACCTGGCATGACGGCTACTATCACACCGGCGATCTCGCATGGCAGGATGAGGACGGCTATATCTGGTACGTCGGACGTGCGGATGACCTGATCAAGTCCTCCGGCTACCGCATCGGACCGTTTGAGATCGAATCTGTCATTATGGAGCTTCCTTATGTCCTTGAGTGCGGCGTATCACCGGTACCGGACGAGCTCAGGGGCCAGATCGTAAAGGCCAGCATCGTCCTTGTCAAGGGCACCGAAGGCACGGATGAGCTCAAAAAAGAGATCCAGGAATACGTCAAGCAGCGTACGGCGCCTTACAAATATCCGCGCGTGGTCGTCTTCCGCGACGAGCTGCCCAAGACAACCAGCGGCAAAATCATCAGGCATAAATTATAAGACAAAGCCCGGCTCAAAGCCGGCATGCATAAAGCACCTGCGCTTCAGGACATGTCAGCTTTAAAGGGTTGACAAATATGAGGAATATAGTCACGCAAAGAAAGGAGCGGTCTTCATGCCGAAAAGCACGAATCAGAAACTGAAGCTTTTGTACCTCGCAAAGATCCTCTCTGAGGAAACCGACGAAAACCACGGTCTTACCCTTGCCGAGATCTCAGCCCGACTCGCTGCTTTCGATGTCAATGCCGACCGTAAAACCCTGTACAATGACTTTGAGGAGCTCCGGCATTTCGGTATGGATATCCTGGCCGTCAAGGCTGACCGGCAGTATACCTACAGACTTGCCTCCCGCGATTTTGAACTTGCGGAGCTCAAGCTTCTGGTAGACTGCGTGCAGGCAGCCAAGTTTATCACGGTACGCAAGTCCAACGAGCTGATCAAAAAGCTGGAAAATCTGGTCAGCCGCAATGAAGCCGTCCAGCTTCAGCGCCAGGTATTGATCTCCGGGCGCATCAAAACAATGAACGAAAGCATTTATTACAATGTGGATAAGATCCACAGTGCGATCAATGCAAACGTCCGGATCCGTTTCAAATATTTTAACTGGAATGTAAAGAAAGAAATGGAACTGCGGCGTGAGGGCGGCTGGTATCAGGTCAGCCCGCAGAACCTGGTATGGGACGACGAGTACTACTATCTTGTCGCATTCGATGCTTCAGACAGGAAAACCAAGCATTTCAGGGTCGATAAAATGCTCCGGATCGAGCTGCTGGATACCCCGCGTGAAAAAGACCCCGCCGCAGGAAAGATCGATATCAATGCTTATTCCAAATCCCTGTTCGGGATGTTCGGAGGCGAGACAGTGCCTGTGACGATCGAGGTCGACGACGGTCTGGCCGGCGTGGTGATCGACCGCTTCGGAAAAGAGACCATGATCGTGCCCGGCACAAACGGCCGCTTCCGCTGCACAGTCAATGTATCCGTCAGTGATCAGTTCCTCGGATGGATCGCCTCCTTCGGCAGCCGTATGCGTATTATCGGCCCCGACTCCGTGGTAGACCGCATGAAAGCTCTGATCCTTGAGATGGATGCACTCTACAGATAAACATGTCAGTTCCTCTCCCGGCAGAGGCTGACATACAAAAATTCCTTCATAGAAAACACGCTGCCTTCCATTATGAAAGCAGCGTGTTTTTCTATACGGGAAGCCCCGTCTGTCTGATTATTCCAATTCTGTCGTTTCCGCGGATCCTGTCCGGCTTTCTGTCTGTTCCTGAGCGCTCTCCGCCTTCACAGATTCACGAGTTTCCCTGACAGATTCTGCTGTTTCGGATGCTTCAGTTCCTTCAGATTCTGCAGCTTCCCCGGATTCCGGCTGTTCTTCAGATTCTGCCGGCTCCTGGGATTCGGCAGGCTCTTCGGATTCCGCCGGTTCTTCGGATGCCTCTGTTGCCTCCGGTTCTTCCGGTTCTTCCGACTCTTCCTCAAGGCTTTCCTCTTCGGTTTCTTCTTCAGACTCCTCCTCTTCAGATTCATCCTCCGGAGACTCTTCTTCGGTTTCCTCCTCGTCCGATTCGTCTTCTTCAGATTCGCCCTCTTCGGTCTCGCCTTCTTCGGTCTCTTCCTCTTCCGTCTCGCCTTCTTCAGTTTCCTCTTCCAGGGTCTCTTCCGCTTCCGGATCTTCTCCTTCGACCGATTCCGCTTCGCCGCTTTCTTCCTCACCGGCTACATACTCGGTTTCAGTCTCTCCTTCCGCTCCTGATTCAAGCTCAGACTCCAATACTGTCTCCTGCTCCTCCGAAGCTGAGGTCTCGATGCCGATCACTTCACTGATCACATCAGGACCGCCGGCTGCCGCCGTTGCCGTACTGACTGTGATCACGGAAGCAGTTGCAGCATAAAGCAGGAACTTTGTGGTGCCGGAGGTGATGCTGCTGCTCTTACCGGAGCTGCCCGAATAAGAGCTTCTTCCTCCGGTACCGTAGGAGCTTCCAGAACTGACGGAGCTTCCGGCACTGCCCGTGCCGCTGCCGCCGCCTGAAGACGCTGATGAAGTACCCGCGCTGTTAGCATTTGCAGCGGAACCATACGAGCTGCCGCCGTGCCTGCCGCCCTGCGAAGTGCCGCCCGCGCCGCTGCCCGATGCACTCTTCGGCTTCGAACGCTGACCGGAAATACGGCTGTCCGTCCGGTTGATCCTCGAACTGGCCTCGGCCTTGGACTTCCGGATATTCCCGCGCCGGCGGTTGGCGCCTTCAAGATCAGGCTCATGGAAATATTCCTTCACATCGATCCTGGTCTCGTGCGCCCTGTTTTCGGCATATTCAGTTGTTGTACCCGTATTGACCAGGGAACTCCGTGTGGGGCGCCGCGAGCTCGCAAACTCGCTGCCCTGCGGAAATTCCTCCGGCGGCTTCGGGAACTCCTGATTTCTGTCCATAAATGATTAATCTGCGGCCTGATGCACCACGATCTGCTGGAACGGGATCACAATTCCCGCATCGTCCAGCGCCAGCTTGATCTCGCGGTTCAGCACACGCGGCGCATTATAAATGTCGGAATCCCGCACCTCGGCGATCACGCGCAGCAGCACCGCACTGTCGGCAAGCTCCTGCACACCGAGATATTTCGGATCCGTCACAAACATATCCGGATGCCTGCGCCCGATCTCGGGAAGCAGGTCCGCAAACAGCGCCTCAACCCTGGCCAGGCGCTCTTCGTAGGCAATCGGCACATCGATCGCGACCACACTGAACGCCGACGAACGGTTCAGAACGTTGCGGATCTCGGAATTGTTGATGATCTTAATATTGTTGGCAATGTCTCTCACGTAGGTCGTGCGGATGCCGATCTGGATCACTTCTCCGCGGAAATCCCCGATCTCGATGATATCCCCGATGCTGAAATGGTTTTCAAACACCAGGAAAATACCGGTGACCACATCGCTGATCAGCGCCTCTGCGCCAAAACCGATAATCAGGGCCATCACTCCGACGCCGGCAAAAATGGTGCTCAGGTTCACGCCCAGTATCGTCAGGCCCCAGAGGACCGCCACGATCACACTGATGTAATTGATCGCGCTCAGCAGCATGGAGATAATACTCTTCGTTTTGCCGTTTCTGACCTTCAGGTTGCGCAGCACGAAGCTGACGATCTTGCTGACGATGATCACCATAAAGATCATCGCGATCAGCTTGAAGCAGACCAGCCAGTTAAAGCGGAAAATGTGCGTGACCTCGCTGATGTCGCCGAACAGGCTGGTCCAGGTCGTTTCGATCCGGGACTTCCATTTGTCCGGAAGGAACGGGATCAGTGTCGGGTTTGTCGCCAGTATAAACAGGACAAGCGCAGCTACATAGAGAATGATTTTCTTCAGCTCGACTGTAGAATTCTGTGACTCCTCATCGGCGGATTTCCCGGTCATATTTCCCCGGTAAATGTCTCCGGAGTTGTAATCATTATTGCCTTTGATTCTTCTTTTCATATCCTTATCCGAACAGCAGGTGAATAATACGCTCCGCAAGGAAGCAGCCTGCGATGCAGGCAGCAACAGAGATCACGACCTGAGGCAATGGAAATGTAGTCTCAGGAAGCGGCGGCTCGGACATATGTACCGGGTTTCTTTCTGCAAATGGATCGTCGCCCGGGATCTCTCCGTCTCCGGTACGCTTCGGCTGCTGGTCGAACAGTGCACGGCCGCATTTGAAGCCGCAGGAGCCACAGCCGCCCTCACAGGCAGCAAGCTCCTTGTTATCGCACTGATCCGGGATCACGGCAGGCTTCCAGGTGCTCTGGGTCGCGTTGGCCTTGAGGGCCTGTACCGCATACCAGAAGACATCGTGGTACTCTGCCTCTCCCTGCGCCTGTGCCTGAGCCGCTTTATTCTCAGCGCCTGACGGAGCCGCCGTCTGAGCTGCTGCATTTACATTTTCAGATTCTGCCATATGATTCATATTCACAGCCTCTTCTGTCCTTTCAGCAGTAACTCTATCATCCGGATTTGTATTTTCTGTGACCGTATTCTGATTTTCGCTCATATTCGATCTCCCCGAGATTCTTTTTTAAACAAACTTCATAACAACTTTCTGTCACTACGCATACATGAGCTGACGCGCACATAAATGAGTGCACGCCAAAGTTCACTGCATTCTATAGTGAAAGCTGCGGGTAGCCTTCGCCCGAAGCAGCTCGGAATCAAAACTGAAATCTCCGAAATGCACAAAAGGGAACCGTTGCCGATTCCCTCAAAAGCTCACATATATTCAGTGGATACCTGTTTCAGGATCAAAGCTGAACCTTGTACTCTGCTGAACCCTCGCCGTCAAGCACATAATATGCTGCGCCTTCATTTGCATTGACATAGATCTCAAGCTTCTTAGCGGTCTTGCCCTTGCATGCCTTCATGACGTTCTTAACAACTTCGTCGCAGTCGAACTCTTTGCCGTCAGCCTGGAATACAACGGAAGTCTTCTTCGGCTCAAATTTCTTAGCCGGAGCGGCTTTCTTTGCCGGAGCCTTCTTTGCAGCCGGCTTCTTTGCTGCCTCTGCCTCTGCCTTTGCTTCTGCCTTTACTTCAGTCTTCTTCTCTTCAACAACTGCTTCAGCCTTTTTAACTTCTGCAACTGCAGCCTGTGCTGCCTTCTCTACTGTTTTCTTTGTTGCCATAATAAAACCTCTGTACTTTCTATTTCACCAATACAACGATTTTCTGAGCCATCATTCAGAGGTGTGGCCAGACGCTCCGATACACTGCGCCGTTTACCATAATCTGAAGTCCGGACCCGATTTTTCCTTATATCAAGACCATATCTTATCAAATTGTACTTGAAATGTCAACATCTCGATCCCGCGTGCCAAATCCGTGCAAAAGCGAAAGCTTTGGCCATACATCACAGGCCTGTTTCTATGGACAGTATAGGTAGTAGTTAACTACAGGGGGACAGAGAAAAGTAACCGGATCATTGAATGCAGTCGTTCTTTTTGCCTCGGAAAATGGTATAAGGACAGAGAAACATTACCGGATCATCGAATGTGGTCGTCCTTTTTGCCCTAAAAAATGGCATTGGGACGGAGAAAGATGATAGAATAAGGAAATGCAGAAGTCCTTTTTTTCGCGAGAGAAGCAAAAAGGACAGAGAATATCGCAACTACATCCATATGTAGTCGTCCGTACACTGGTCTGGTAGCCGCCTCGGCGTTCTGAAAGAGCGGTGCTGACTCCCCCCTGTGTTCTGTAAGAGCCGCAAGGGCGACAATAATTCGCGAAATCAACTCCCACATGAAAGGAAACATTTCCATGAAAAAATATGACATCAGACTGATCTGCCTCGATCTCGACGGCACGCTCCTCAATTCCGACAAACAGCTCTCGGAACGCAACCGCCGGTCATTGGCGGAATGTGCCGCGCGCGGCATTTATATTGTCCCGACGACCGGAAGGCTCGCAGGGGCGCTGACGCCTTCTGTCGCAGCCCTGCCTTTTCTGCGCTATGTGATCGCAGTCAACGGAGCGCTGATCGAGGATCTTAAGACAGGCGAAGTACTCTGCCGGGAAGAAATCCCAAATGCCGATGCCCTTCGTATTCTCTCCGTGCTGGACAGCTTTCCGGGGATCTATGACTGCTATATCGACGGCTGCGGCTATATGAATGCCGAAATGCTGGAAAAGGCCGAAGACTATACGATCGACGCCCATCATCTGGCTCTTGTGCAAAGCACCAGGAAGCCGGTGGCGGATCTGCAGACATTTGTGCGTGATAAGGGATGCACCGTCCAGAAATCGCAGATCATGTTTCACAGCCGGGAAATACGGGATGAAGCCCTCCCGAAGATCCGCGCTCTGCTGCCCGATTTTCTGCATTCCTGCACCTATGCGACAAATATCGAGATCAACAGCCCGAGGGCGCACAAGGGCGCAGGACTGCAGTTTCTGTGCCGGCATCTTGGCATTCCGATCGGGAACACCATGAGCTTCGGTGACGGAAGCAACGACATTTCCATGCTTCAGGCCGCCGGTGTCGGCGTTGTCATGGCAAATGCCGACGCCGATATCCTGCCGTACGGGGATATCACGGCGCCCTCCTGCGATGAAGACGGCGTAGCGCAGATCCTGGAGAGATACGTACTGTAAAAGTAACTGTAATATCATGATGGCAATTCAGCATGAACAGTTGGACCAGCTGCTGATTTACTGATTACATACCGGGCGCAGTTCCCATGTACCCCGGCTGAACAACCCGCTGATAACAATTCACAGAACCGCCACCCATCATTCGAAAAATTTTGCTTTTGATACTAAACCAGGTATGGTAAGCAAAATTTTTCTCATGTGGGGGCGGTTCCTGTTCCCAGGGACAGCCGGAATTATATCAGGAACCTCATGCAAGCATGTATTTCCTGATATAACCCCGGCTGCCCTGTGAATTGTAAGAACCGCTGATAACAAAATCCCGCATCCATGCGCAACTGTCTTTCACAAATGCCCTCAGTCAGGTTATAATATATATCGTGAATTGATAACAACCATCTATGTTTTACCGGAGGTTTAAATCTATGTTATACAACTATATGGCAGGTGAAAAGGTTTCACGTCTCGGCTTTGGCGCGATGCGTCTCCCGGTCCTTCCGGACGGAAGCAAGACGATCGACGAAGCAAAGGTTTTTGAGATGGTGGACTATGCACTCGCTCACGGCGTGAATTATTTTGACACTGCATTCCCCTATCATGACGGCAAATCCGAGATCGTGATGGGAAAAGCGCTCGCAAGACACCCAAGAGACAGCTGGTTCCTGGCTGACAAATATCCCGGACACCAGATCGCCAAAAGCTATGACCCGGCTGAGATTTTTGAAGAGCAGCTGGAAAAATGCGGCGTAGATTATTTTGATTTCTATCTGCTGCATAATGTCAGCGAAAATTCGGTCGCTACCTATGAAGATCCCAAGTGGGGCATGCTCGATTATTTCCTTGAGCAGAAACGTCTCGGCAGGATCAGGCATCTCGGCTTTTCGACCCACGGATTTGCAGACATGATCGAGGGCTTCCTCGACTACGCCGGCGACAGCATGGAATTCTGCCAGATCCAGCTCAATTATCTCGACTGGACTCTGCAGAATGCAAAAGCCAAATACGAGCTGCTTAAGAAAAGAGGCATTCCGATCATCACCATGGAATCTGTCCGCGGCGGCAAGCTTGCCAATCTGCCCGAAAAGGATCATGCGCGTCTTGATGCGCTGCGTCCCGGAGAATCCGATGCGTCCTGGGGCTATCGCTGGCTGCAGGGATTTCCGGAGGTCAGCGTGATCTTAAGCGGTGTTTCCAGCCCGGAACAGCTTGAGGATAATATCCGCACCTTTGCAGAGGAAAAACCGATTACCGAGGCGGAAAACGCTCTTCTTCTCGAGATTGCAGAGGGTCTTAAGGATTCCGTGCCCTGTACCGCATGCCGCTACTGCTGCGAAGGATGTCCCATGGGCCTTGATATCCCGCTTCTGATCAGCAAGTACAACGATTTCAAGGTCGCTCCGTCCATCAACATTTCCATGTTTATGGAAAATCTTCCCGAGGATAAGACGCCGTCCGCATGCGTGGCCTGCGGAGCATGTACCCATATCTGTCCGCAGAACATCCCGATCCCGGATGTGATGAAGAGCTTTGCCGAAGGACTTAAATCCGTTCCGTCCTGGAAGGAGCTCAGCCGTCAGAGAGAACTGGCTGCGGAAGAAAACAGACGCAGAAAGCTTGAAGGTAAGTAAGATAATGTGTCAGACACCGGCCGGCATCCGCTTTTCCTGCGCGATACCGGCCTTCTTTTATCACGACTGAAGCAGACCATCGCTTCCGGAGACCCGGAAAAGGAGTTTCAGAATGAATCAAAAATCCAAAAACAAAATCATGGTGATCGGCCACAAGAATCCGGACACAGATTCCATCTGTTCGGCGATCGCCTTTTCAAACCTGATGAATAAAGCCGGCGGGCAGCAGGTTTACGAACCCTGCCGCGCAGGCGTGATCAATGCGGAAACCGCATTTGTGCTGAACCGTTTTCATTTCCAGATCCCGCGCCTGAAGCTGGATGTGCACGCACAGGTCAGCGACCTTGATATCCGTGAGGAAACCGGGATCAGCCCGGAGACGAGCCTCCGCGAGGCCTGGGAAAGGATGAAGGAAAAAGAGCTCCAGACGCTGCCGATCGTCAATGCAGACGGCGGTCTTCTCGGCGTGATCGCGGTCAGGGATATTGCCATGGCCAACATGGATTTCTTTGACTCCGGCGTGCTTGCAGAGGCAAATGTTCCCGTCCGCAACATTCTGCATTCCATCGGCGGCGTGCTGATCAGCGGTGAGGAAGATATGGTGGTGAAAAAGGGCCGCATCACGATCGGCGCAAGCAATGTTGCCTCCATCAGAGAAAATTTCATCGAAGACGACATTCTGATCGTCGGAAACCGGAAGGAAAACCAGCGTGTTGCCGTTGAACTCGGCGCCTCCATGGTCATCGCCTGCGTCACTGAATCAGTGGATGAGGAGATCACGCAGAAGGCGAAGGAAAGCGGCTGCATCCTGATCCGCACAAAAAATGACACCTATACGACTGCGCGGCTGCTCACGCAGAGCATCCCTGTTTCGAATTACATGAAAACGGACGTGCTCGTCTTCGAGCCCTCGACCCAAATCGACGAGGTTAAGGACACCATGAGCCGCGTGCGCTACGATTATTTCCCGGTCATCGACCATGGACGCGTGAGGGGCCTCATTTCCAAGCGCAATCTCTTAAGTCTTAAGAAAAAGCAGCTGATCCTGGTGGATCACAATGAAAAAAGCCAGTGCGTAGACGGTTATGAGGATGCCGAGATCCTGGGGATCATCGATCATCACCGTATCGGCGATATCGAAACCACGGGCCCGATCCTCTTCCGCAATGTGCCTGTCGGCTGCACGGCTACGATCCTGACGGATATGTATCATGAAATGGGTGTGGAGATCACGCCGGAGATCGCAGGTATTCTGTGCAGCGCGATCCTGTCGGATACGCTCGCCTTCCGCTCTCCCACCTGCACACAGCGCGACCGCAATGCTGCTGCGGAGCTCGCGGGCATTGCAGGCATTGACTGCATGGAGTTTGCTGCCGAGATGTTTGATGCCGGTGAGGATCTGACAGGCAAAACAGCAGAGACAGTCTACCATAATGATCTCAAGATCCTGCGCAGCGGTGATCTCAGGATTGCGATCGCACAGGGCAACTTCAACAGCCAGGCCAATCTGCAGAAGGCGGAGGAGCTGGTCAGTAAGTATATCGAGCAGGTCCTCGAGACAGAGCATGTCAATCTTGCCTTCTATATCGCCACAAGCATACGGGATCAGTCGAGCGACGTGATCTTTGCAGGCAGCCAGGCTGAGTCGGTACTGAAGCGCGGCTTTAAAACAGCACCCGGCCGCTTTGGTCAGGGAGTCCGCATTAAAGGGCTCGTATCCCGCAAAAAGCAATTCGTACCGGGACTGCTCAGCGTGCTGCAGGAGCAGGGGTGATTACGTCAGGATCCGGCAGTTTCCCATCACCATCTTAGGGTCAAATACTTATATTTCACATTTCTCAAATAAATATCCACCCGCGTAGCGGGTGGATATTTATTCGTTCAGGCTGTGCTTTTTTCACAGCCCCTTTATTCTCCTTTATAGTTTC
>JAFUAE010000091.1 GCA_017460845.1 Lachnospiraceae bacterium
CATGGCAGTAAAGCTGTCGTTGCCTCCGATAAAGACCTGGTCGCCTTTGGTGATGATCTTTCCATCCGGTGCGATCCGGGCATTGACAGTTGCCTTGGCACCGCAGGTGCAGACTGTTTTGATCTCCGTAATGGAATCCGCCAGCTCCATCAGACGCAGGGCGCCGGGGAAGAAATGTGTCAGGAAATCCGTCCGGAGGCCGAAACAAAGTACCGGTATATCCTCATCGTCAACGATGGCCCGAAGCTCGTCGATCTGTGCGGGAGTTAAAAACTGGCTTTCATCGGCGATGATAACATCATGCCTGCCGGCCTTATGCCACGCCTCCAGGATACTCTCATCCGGCAGGATGATCTCTGCCTCCTGGGAGAGTCCGATCCGGCTCCTGATCGTAGCGGCTCCGTCCCGGGTATCTACCGAGGGCTTGATCAGCCACACGGTCATATTCTTTTCTTCATAGTTGAACTTGGTGATCAGCGCCTGGGCGGATTTTGACGAGCCCATAGCGCCGTATTTGAAATATAGTTTTGCCATGTATGTGTCCTGCTCTTCTCTTGGTCTTGTCCGGTTCTTGTCTTGTTCCTGTCTTGTTCTAGTGTAATTATTCTCTGCTTGTTCTGCCTTAAATGGGGTAGTGAGTTAGGAGGTTGAGTTACCGGATGCCTCTTCCCAGACACCTCTTCCCAGATGCTCTCGCTTCCGTTATTACCGGCTAAGGTATGCTCTTACCCTTTCAATGACCATGTCGTTCGCGACCTGGTTTTTACCGCCCTGGGGGATAATGATATCCGCATATCGCTTCGTTGGCTCTACGAAAGCTTCATGCATCGGCTTGACCGTAGTCAGATACTGACTGATGACGCTGTCCAGAGACCTTGCTCTCTCTTTGACATCCCTTAAGATCCTGCGCAGGATCCTGACGTCCGCGTCGGCATCGACAAAGAGCTTGATATCCATCAGGTCACGCAGCTCCTTCTGGCAGTAAATAAGGATCCCCTCCACAATGATGACCCGGGACGGCTCGATATGCAGCGTCTCCTCAGAACGATTGTGAATCGTATAATCATAGACGGGACAGTCGATCGCCTCTCCGTTTTTCAGCTTTTGGAGATCCGAGACCAGCATTGCCGTATCGAAAGCATCCGGGTGATCGTAGTTCAGCTTTGTGCGCTCCTCATAAGTGAGGTCGAAATGCGCTTTATAGTAGTTGTCGTGGTAAATGACAGTGACTTCATCACCAAAAGCCTCAACGAGCCTCCTCGTGATAGTGGTCTTTCCGCTGCCGGTTCCTCCGGCAATGCCGATGATCAATGTATCAGACATAATGCACCCCTTATCTTTAAGCTTTTTCCCTCAAATCGGTTTTCACCAACTAAATGACAATAGTTATCATCTATAAAGGTCTTGCTGCCCTTTCATTGTATCATCTGGCTTTCTATGGCGACAATGAAAATCGTTGTTCATTCGCTTCTCATTCATTTTCATTTGTTTGTTCATTCGCTTCACATTTACTTTCATTCGCTTTTCGTTTGCTTTTCTATTCGTTTTTCCGGCCGAACTACTATGGGATATTCAGCGGCAGTAATGATTGATCATTTCTTTAATTACAGAGGAGTTGATTGGTATTCGGCCGGTTTCCATAGTCAGGATCAGTGCGTTGCCTGGATAAATCTTGTGTTTTTCATACTCTCTGATCCGCTGAAGGGCATTGTTACAATAAGTCTGATCATCCATCATGCCAAGATGTTCCCAGTATATTTCTTTCCTGTCTGACAGCCTTAGAATCGTAAAATCAGGGTAGATTATATTATCTCCGAGTTTCAAAGGGCATTCATACTTGTAGGGAATATTCTCCTGGTTAAGAATATCAGCTATCATGACTTCGGATTTGGAGCGGACTCTTTCTCCCTTATAAGTGTAATGCTCAGGGATATCAGGGGAGAATCCTTTAGGAGTAAAAGCTACGGATTGCCAGTTATTCTCGTACTCCTGATCCGGTAATTCTACAGGAATAATATTCGATTTCCTGATATCACTCTGCATTGTGTATATTTTTCTGATACAGGCAGGGTCATAATTATGGAGGAAATATTCAATTACAGTCCGCTGTTTTTGCGCAGCAATGAGAACTTTCTGGTCATATCTTTTCTGGATGAGAGAAACCGCAGTTTGCCGGTTGGCAACAGGAATATATATCCCTGTTGTATCCCCTTTTTTGGTAATGTGGAAATATTGACAGCTGTTTTTGTGCTTGATTACCCGGACATTTCCTTCCGGGGCGTTCTTAAGCCTCTGACTGACTTTCTGAATTATTGTCTCCAGCCGCTTCTTCTCTGATTCCAGTTTTATAAGCATGCTGTCAGTGTTCATATTTTTCATAATGTTTATCTGGTCCTTCTGTTTTGTATTTATGAGATAAGTGATGGCTATATTCGTCAGATCGTAATAATTACAGCCTGATATAGAGCATAAGATTTAAGTGTAACTCAATGAATTAAGCTAATTGAGGGCTAAAAGCGAGGGTGGGGCAGATAGAAATGGGGCGACACGGAAATTAGTAGAAGAAACTGAGATCAAAGAGGTAAGGCAGGGCAAATAGAAATGGGGCAACACGGAAATTAGTAGAAGTAACCGGGACAAGGATAGAAGTCGAGGCAGATAGAAATAGGGCAGCACGGAAATTAGTAGAAGAAACCGGAATCAAGGATGGAAGTCGAGGCAGATAGAAATAGGGCAGCGCGGATATTAGTAGAAGAAACCGGGACCAAGGATGGAAGTGGGGGCAGATAGGAATAGGGCAGCGCGGATATTAGTAGAAGAAACCGGGACCAAGGATGGAAGTCGGGCAGATAGAAATAGGGCAGTGCGGAAATTAGTAGAAACAACCGGGATCAAAGAGGAAAGTCGGGGCAGATAGAAATAGGGCAGCGCGGATATTAGTAGAGAAACCGGGATCAAGGAGGAAAATCGGGGCAAATAGAAATGAGCCTGCGCAGAAATTAGTAGTCCGGAAAGCATTTTTAGCTGTTCCGGTTTGAAAACAGGTATAAATCCTAAGCACAAAATAGTTAATAGGTAGCGTGCGATTTCCATTTAGAAAGCACATGAAATATCTTAATCTGAAAATTCAACAATTTCAAGACTGTAAACTATTCTCAGGATACACTCAGGGAAAGAAAATGTGTTATATCAGGAGATAAATATAGTAAAATAGAACAGTCAATTGCATTGATAGCATTTTAATCATTTCCCATAGGAGGATACAGATGAGCAAAACTGTCAATATACAGGTTTCCACAAAGAAAGTTCATGATAATACTCCCGGTATGATCGGCTTGTTCTTTGAGGATATCAATTACGCTGCTGACGGCGGTTTATATGCAGAGATGATCGAGAATCGATCCTTTGAGGCTCAGGACGGCTACGGCATCCCGGAGAGTTTTTATAATATTCCGGATCCGGGATATGCCTGGAGCACTTTCAAGAGCAGCGGACTCAAGGCGGGGACGTCCACAGAAGAAGCTTCAGAAGAAGCATCCATAGAAGCGCAGGAGCCGGTCCTTCAGTTCGTGACAGGAAGCCCGCTTTCAGAGGAAAACCCTCATTATATGAGGCTCATGACAGCATCTGCAGGGCAGGGCTTTGCCAACAAGGCTTATGACGGTCTGTGCCTTAAAAAGGGAATGAAATATCACGTCTCCTTCTATGCCAGAGTAGTCAGCAGAGGGAATTATACAGCCAGAGTTGCAGCAGTAAAAGATGGGAAGGAATACGCGGCGGGCGGGACAGCGCTCCGCTCGACTTTCATGCATCTGCCTTTTACAGATCTCTCTGAGGAGATCAACCGCCAGGTCGGGGAATATCCGCGTTTTGCGAGAATGATGGAAGGCGTCAGCCAGGCGGCGCAGTCTGAACTTTTAAAGGGAGACCTGCCCGCCAGCCAGTGGGTGAAATATGAACTCGACCTGACAGCACAGGAAGGTGTGCGCGGAGCTCTTTTCACACTGACGATCGACGGGGCCGGCATCTTCGAATTCGATTTTGTTTCAATGATTCCTGAGGATGCAGTGGCAGGGGTATTCCGCAAGGACCTGTTCGAAGCACTGAAGGCTCTTAAGCCGGGATTTATCCGCTTCCCCGGCGGCTGCATCGTAGAGGGGACAAGCCTTGCCAACCGCTATCGCTGGAAAAAGACGGTGGGTCCGCAGGAGCAGCGCAAAGTCATCATGAATCTGTGGGCATACGACGATGACAGGAAAAAGGGATTTGCTTCGCACAGGGCCGCAGACAGCCATTACGTTCAGTCCTATGGCATAGGTTTCTATGAGTATTTCCTTCTGTGTGAACTGCTTGGAGCAGAGCCGCTGCCGGTTCTCAACGTAGGGCTCGCCTGCCAGTTCCGTACTCATGAGCTGGTTGCTGTTAATGATCCTGCTTTCCAGGAGTTTATTCAGGACGCTTTGGATCTGATCGAATTTGCCAATGGCAGCGCGGATACTGAGTGGGGTTCCCTGAGAGCGAAGATGGGACATCCCGAACCGTTCGGATTAAAACTCCTCGGTGCAGGAAACGAGCAGTGGAATACAAAGTGCGTCGACTTTACCGAGAGAGCAGGGCTCTTTGAAAAGGCGATCCATGAGGTATATCCGCAGATCAGGATCGTAGGCAGTGCAGGACCCATGGTCGAATCGCCCATGACGACAGAGAGCTGGGATTACTATCGCGACGGGCAGGCGCAGAAGATCCGTGCGCGCGCGGCAGCAGCGGCACAGCCGGCAGCGGTTCCCGATTTCGCTTATGCCGTCGACGAGCATTACTATGTCGCGCCTGAATGGCTGTATGAGCATGTGGCAATGTACGATGATTATCCCAGAGAGGTGGGCGTTTTCGCAGGTGAGTACGCCGCGCACACGAAAGAAAGGGAAAACACGATGGAGGCCGCGCTCGCCGAGGCTGCTTTCCTGACAGGAGTCGAAAACAACGGCGACGTCGTGAAATTGGCGTCCTATGCGCCGCTGTTCAACAGGATCGGCCACAGCCAGTGGAAACCCGACCTCATCTGGTTCGACGACCAGCAGGTCTATCTGACACCCAGCTACTATGTGCAGATGATGTATTCGAACCACGCAGGCGATGCTGTTCTGGATCTTGAGGGCCAGGCTGAAGCGCTGCGCAAAGAGGGGCTGTATATTAATCTCACAGGAAAATATGATGCAGACGGTTCTCTTGCGGAGATCATCCTGAAAGCTGCCAACGCCAATGCCGAGCCTGTTGAGCTTGCAGTCGCACTGCCGGAAGGTGCGGCAGCTGCAGGAAGTGACGTCAAGGTGTTCTCCCTGACAGGCACAGGCGAAAAGCCTGAAGGGCTTCCGGAAAAGGCTGAAGTATCCGCAAACAGCGCGCAGCCCGGGCAGGTCCTGTCGGCGGCTCCGATGAGCTTTAACATATATAGAATTCCGCTGAAATGAGCCTGGGATAAGCCTTTAGATAAGCGCGCAATAAGCTGAGACAGGCCTGGGATAAGCCTTCAGATAAGCCTGCAATAAGCCTGAGTCAGGCCAGGGATACATCTTGGAAAAGTCCACTCATTGAAATTGCAAAAACAGTTTGTTTTGCATCGACAGCTATGGAAAAAATGCTATAATAGTGTCGTATTGATAGAATATTGGCAGCAATATGCCATGACAGGAAAGAGAGGCAAAAAACTATGAAAAAGTTACTTGCATTACTGTTGACGGCAACGATGGCGCTCGGCCTGGCCGCATGCGGCGGCGCAGCACCGGCAGCTTCATCCGCCCCGGCTGAGGAGGCAGCCCCGGCTGAGGAGGCAGCTCCGGCAGAGGAAGCAGCTCCCGCAGAAGAGGCAGCAGCAGAGGCAGAGGCTCCTGCAGCAGCTGTGGATATGAAGGTCGCTATGATCACTGACTACGGTGATATCACAGACCAGTCCTTCAACCAGACAACTTATGAAGCCTGCAAAGCTTACTGCGAGGCTAACGGCGTTGACTTTACTTACTACAAGCCCGAAGGCGACTCCACAGCTGACCGTGTAGCCATGGTCGACAAGGCTGTCGCAGACGGATATGACGTAATGGTCATGCCCGGCTATGCTTTCGGCGGTGCCATCCAGGAAACAGCTGAGATGTATCCGGATGTCAAGTTCATCGCTCTGGACGTTTCCGCTGATGATATCGGCGGCAACACCTATGACAATGTCTTCTGCGCAGTTTACCAGGAAGAGCTGGCCGGCTACATGGCAGGCGTTGCAGCTGTAAAGCTTGGCTACACAAAGCTCGGCTTCCTCGGCGGTATGGCAGTTCCCGCAGTTATCCGTTACGGTTACGGCTTTGTCCAGGGTGCTGATGCAGCAGCTGGTGAGATCGGTGCAGAAGGCGTCGAGATCAACTATGCATACGGCAACCAGTTCTACGGCGATGCTGATATCACAGCAGCTATGGATACATGGTATCAGAATGGAACAGAAGTCGTCTTCGCATGCGGCGGCGGTATCTACACATCCGCAGCTGAGGCAGCAGCAAAGGTCGGCGGCAAGGTCATCGGCGTTGACGTTGACCAGGCTGGCATCATCGACGGCCAGTACGGCGAGGGCATGACAGTTACATCCGCTATGAAGGGCCTTGCAGCTACTGTTAACACACTGCTGGCAGCTGTCCAGAACGGCGAGTGGGACAGCTACAAGGGCCAGGTCCAGACTCTTGGTCTTGTCTCTGAAGACGCTGCACTGAACTATGTCCAGATCCCTGAGGAGACAACACAGTTCGCAGACAGCTTCACTGCTGATGATTACCACAAGCTTGTTGCAGATATGTTCAGCGGAGCAGTTACTGTTTCCAACGACATCTCCGCAGAGCAGCCCAGCGGCGAGAATGTTGCCATTAACTTCCAGGGCAACCTCAAGTAATTAAAAGGGTCACAAAGGCAGCCGGCCGCAGACCGGCGCCATTGTGAAGGATCATTATCAAATACGAGCTGCTCAGCGATGGGCAGCTCGTTTTCACTTCACAGTGCCTGTGTATTCTGCAGAAAAACACCGGCGACGCGCCGGCTGCGCCATTCCGGTATTGATACGCCGGCGACGCGCCAGCAAAATGATGGCGAAGCAACTGTAAATGCCAATAAAGCGCCGGCATTGCCGCTCACATGCGCCGCGCGCAGGGAAAAAAGAAAAAGGGGGAAAGAAGCTTGCAGGAAGAATATGCAATTGAAATGCTGAATATCACGAAGCGCTTCCCGGGTATCATCGCCAATGACAATGTCACGATCCAGCTGAGAAGAGGAGAGATCCACGCTCTGCTGGGGGAAAACGGCGCGGGCAAGTCTACATTGATGAGCGTGCTGTTCGGCCTGTACCAGGCTGAAGAAGGCATCATCAAAAAGGATGGAAAAGAGGTCCACATCACGGACCCGAACGTAGCCAATGATCTGGGGATCGGCATGGTCCACCAGCATTTCAAGCTGGTGCAGTGCTTCACCGTTCTGGACAATATCATCCTTGGCGTAGAGACGACCAAAAACGGGCTGCTTCTGAAAGATGAGGCAAGAAAAAAGATCAAAGCGCTTTCGGAAAAATACGGACTGATGGTAGATCCCGACGCCAAAATCGAGGATATCACCGTCGGCATGCAGCAGAGGACCGAGATCCTCAAGATGCTCTACAGGGATAATGAGATCCTGATCTTCGATGAGCCGACAGCCGTGCTCACACCGCAGGAGATCGAGGAGCTAATGCAGATCATGAAGAACCTGGCGGCAGAGGGCAAGTCGATCCTGTTCATCTCCCATAAGCTCAATGAGATCATGGAAGTGGCAGACCGCTGCAGTGTCCTTCGAAGAGGAAAATATATCGGCACAGTCGATATCAAGGACACGACGCAGGAAGAACTGAGCCGCATGATGGTCGGAAGAGACGTCCAGCTGGTCGTCGAAAAAGAGCCCTCCGTACCTAAAGATGTCGTGCTCGACGTTGAGAACATGACCGTCGCTTCCAGGAGCCACAACAACAATGCCGTCAAGGGCGTCTCCTTCAAAGTCAGGCAGGGAGAGATCGTCTGTATCGCCGGAATCGACGGAAACGGGCAGACGGAGCTGGTCTACGGACTGACAGGCCTTGAGCCCATCAAACAGGGAAGCGTCAAGATCTGCGGCAAGGATATAACACATGCCCCGATCCGGGAGCGCTCGGCACTGCTCAGCCATATTCCGGAGGACCGCCACAAGCACGGCCTTGTCCTGGATTATTCTCTTGAGTACAACATGGTACTGCAGAGATATTTTGAGCCCGAATTCGTAACAGGTGCTGGGTTCCTGAAAAAGAAGAGCATCAGGGACTACGCGAACCGCCTGATCGAGGAATATGACGTCCGCTCCGGCCAGGGACCGGTCACGATCGCGCGTTCCATGTCCGGCGGCAACCAGCAGAAGGCGATCATCGGCAGAGAGCTCGACAGGGAGCACAAGCTCCTGGTAGCTGTACAGCCGACCAGCGGCCTTGACGTCGGTGCGATCGAAAATATCCACCG
>JAFUAE010000092.1 GCA_017460845.1 Lachnospiraceae bacterium
AGTGCATCAACGGCATCTTTGTCGGCAGGAGAGAAGAGAATGTCATCTCATACAAGGGCATTCCGTTTGTCGGAGAGCAGCCTGTCGGAAAGTACCGCTGGAAGGCGCCGGTGTACTGCCGGCCGGACGATGGGGTGTACGAGGCGTATTATAACGCGAAAAGTTCCTGCCAGAACGAGGCATACAGACAAAAGGCTTCCCTCTACTTTCAGGGGGAAGACTGCCTGTACCTGAATATCTGGAAGGCAGAGGGGGAATCCGCAGGCAAAAAGCCTGTCATGGTGTGGATTCACGGCGGAGCCTTCGAAAACGGCGGGACGGCTGACCCGCTGTACGAGTGCAGCAATTTCGTGAGGGAGAATCCGGACGTTGTGGCCGTTTCCATTGCGTACCGGATCAGTGTTTTCGGTTTTTTCCATCTGTCCCATCTGCCGGACGGAAAAGAGTATCAGGACGCGCAGAACCTGGGACTCCTGGATCAGATCAAGGCTCTCAAATGGGTCCATGAGAACATCGCAGGCTTCGGCGGCGATCCTGAAAATGTCACGATCTGGGGCGAATCCGCAGGCGCCGGAAGCTGTACCCTGCTTTCGCTGATCGGAGCCTCCCATGCTTACTTCAAGCGGGTCATCGCCCAGAGCGGTTCGATCAATCTTACGAGATCCACGGAGGAAGCCATCTCCTGTACCAATACCTTGATGCAGGCACTTGGCTGCAGTACTGCTGCGGATCTTGTGAAGGTCGATGCCGAAAAACTTCTGGAGACGGCTACTTCGCTGCTCTTTATGCACCAGTTCCCGGAAAGAGACGGAAAATACCTTCCTCTGGATACCTTTGAAGCCTGTGCAAACGGAGCCATGAAGGATATCGATTTTCTGATCGGCTGCAACAAGGATGAAATGAACTTTTTTGTATATAGCTTCGGACTGGAGGGCTGGGATGTATGGGTCACGAATCGCAAAAAGGGCAGGCTTGCCCAGCTGCCGGCGGATGAGAAGGCGCTGGTCGACAGCTTCCGCAGTGATATAAAGGGTGACAGCTACCAGCCGGACGCCAGTCTTTTAAGTCAGAGCTGGTTCAACGCTCCTATCATCAGGCTGTCGGAAAACCAGACGATGGCCGGTGGCAAGGCGTACACCTACTACTTCACTCCGGAATCTCCCGATCCGATCATGAAATGCGGCCATGCGATCGAACTCGCGGTCGTATTCAACCATCCGGAGATGTCCGACGATACCGGAAGGGTTTTTGACGAAACCTTTTCCAAAACCATGCGTAAGATGTGGGTTCAGTTCGCAAAGACCGGTGATCCGTCCCTCAGTGCCGGGCAGTCTCCCGACGGCAAGGCGAAAGAGTGGCCGCTTTACGACCTTACGAACAAAATGGTGATGGTCTTTGACGAATTCAATATCCATCCGGAAAAAGAAGCAGAGAGAAAGATCGTGGACTGGGACAGGACTTATTTCCTGACCAGGTATTATGCCCTGTGAGATAATGCGAAGATGCTTTTTAGTCAGGACGGAGATTTTTGGCTTTGATTCAGGATCGTCAAGCTTCTGTCAGCGGACAGGGAGTTCGTTAATTATCATTGGGGCTGTCCAGGCGATGTTTCCTATGCGGTCAAGTCCGGTATCGTGACTGTCACCACTGTTCCTCCGCCCTCCCCGGGCCTGATTACAAGACTTCCGCCGCACATGATTTCAAGCCGCTGCTGAATGTTTTTCAGAGCAATATGCGGCTCGCTGTCATCGGCGGGTTCAAAGCCGCGTCCGTTATCCGCAACCACGATTTCACTGCCGGTATCCGTTTTGCGGGTCCGGATGGAAATCTCCAGAGGCCCTGCATAGGGATCCCTGCCGTGCTTGACGGCATTTTCCACGATGGGCTGCAAGGTAAGCGGCGGTACGCGGAAGCGGGTATGGGGTGTGTCATATTCGACAGACAGGCTGTCTTCATACTGGGCCTGCTCTACGGAAAGATAGGCACGGGTGTGATCTAATTCCGAGGAAAAAGGAATGGGCTCCGAACTTGCAATGGCGGTAAAATTTTTGCGCAGATAAGTCGTAAAATCCATGACGACCTGCCGCGCTTTTTCCGGATCCTGTCTGCAGAGGCAGTAGATGCTCGTCATGGTGTTGCAGATAAAGTGCGGCCGCATCTGCAGCACCATGATGCTGGACTTCTGATCGGCAATTTCCTTCTGATGCCGCGCGATTTCCCTCTGACGGTTCAGATCCTGTTCGATCTGTTCGGAGAGGATAAGACTGTACATGGACAGGGCAGAGAGAACAATGGCGATTTCGATCAGCACGAAAACATCAACGAATATCTGGATGACTAGCGTGACTGCAAGCGGCAGCAGGGCGATCAGAAGGCTCAGGAAGGTTTTACGGGAAAGCCGGTTCCGGCGAATTATCGTACCGGCAAGATTGAGGAGCGTGGCTGCGGCCATCGGCAGCAGGAAAAGCGGATACAGGGGTCCGCGGAAATACTGTCCGTCCGGAGCGAAATAAAAAAAACCGTCGATGAACGGCATGGCTGCAGCCAGCAGAGAATAGATCGTCCACAGGACGAACACAGCATGGAAGAGCCTGCTTTTGCGTATGCTTTCCCGGCAGCAGTACAGCAGATATACTGTCAGCATGGGCAGGGGCAGCGAAAGGAGCAGGGACTCCAGAACGAGCAGGAGGCTGATTACGGGAACCGGAGCGGAGTAATGCAGCAGAGCTATTTCAAGTAAGCCGGAAAAGCAGGTCAGCATCAGAACGGCAAAAAAGCTCAGGAAGAACCGCTTGATCCAGCGGTCGACGCCGGGCAGGATAGCTACAAACCACAGGCCCAGTATACTGAGCAGAAGCGCTGCTCCGGCTATAATGAAATAGTAATAATCGCTCCAGGTGTTCACTCGTTTGATCCTCCGGCTGCAAGCGGATAGCGCAGCTTCTTCAGCTGCTTTCTGATGCTGTCCGCGGTCAGGGGCTTAAGCATGAATCCGCAGGCTTCGGTACTCCATGCGTCCAGAGAGTAGTCAGCGTATGCGGTCAGAAACACGATGTTGGTGCGGGGATTGATTTCAAGCAGCGTACGGCAGAGATCAAGCCCGCTTGCTGATCCCAGTTCTATATCGAGAATCGCCAGCGCCACCCTGTTCGTTTTCGCATAGTCAATTGCTTCCTGCGGCCAGATAAAGCCTGTCACCGTGGCGTTCGGCATGACCTCCTCCAGGACGGACAGACCCTCAGTGAGTATGACCCTGCTGTCGTCCACGAGGATGATGTTGGGGGCTTCATCGCTTTTTGCCGCAATATTAAAGAGGGTGTTGGCGTCTACGCCCAGACAGGCGGCAAGGCGCGGAATCATCGCCGCATCCGGAAGACGGCTGCCGCTTTCCCAGCGGGCAACTGTTGAGTGATTGACAAACAGCAGCTTTCCCAGCTGGCTTTGCGAAAGGCCTTTTTCCATTCTAAGCTTTCGCAGTGTTTCTGCAAATAAAGCGTTCACGTCTTATAATTCCCCTTTATACTGATTCACGATTATGATAATCCGGGCCGGCGGCAAAAGCAAGGAGATCATTCTGCACAGATAAAGCCCGGCCGACATGGAATGCATCCGGCACTGTAAAAGCCTGAATAGCCTTGCAAGGGCTTATCTGTGCAGCAATGTCCGTATGCGGCGCGTGTATAGTGCCGCACCGAGACAGTGCAAACAGGAAGCCCTATGCAGGGCATGAGGGCGCGATGGGTGCCGCTTGCATCCATGCCGGCCGGGCTGCAGCAGGAAATCTGCAAATATTTGACGATCTGGAACATTTACTTGTTAACAGCCTGTATTTATTAGTAAAATACTATATATTAGATAATGTAGGTTTAAGGCACACTATACATGGCCGGTGAAGAGACTTCAGGAGGGAGAGTAAATGAAGGCTGATCAGATTATCAAAAATGCAAAAATCTTTACAGCGGATAAGGATCATCCGCAGGCAAGCGCGCTTGTGGTAAAGGACGGCAAATTTGTCTATGTGGGCGACGAGGCTGGCCTTTCGGCATATGAAGGAGAGGTTACGGATCTCGGCGGAAAATTCATCATGCCCGGCATTATGGACACCCATGTTCATGTGACAACGAGCATCGGATTTGAGTACGCGGATCTGGGATTGCGTTTTGAGTGCGACGGCAAGCAGGGCGCTCTCGATTTTATGGCGGACTTTATCAGTAAGAACCCGGGCCAGGATCGCTATCGTTTCTTGCTGGAGAAAAAATACCTGAAGGGAGAAGAAATCACAAAGGAGGATCTCGATGCGATCTGCCCGGACAGCGAGCTGGTTATCCTGGAAGGGGAATGCCACAGCAACTGGGTGAATTCCAAAGTCCTCGAAAGGCACGGCATCACGGACGATACCCCGGATCCTGTTCCGGGCTTAAGCTATTTTGTGAGGAAGGACGGTCATGTGACCGGAAATGCCTTTGAATCCGCGTCGTGGCCATTCCTCTTTGACGGCCTTGAACTGACCGATGAGAAGATCGAGGGTCCGATTTCCCGTCTGATCGATTATTGCGTAAACTTTGGCGTGAGCGTTATCTTTGACGCAGGCTTCCCGGAGCATGAAGCGATCCATGAGCGGATCTACTCGCAGCTGCGCAGGATGGACATGGAGGGAAGGCTCCCCGTGTATATTCAGGGCTGCTATATGCTCACGAATCCGGCCAAAACGAAGAAAGCCCTGGAAGAGCTGAAACGCTTCAACCGTGAGTATAACACAGAGCACCTGAAGGTCCACACCCTGAAGATCCTGATGGACGGTACCCAGAAGATCCATACCGCAGCCATGGTCACGCCTTATGCTGGTACCAATGAGACAGGCTATACCACCTTCGACGCGGAGGGGCTCGCGGATGTCATCAAACAGCTCAACGAGGCCGGAATGGATCTCCATGTACATACCGTAGGCGAGCGTGCTTCCCGCATTGTCCTGGACGGTGTGGAGCTCGCTCAGAAGGAACTGGGTGATAAGTATCGCGTGAGGGTTACCTGCGCTCATCTGGAGATCCAGGACGACGCTGACCTTCCCCGCTTCGCAGAGCTTGGCGTGATTGCGAATTTCACGCCCTGGTGGCATGCCGGAAATCCGAAGATCTCGGCTTCCTGGCTTGGAGAGGAACGCGCGGCAAAGCAGTTCCGCTGCAAGACGCTCTGGGACAGCGGCGCACTTGTGACCTGGTCCAGCGATAATGTTGCTTATACGGATTTTGTGACCTGGAGCCCGTATCTTGGCATGGAGGTCGGAATGACCCGCCGGATCACCGATAAGACAAGAGCTCCGGAACATAACAGAACTGCTGAGATCCTTCCGCCTGCAGAGGAGAGGATGGGCATTGAGGAAATGCTGCTTGGCTATACGATCAACGGTGCAAAGGAGCTTAATATTGAGAATGAAAAGGGCTCCATTGAGGCAGGTAAGGATGCAGACTTCCTGGTATTCGCCAATGATCTGCTTACGGCGGAGCATGAGGGCTTCAGCCAGAACAAGCCTGAGGATGTATATATCTGCGGAAAGAGAGTGAATAGATGACATTCGAAGGGCAGACTGCATTTTATGCAGCCTGCCCGGTGGATGCCATAACATGCAAAATATGAAATCTCAGATTCATTTATCGGAGAGTTTTTCATACAGCAAAATACTGCGCTTTGTCCTGCCGGCGGTCGTGATGAATGTCTGCACGTCTCTGTATGCGGTTGTAGACGGTTTCTTTATCGCTAATTTTGCCGGCGCGACGGAATTTGCAGCAGTCAACCTGATCATGCCTGTACTGAACATTCTCGGAACGATCGGCTATATGTTCGGCGTAGGCGGCAGCGTGCTGGTTGCAAAAACGCTTGGGGAAAAGAAACCCGAAAGAGCAAACCGACTGTTTTCCCTGTTCGTACTTGTATCAGTCTGTCTGGGTTTTTTGATGATGGTGCCGGGGTTCCTGTTTATGCCCCGGCTCCTTGCCATACTGGGTGCGGACGGAAATCTTCTTGCAGGCAGCGTTTTGTACGGGCGGATCTTTATTCTGGCTCTGCCCGCATGGATACTGGTATATGAGTTCCAGCTTTTCTTTGTGGCTGCTGAAAAGCCAAGGCTCGGGCTTGCGGTGACCTTATGCGCAGGACTCAGTAATGTCGCATTGGATGCACTGTTTATTATCGGCTTCCGATGGGGACTTGCCGGTGCGGCGGCAGCCTCGGCTCTGGGACAGATGGTAGGAGGCGTATTTCCGCTGTTTTACTTTGGACGGAAGAATACCAGCCTTCTGAGACTGGTAAAGCCGGTGTGGGACGGCAGGGCGCTTATCAGATGCTGTGCAAACGGATCCTCGGAATTCATGTCGGAGGCTGCCGTGTCCTTTGTCGGATTATTCTATAATGTGCAGCTTCTTAAATATGCAGGTGAAAACGGGGTCGCAATTTACGGCGTGCTGATGTATGTATGCCTGATCTTTTCCGCCATATTTACAGGGTATTCCAACGGGATCGGACCGGTAATAAGCTATCATTACGGTGCACAGGATCCTGATGAACTAAAAAAACTGCGGAAAAAGAGTCTGGGGATCATCGGACTTACCTCCGCAGTGATGTTTCTGGTTTCGGAAGCATTTGCACGTCCGATCTCCGCGCTGTTCTTTCAGGAGCCGGAAAAGCTCCTGGCGGATACAGTACATGCATTCAGAATCTACGGTGCCGGTTATCTGTTCACGGGCATCGGGATTTTCAGCTCGACCCTCTTTACGGCACTGAATAACGGTGAAATATCAGCGCTGATATCATTTTTGAGAACGCTGGTTTTCGAGCTTGGGGCGGTGTTCCTGCTGCCGAAGCTTCTCGGCGTGGACGGAATATGGTATTCCGCCGTTTTGGCAGAGCTGATGGCGGCTCTGATCGGATGCATTTTTATGGCTGCTCTGCAGCGAAGGTATCAATACTGAATAGGATGAAGAGGAATAGTAGGTTATGGAATGGGAAGTAAGGCTGATTGAGTGGATGCAGGCAAATCTCGGCGGGCTCCGGGGCCTGGTGAAACTGCTGGCTTTTCTTGGCTCGGAGATCGGTCTTTTAATGCTTGTACTGATCGTGATGTTCTGCTGGAAAAAGCAGACGGGGCAGAAGCTTGCACTGATCGTATCATCTCTGAATGTCTGGCTTCCCATGATCAAGTCCCTCGTGCTCCGGCCCAGACCCTACATGGAGTATCCGGACAGGGTGATTCCGCAGGCGCTTACGGAAAAAGGCAGAGCGGCTTCAGATGTGGCAGCTCAGGGCTATTCCTTCCCGAGCATGCACAGCGCATCGATCCCGGCACTATACTTTTCGCTGGCAAAAGATGCCAAAAGACAATGGCTCTGGATCCTTGCAGCAGTCCTGACGGTACTGGTCGGCGTCTCCAGAGCTGCAGCCGGTATGCACTATCCGACGGATATTCTGGCGGGATGGATCATGGGATTTGCGGTGATCGGAGTTTTTAAGCTGCTTGACCGGCATGTGTCTGATGAGCGGCTTTACCATATGATCCTGATCGTTTCCGCACTCCCCGGACTTTTCTATGTCCGGACAAATGATTATTTTACCTCTCTGGGATGTCTGATCGGCATCGCCGCTGCGATCCGTTTCGAGCGGAAATATGTAAACTATCAGGATACGCGCCGGATCCCTGCGATGATCCTGCGGGTACTCGGTGCCTTTATTATCTATTTTGCTGTAAATACACTGCTGAAGCTTCCTTTTGACAAGGAGTTTCTTAACGGCGCAAGCCTGGGAGCGCTTTTAATCAGAACCGGCCGGTACGCGGTTATTCTTTTTCTGATCACGGGCGTATATCCTGTGGTTTTTCCAAGGTTTGAGGGGATTTTTGGCGCAGACTGACCGATCGGGGCCGTTTTGGCATCCGGAGGTATCTAATATATTTTGACAGCTTTTATCCAGAAAAGGAGAACATGCATGAAAGCGGATCAGATCATTAAAAATGCTAAAATCTTTACATCGGACAAGGACAGGCCGATGGCCTGCGCCCTTGCGGTGAAGGATGGAAAATTTGTCTATGTGGGCGATGAGGCAGGCCTCTCGGCATATGAGGGTGAAGTTACGGATCTCGGCGGAAAATTTATCATGCCCGGCATCATTGACAGCCACGTCCATATTACGAGAGGCGTTGCGTTCGTTTTCGCGGACCTTGGCGAGTATGTCAAGGCCGACAGCAAAAAGGAAGCGCTGGACTTTATGGCGGATTACATTAAAAAGAATCCCGGGAAGGAGCCCTACCGCTTCATGCTTGAGCGCGCATCCCTGAATGGGGAGGAGCTTTCGAAGGATGATCTCGATCCCATCTGTCCGGACCACGGACTCGTGATCCTGGAGGGAGAGGCGCACAGCGTCTGGGTAAACTCCAAAATGCTTGAACATCATGGCATCACGGATGAAACGCCGGATCCGGTACCGGGACTCGCTTATTTTGTGCGGAAAGACGGCCATATTACCGGAAACGCGTTTGAATCCACGAGCTGGCCCTTCCTCTTTGAACAGTTAAGAAAGAGTCTTACCGCTGAACAGATCGAAACGGCTGTTTCCCACTGGCTCGCTTTTTGTAAGGAATACGGCGTGAGCGCTGTCTTTGATGCCGGATTCCCGGAGCACAATGATATCCATGAGCGGATCTATGCAGTCATGCGGGATATGGACAGACAGGGAAGGCTTCCGGTTTATGTTGACGGATGTTATATCCTTACAAATCCGAGGAAGGTGAAGGAAGCTCTGGAAGAAACAAAGCGTTTCAACCGTGAGTTTACCACGGAGCATCTGAAGGTCCATACACTGAAGATCTTAATGGACGGTACCTTAAAGATCGAAACTGCGGCAATGATGACACCGTATGTGGATACCGGCCTGTCAGGAGCTACTCCTTTCAATGAGGAGGAAATTGCGGATATTCTCAAAGAACTCAATAAGGAGGGGCTGGATCTTCATATTCACTGCGTCGGTGAGCGTTCGGGCCATGTCGTACTGGACGGTGTGGAGCTGGCAAGGAAGGAACTTGGCGATGCTTTCCGTGTAAAGGTCACTATTACGCATATGTGGATCCAGGATGATGCGGATCTTGACCGTTTCGCGAAGCTTGGCGTGATTGCCAATTATACGCCGGCATGGCATAACGGAAACATGGGCCTGGGATGTGAGCCTTTCGAGTTCTGGCCGGATCTGATCGGTGAGGAGCGCTCGAAGAAGATGTTCCGCTCCAAGACAGTCTGGGACAGCGGTGCGCTTGTAACCTGGTCCAGCGATGATGTCAGCTTCGCAGACGGTCTTATCACCTGGAACCCGTATTACGGCATGGAAGTCGGTATGACGCGCTGGATCAGCACAAAGACCAAGGCGCCGCAGGGCCAGGCAACCAAAGGACCGCTTGATCCGCCGGGTGAAAAAATGAACATCGAGGAAATGATCCTGGGTTATACTATCAATGGTGCAAAGCAGCTTGGCATCGAAGCGTCCAAGGGCTCTATCGAAGCAGGCAAGGACGCGGACTTCCTGGTGTTCGACAATGATCTCATGACGGCGGAACATGAGGGATTCAGTCATATCCTTCCGAAAGACGTGTATTTCGCCGGGAAGAAAATGAACTGATACAAGACAGAAAACCTGAAGGGCCGCCCGCTTCCTTAACGGGCTGCCTGTGCTGAAGTCAGAAAGCTTTAAGCAAGGAAGAACAGTATGATCGGACGAAACATTCTAAAACTATTTGAATCCAGAAGGTCACATCTTGATTCCCGTGTCAAACGCGATTACATCAGAAACGGGATCGCGACGATTCCCTGCCGCGTTTCCGACTACAGCGAAGTAATCAGCACATACAGTGTGAAGGGCTTTGAGACGCTGAATCCCGATTTTTCGGAGTACCTCAAATCGACCGCCGAAGTGACGCCGGCGGAATGTCCGCTCGTCCTGAACATCATCGGAGACTGTCTGTCACAGGAACAGAAAACAACCATAAAGGAGATTATCCGCGACGATTTTGCATATGATCTCGGCATGGTGGAAAAGGAAGAAAAACTGCATACGCAGACCTTTCTTCTGATGCTGATCGGCATGATCGTTTCGGGTATGCTGCTGTGGCTGACACATACGCTGGCGGATGAGCCGCGTGAGTTGATTTATATTCTGTTCTGGTTTGCGGGGGATACGCTGTGTGATTACATTTTCCTGACCGGCCACGATATGCGGCAGAACAGAAGACTGGCGGGGAGGCTTGCGAGTATAAAGGTCATTTTTTCCGAAAGCTACCGGGAACCGGATTATACGGAACAGGATGTGGATCAGCTGTATTCCGAAATTGAAAAAGATGTAAATGAAACGATCCAGGAAGAAAGGGAGATCTCTTCATGAAAACAAACAGACTTCTGATTGCATTGCTGTGTGCTGCTGGTGACCGCAAACATTGCCAACCCGCTTCTTAAAGAGCTCAAAAGCGAGCTGCAGGACAAGGAGAGGAAGTTCAGCTTTTTCTGCGGCCATGACTGTACAGTGATCGGTGTTCTTACGGCTCTCGGCGTAAAGGATTATTCCCTTCCTGAAAGCATCGAGACCATGACACCCATAGGCGTGAAGCTTGTATTCGAGCGGCGGCGCGACAGCGAGGGCTCGGCGTAAGTGAAAGATGAAAATGTACGAGGAGGAATATGATATGAAACAGACACTTATTCTTGGCAACATCATCACTGTGGATGACAAGAGACCGTTTGCAAAGGCGGCGCTTGTAAAGGATGGCGTATTTGTCTATATCGGCGATGCAGAGGAAGCGAAACAGCTTGCAGGTTCCGATGCCGAGGTGCTGGACTACGGTGACAATTATATCTATCCGGGCTTCCTGGAATCCCACAGCCACGGCTATCTGGCCGGCAACCGCTTTATCGGTCAGGCGGACCTGACGAAGGTGGGACTGACGGACTATGCCAAATACCGCGAGATCATCAAGGCCTATATTGAAAAGAACCCGCAGCGCACCTTCTATATGGCGGCCGGCTGGTCCGAGAATGAGGAGTATGTCACGAAGGCATATCTTGATGAGATCTGTTCCGAAAAGCCCCTGATCATGCATTCCTCCGGCGGACATTCCATGCTGTTCAATACAAAGGCGCTGGAGCTGTTCGGCGTTGACGCGGCCTACGCAAAGAAATACGGCTATGACCAGGTGCATGTGGACGAAAACGGCGAGCCGGACGGCTATATCTGCGAAGGTCCCGTGTTTGAGATCACGCCGAAGCTTCCCACTACGATGGAGGATGCCAAGGACTATCTGCTTGCATGGCAGGACTTTGCACTGAAAAACGGCTTTACCGCTGTTGGTGATGCCGGCGCGGAAATCGTGAATGCCATTGCGCCGACTGCTTATTACGAGCTGGAGCAGGAAGGCAGGCTGAAGCTCCGCACTTATGCATGGATGTATGTTACCGACAATTATGAAGACCCGAAGGCGGAGGTTGCACGCATTGCAAGGCAGCGCGCCACGATCAGCGGCGAATACTTCCATATCGTTGGACCAAAGGCCTTCCTGGATGGCGTGACCGAAGCGCATACAGGCTGGCAGAACCAGGATTATGCCGATGCGCCCGGATATCACGGCGTGGAGCGCTTCAATGACCACGATAAGATGGTGGAGCTGCTTGTCGAAGCGGACAGGGAGGGTATGTCTGTCCATGTTCACTCCGAAGGCGGCGGCGCAACACACTATATGCTGGGCTGCATCGAGGATGCGGAGAAGATCACCGGCGATATGGACCAGCGCAACGTCCTTGCGCATCTGCATTTCGTGACAGACGAGGATATCCGCCGCATGGCGGCAACCGGCTCCATCCCGGCGGTACCGCCGCTGTGGACTCCGGCAGTACCGGGCGTTTATGACGTGGAGGTTACCTATGTCGGCAAGGAACTGGCAGCGGAGTCTTATCCGATCAAGTCCTTCTTCGATGCGGGAGCAAACGTGGTCTTCCATTCGGATTATCCGGTTTCCCCGATGATGAATGTCAAGGACAGCTTCTATACTGCTGAAATGCGTGCGTTCCCGAAGGCGGTGTTCGGCGGCCAGGACAAGCCGAACAATATGAAGGAAGCCATCACCCGCGAGCAGTCGCTGCGCGCCATGACCATCAATGTGGCACGTCAGTTCCGTCAGGAGCACCGTATGGGCTCCATCGAGTGCGGCAAGCTTGCCAATATGGCTGTATTTGACTGCGATTTTCTGCATGACGATATCGAGAAGGTCGCATCTGCCAAGGTTGTTGCCACCATCGTGGACGGTGAAGAGGTATATAAAGCCTGAGGCGTTATCATTTCCAAAGCTGCAAAGGTAAGTCGGGGGCAAAAGGCATTTTACCCCCGGCTCTGATGCAGAACACCCTGAACAGGGAAACAAAGAAAAGAAAGAAGGATAACATGAAAGCGGACCGAATAATCAAAAATGCAAAAATCTTTACAGCGGATAAAGACCACCCGCTGGCTGACGCCCTTGCGGTGAAGGATGGAAAATTCATTTATGTGGGCGACGAGGCAGGACTGAAGGACTTTGAGGGAGAGGTCACCGACCTTGGCGGGAAGTTCATTATACCCGGTATTATTGACAGCCATGTCCATGTGACGACCGGCATCGGATTTACGTACATGGATATGGGTGAATACATTGTATGCTCCAGCAAAAAGGAAGCCCTGGACTTTATGGCTCAGTTTATTCAGAACAATCCGGGAAAGGCGTGTTACAGGTTTGTTCTGGAGCGGAAATTCCTGCAGGGAGAGATTCTCACAAAGGAAGATCTGGATTCCGTTTGTCCGGACAGCGAGCTGCTTATTCTGGAAGGGGAAGGGCACAGTGTCTGGGTAAACTCCAGGATACTTGCAAAGCACGGAATCACGGATGAGACAGAGGACCCGGTCCCGGAGCTCAGTTATTATGTGCGAAAGGACGGCCATGTGACCGGAAATGTCTTCGAGTCCGCGGGATGGCATCTGCTTTTCGACGGCTTATCCTCCCTGACGGACGAGCAGATCGACACGGCACTTGAGAGCTGGATCGATTTTTCCGTCAAAGCCGGCGTCAGCGCTGTCTTTGATGCAGGCTGGCCGGAGGGCGAGGAGCTTCACGAGCGGGTTTATGAGCATTTATGCGAGCTGGACAAAAAAGGGAAGCTGCCTGTCTATATCGATGGAAGCTATGCGCTCACGCATCCGAAGAAAATGAAGGAGGTCGTGGAGCAGGTAAAGCGTTTCAGGAGCAAGTTCAACACGGAGCACCTGAAGGTCCATACCTTCAAGGTCTTTATGGACGGCACCCTGCGGATCGAAACGGCTGCCCAGGTCACGCCCTATGAGGATACCCATAAAAAGGGCGCAACCACCTTCAGTGCCGAGGAAGTGGCCGAGGTCCTGAAAATACTCAATGAGGAAGGCCTGGATTTCCATGCGCATACCGTCGGGGAGCAGGCGTCACGGACTGTGCTGGACGGCGTGGAGCTGGCCAGAAAGGAGCTTGGGGACAGCTTCCGTGTCCGGGTGACCTGTGCGCATCTGGAAATCCAGGATGACGCTGATCTGGACCGCTTTGCAAAGCTCGGCGTGAATGCCAATTACACAGCCTGGTGGCACGCCGGATGCACGGGCGGAAATCCTCTTGAGGTATGGCGCGGAATACTTGGCGAGAAACGCGCGAATAAGATGTACCGCTGCAAAACGCTTTGGGATACCGGCGCAAACGTAGCCTGGTCAAGCGATAATATTGCCTACGCTGATTTTTCCAGCTGGAATCCGTACCTCGGCATGGAGGTCGGAATGACGCGCTGGATCAGCGATAAGACCCTGGCTCCGGAATCCTCAAGAACCATTGAGAAATTCCCGACTCCGGATCAGGAAATGAGCATCGAAGAAATGATCCTGGGCTATACGATCAACGGCGCCAGACAGCTTGGCATCGAGGATCGGAAGGGCTCCATCGAAGCCGGCAAGGATGCTGATTTCCTGGTGTTTGACGAGGACCTGCTTACGGCAAAGCACGAGGGATTCAGCCATAACATGCCGCGGGACGTGTATTTTGGCGGAAAGAAAGTGAATTGATCGGAGGAATTGAATATGCAATATCAGGAGAACAAAAAAATTACTGATGGCAATTATGACAGATCGCTGGCCGTTAAGTGTGTCAACGGTACCTTCGTAGGCAGAAAGACAGATAATATTATTGCCTGGAAGGGCATTCCTTTTGTCGGAAAGCAGCCTGTCGGGGAACTGCGCTGGAAGGCTCCTGTGGATGTAGTTCCGGATGACGGCGTATACGAGGCGTATTACAACGGAAAAAGCCCCTTCCAGCATAAGGACTTCAGCATGGATGATACCCTTGCCAACCAGGGGGAGGACTGCCTGAATCTGAATGTATGGAAAGCGGAGGATAACAGCACGGAGAAAAAGCCGGTCATGGTATGGATCCACGGCGGCGCTTTTGAATTCGGCGCTGCAGCCTTTTCACTGTTTGACTGCGAGAATTTCCTGAAGGAGAATCCGGATGTCATTGTCGTTACCGTAGCGTACAGGCTTGGTGTCATCGGTTACCTTCACCTGTCGCACCTGCCGGATGGAAAGGATTATCCGGACGCGCAGAACTTAGGACCTCTCGATCAGCTTATGGGACTGAAATGGGTCCATGAGAACATCGCAGCCTTCGGCGGCGACCCGGACAATGTGACGATCTACGGCGAATCCGCCGGTGCCGGCAGTGTGTCCCTGCTTCCGCTGCTCAAAGGTTCCCATGCATATTTTAAGAGGGTCATTGCCCAGAGCGGCTCCCCCACCCTTACGAGATCTACGGAAGAGGCCATTGAGTGTACGGATAAAATGATGGAAGTCCTCGGCTGCAAAACAATTGCCGACCTGCTGAAGATCGATGCCAGGACGATCGCGGATGAATCCGAGGCTGTCAGGCTGCGCGTGGCTCCCGAAAGAGACGGGATCCATCTGCCGCTTGATCCGCATGCGGCTTATGCAGCCGGAGCGGCAAAGGATATAGACTTTCTGATGGGCTGCAACAAGAATGAATTCGACTGGTTTGCAGCTGCGATGGGTGAGGAAGGTATCAAAATACTTGCCGCTGACCGCTGGGAGAGAAAGCTTGGCAAGCTGCCGGAAGAGGTCAGGGCGCAGGTAGAGAGCTTCTGCAGTGATATCAGGGATGAAGGCTGCGAGCGGGAGTGCCGTCTGTTTGACCAGCTCTGGTTCAATGCACCTGTCATCAGAATGTCCGAGAACCAGACCAAAGCCGGCGGCAGAGCCTACACCTATTTCTTCACGGCCGAGCCCGGACACGGGGTCGAACTGGAGATCGTATTCCATCATGAGAATACAGACCCGGCTATGGGAAAGGTATTTGACGAAACCTTCGGCAGGAATCTGCGCAGAATGTGGGTTCAGTTTGCCAAGACCGGCGATCCGTCCCTCAGCGCGGACATTGCCCCGGACGGCAAGGCTAAGGAATGGCCGCTTTATGACACGGTGAACAGGCAGGTGATGGTCTTCGATGAGTTCGATATCCATCCCGAAAAAGAAGCGGAAAGAAAGATCGTGGATTGGGACAGGACCTATGGCCTGACCGAATATTATCTGTTCTGACGGTTTCACGGAACGATCCGGATTATATCATCGTTGAGGCTTTGACCTCAGCAGCATAAAAATGGGGCTGTCACACTGACAGCCCCAGCTTGATTCCGGCGAAGGCATGACGCCTCCGGCTCATGATCATTCCTGAAGTTTATCTGGAGAAGACCTTTTTCCCCTCGAAGTAGGTCGCTGCTGTTTTTGCAGTATGGATCTCCGTTACCGGGCAGGAGAGAACGTCTTTGTCCACAAGGAGGAAATCCGCATATTTGCCTTCACGGATACTGCCGCGCTCTTCTTCAAGGAACATCTGCCTTGCACAGTTGATGGTGAGGGCGGTAAGGGCCTGCTCACGGGTCAGGAGCTCTTCAGTCCACAGCGGCGTCTCGCTTGCAGGGTCAAGTACGCCGGTGACAGCAATTTCCATGATGCCGAAGGGATCGTCAACACTTCCGCCGAGCGCCGGAAAGTCCGTATGCGAGGAAACGTTGATGCCGTAATCAAAATAGGATTTCATGGGGTAACACTTGTCCGCCATCCCGGCAGGAACGAGATCCTTCAGCATCTCGATGGCTTCAGCTGAGCCATGATGCCAGTGCATACCTGCAGTGGCACAGATATTGTGCTCCGCCATAAGCTTAAGATCAGACGGATCGGCGTTGCGCACATGCACAAGGGTATTGCGCATTTCATCCTTTCCGCCGTTTACGAAGGCGCTGACAGCGAGATGGACGGCCTTGTTGCCCATGACATGCACATGCATGGACATATCCCTTTCCTTCGACTTTCGGGTGATGTCGTTCACTTCTGCTTCAGTCCAGTTGGCTCTGCCCTGATGGACGTCAGGATAGAGAGGATCCACATATCCCGTACCGGTTTCTACAGTACCGTCGATAAAGAGCTTTACCCAGTTTGTCCGGACATGTTCGGAAGCGAATTTTTTCGCATCTGCAGCCTTGTCCAGCGCCTCATCCACATCCATCCAGCTTTCGATCTCGTAGCTCGTCCCCAGGACAAAGTGCATGTCTCCGGCATCGTCCATCTGACGGGCTGCTTCATAGAGGTTGGTATTATAGAAATAGGGAGACCAGCCGTCCTGATACATTGTATATCCCTCTGACAGCAGGTGCTCCTGGATGCTGTCCAGGTTTGCCCGTGCCATGTCAACGGGGAAGAGCCTGTCATTGTCCAGGAAATAGCGCACGAAAGTTCCGGCCTGTTCCTTCAGATAGCCGGTAGGCGTGCCGTCGGCCCCCATTACGATCTCGCCTCCGCGGATAGAGTCCTCCTGTTTGAGAACCGTGCCGTCTTCCTTCATAATGCCTGCATTGACCAGAGCGATGGTATTCACCAGACCCTTATGGCCTTCCTCGTCGGCAAAGTACATGGGGATGTCGCTGCAGATCGCATCGAGCTGCTGACGGGTCGGCATATTAGCCTCAAAAACGGGCACCTCCCAGCCGAAGCCGAATATCGATGTTGCTCCCGAGGCCTTTGCCTTGCTGACTGCGGCGGGAACGGTCTCCTTCAGGAACTTGTCCGCATCTTCATGCGGGGCGACGATCGTTCCGACAGACTTGATGGCAAAGCCCATGGAGTAATGTGCGTGACCATTGCCGCAGGAGGGCATGACAAGTCCCTTTCCCGTGTGATCCACGACCTCGGTCCTGCCTTCTTCAATAAAGGCTTCAGCCCCTTTCCGGTCGCCCACATAGATGAACCGGCCGTCCTTTACAGCAAATGCTTCGGCAAGCGGACCGCCTTCGGAAGTGAAGATCTTCCCATACACCACGAGGTCGGCGCTGCCGCCGGACAGATTTCGCTCTGTTTTCAATGTCATAAGCACAACCTCCTTATTCTTTTCTAAAACATGGATTTTGAATCAAAGTATTTATGTTCATTGTAAAAGAAAAAACGTTAAAAATCCACAGATGTATTATATTTTGCGGCATGCTACAATAGTCTTGGGTCAGGGTAACGCGCTCCTGCCTGAAGTCTGCGATATAAAGGAGGATTATTATGGTCCGGAACATTCTTCTGACTTCTCTGAGTCCTGTAGAGAACGATCTGCCGCTCAGCTATTATTCTCTTCAAAAAGAATTCGGATTCGATTACTGTGATGCGCTAACGGACGCAGAAGCCGGTATAAAAGCCATACTGGCCGGATATGATATTGATGAGATTATTGTCATCGGCGGAGACGGCGCATTTGATGAAAAGGATGAGCTGGGGGCCGTCTCCCTCCTGCAGGGCAGCAGTCTGTATGCTGAGGACAGGCGAGAGTTCTCCGCCTACCGGATGCTCAGATACCGGCTCGCACAGTATGCGGACGAACTGACGCTCGAGCAAAAGGCGGAAGAAGAACTTCTTCCCGGGGAATTGCGTGAGAAGCTGACCCGCTTTATTCAGGATTACCAGGAGAGAACGGATGATCTGAAAAACAGGAAATTCAACCGGCTGTTCGATGTGCTTTCCCAAAACGACCAGAGCTATGAGAGCTTCAGGGACGCGCTGTTTG
>JAFUAE010000093.1 GCA_017460845.1 Lachnospiraceae bacterium
ACATAATTCTTATCTCCTCTCAAATTAATAGGTCTATTATATCCCCGTTCCACGACCTGATCCAGGTTCCAGCGCACGCCGTTTCTGGAAATGCCGAGCTCCTCCGCAATTTCATCATAGGTCAGGCCCTTGATGAACAGCCGCAGAATATCCATCTGGCGAGGCGTCAGCCCGGAAGAAAACATTTCCTTGAGTTCAACTTCAGGCGAACTGTCCGGAAAAATATGCTCTCCGGAAAGCGTCCTCCTGATCACCTCCATCAGTTCGGCATCTCCGTGATCCTTATACCAAAGGCTGTCGGCCGCTCCCGATTTTGCCGCCTTAAGTATCTCCGGATCGATCAGCGAGGTAACGATCACGATCCTGATATACGGGTATTTTTCCCTGATGCGTCCGCCTGCTGCCAGGCCGGAATGATTATGCAGCGTCTGCACATCCATCAGGATCAGATCGATCTGCTCTGATCCGGCCAGCTTTTCCGCCTCAAAGGCATCCTGCAATACAGCCACGGTCAGGAATTCCGGATCTCCGGCGATCATCGCCTGCAAATGCTTCTGTATCAGCGGATTGTCTTCCACTATAACTGTCCTGATCATACTCTTACATCTCTCTTTCCGGCAGCAGTTCCAGCTGCAGTTCAAACCCGGGCTCCTGCAGGATCCTCATCACGCCGCCGGCTTCCTCCACCCGCCGTCGGACGGAAGAAAGTCCTCCTCCCTCACGGATCTTTCCCTGCGGCGGGATCCCGTTATTCGTGATGGATACGAGAAAACGGCCGTCCTGCTCCGTAATGCTGACGCGTACCAGGCTTCCTTTTGCATGTCTGATACAATTGGTCACACATTCTCTTGCAGCAATGGAAACCAGCTCCATGACTTGTCCGTCATCCGGGAAGTCTCCTGCCGCCGTCAGCGTCACACCAAGCTCCTTCGCCCTCAGCCTTACCGCTTCAAAATCCTGCCGTTCGCCTGTCTCCATGCCGCCTGAAAAATAGCTGACAGCATTTCTTAAAACACGCATCTGCGCTTCCAGTTCAGCCGGCGGATTCTTCTCCATCAGCTCGGAAATCGCAATCAGGCTGCTGCCGATTTCGTCATGAACCTTGATTTTGAGCTCGAGAGCTTCCTGTTCCCTGACCCGGTCGGCCAGCCGGTCGTACATTTCCTTCATTCTGGCAATGGTCCGCTCCAGCTTCCGGTTATCCGCCTCCAGAGCCTCCGCCGCATTGTATAATTCCGTAATATCCTGTGCTGTCGTACAGACAAATCCCTGAGGTCCGCCCTCCATCGGGGCTGTGCGGATCCTTCTGACAGAGGTCTCATCCAGCCGGTAAATATCTGCCGTTTCCGGTTCCCTGCGTCCTTCCAGGGCTCTTTTGATATCTTCTTCCGTATACGGAACCGCACCCGTGATCCCGGAAATCATCTGCCGCATGGCTCGATTGATCAGAACGATCCTGCCATTTGCATTTGCAAAGCTGATCCCTGTCCCGAGATCATCCAGAGCCTGCCGCACGGAAAACGGGGAAAGGCTGTTTTTTAATATTACATGCTCCTCCCGTATCCTGAACAGGATCCATCCAAACAGCAGAATGAAAGCCAGTACAGGCAGGCCCCATGGAATATGGATCAGACATTGTGCCTCCTCCAGCCCCGCCTGGATCGACAGAAAGTCCAGAAATGCAATACTTACTGACAGCTTCAGGAAATCGGCCATGATGCCGGAGAAGCTCCGGCTCCCGTTTCGGCGGTACAGGAAAAGGAATAACTCCGCTGTAACGACAGCAAAAAAAAGTCCTGCGATCAGCAGTCTGTCTCCCGGAGGCAGTACAGAAAAAAGACTCATTTTCCGCCTCCTTCCTCTGCCGCCAGAATAAGCTGCGTGCCCTCATCATCCCCGAGGATCCTGACCCCGGGATATTTTCCTTTAAGTTCCGTCTCCTCCTGAAATACAGCATCAGTCAGAAGATTGACTCTGAAGGACCCGCGGACACTTCCGGCTCTCACATTCAGATACATGGCACGGTCCATGACAGCTTCCATGACATCCTCAAAAAAATCATAGGCAAGCACCAGATCTGCAGCCGGATACTCCGCCTCCTCAGGATCGACCTGCTGTCCTCCCCGGATCCCGAGAAGCTTCAGAGCGCGGAAGGATTCCGCAAAAGCCCTGGAAAGCAGGGCACCGGGAAGCATTTCAGAGACCTGTCTGGAAAGCGCCAGATCCTTGCGCCTTTTCACATAGCTGCCAAGCACCATAATGTATGCAAGGATCCTTTTCTTCTCCTTATCATCCGCAGCAGGATACTGTCCGGCCAGCTGCTCGATCCGGTCCAGCTGGGTCTGTGTCCTTTTCTGCAGCAGATCGTAAAGCCGGTTCTGCTCTTCTATGCGTCTGTGCTGCTCTTCCTGCTCATACTCATGCTGCAGGAGCATATTCCGTTCCTGCAGCTCTTCCCTCCGGTCCTCCAGCATTTCCCGCAGCTTCAGGATGCTGGAAATGTCTTCGGTCCATACAGCATGGCCCGCATTGATCGGCATGTTGTGCAGCCGCAGTCCCTCCGGCAGGATCAAGGGAGCGGCTTCCGCCTGCCTCATGAGTTCTTCCGGAACAGGTACGGCACCCCCGGACGCATAGCGTACCCGGTAATCCATATCGGTGATCACCATCGGCGGATCCATGGAAGACGTAAACAGTTCCTCATAATAAATATTGCTCCGAATCAGGCCGCAGTCCATGCAGAGCTCAAAAAAGGCTGCAAATATGAGGCAGTAGAAAACGGCGACATCTCCCGCGATCAGCCGTACCGGCGGAAAGCGCAGTGTGTACAGGATCACATGAGCCAGAGCCAGGATAAACGGCAGCAATGGAAGCCACACCTGATACCCGCTTCCGGGAATACGGGATCTGCGGATCATGTAAAAAAGAGCAAGTACCGCGCAGAGGCTGGCCCATCCCACTGCCAGGTAATACAGTAATCCGTGCGTATAATCATGATCTGACCAGAATAATGCGCTCTCCGGAAAGCGGAAAGCAAGCTGGTGAAAATCATTGCTCAGAATACCCAGAATAATCAGTGCTGTAGGGAAATAGACAAGATAAGTCCATCCGGGAAGCCGGTATTCATCCGGTCTGTCCAGAGACATTGAAATCAGAAGCGCAAGCATCGGAATGCTCATCATGGGAATATAGTAAGCATACCACAGATAGCGCTGCAGGTCGGGATCCGACACAAAACGGAATCTGTATTCCCTGACGATCAGCCAGATAACGATCAGCAGCGCCACTCCAGTCAGATAGCGCCGCACCTGGGTCTGCGTGACCCTTTGCCTGACAGAGACGCCCCAGGCGGAAAACATGCCGAGATACAGGAAGGTACGGAGAAATGCAGCAAGCCGGTCCAGATATCGGTTATCTGTAATATACCTGACAAACTGGCAGCTGAGTGCGGCAAGAACCAGGACTGCCGCGATCATGGCAGTCTGCAGCATGCGCTTATTTGTCGTACCCAGGGAAATCATCCATGTTCTCCGTAAAATGAAAATCTACAATCCTGTCTTATCAGCTAAACGAATGCCGGGGCAACCGGGAACGGGTTCTCTCCCCACTCCGTGCCCGAATGTCCCGAATC
>JAFUAE010000094.1 GCA_017460845.1 Lachnospiraceae bacterium
ACTGATTTCCGATTCTGTCGGCAGCGGCACAGACGGCATGCTGAATCTTCTGATCCGCGACAAAACAGCTGTCATGGCCCTGGAGCGCGAATATGAAAACTATCTTGAGCTTTGCCGGCCCCTGATGCAGATCTATAACGCTGAAAGCGCCGAAAGCTGCATTGCGTCCTTCCTGAAGTTCGAGCGCCAGCCGGGTGACCTTCTGATTGCACATTCCCTGCCGTCCGCATTCAGCCTGCCGCAGGGTGTGGTCCGTTCCTTCCGTGAATATGACAGCAACCCGGTGCTGAGTAATTATTTCAACAAATCCTACGCGGCCTTCCGGGAGCATATGAGAAACGGAGATGGCATTACGGAGATCCTGTATTTGCCTGAGCCGAAGCGTATCAGTGCGGATAATATCGCGGTTCCTATGTGTGATCTTTTCGGTATCCCCGAGCTGAAGCTTTCGCCGGAGATCCTCAGACTCCATCTGAAGAATGTGATCCGCCTGCTGAAGAAGGAGCCTCTCTATCAGGTCACGCTTACCAGACAGATCCCCGAGAATATTTCCCTGCAGGTCAAGGAAGGTTACGGTGCGATTCTGTCCCATGCAGCCCCGCCGACGACTGCCTTTGTTACAAACGAATTCAATATGACTGCCGCCTTCCGCGAGTTCCTGATAAAAATCCGCGAAGAGACTCTCTATAAGACCAAAGAAGTGGTGATACGGCAGCTCGAAACCTACATCAGTAAGCTGTAAGGCGGTTCTGCCCGCTTACTAAACTTTGAATTACAGTCTGCGGAAAAATACCAGCAGACACCGTAGACTGACGTGAAAGTGATAATTCTATGACATCAAAAGAAGTAAAAGAACTGAGAAAACTCTACACCAAGGAGCGCTGCTCTGTATCCCGTCTCTGCGGCTGCTATGTCAACGGGGAGAAGGAAAAAATCGCATCCTTTACCGGCGGCCTTCTGGGGATGCAGGACGATGAGATGTTTAAATATCTGGAGATCCTGAAAAAATGCCTTTCCGGCTCCATGGAAAAGAACCTCTTTAATCTGGAGATCCCGCTTTCCTTCGAGCTGGAAAACGACGCCTATAAGCTGCTCTCCGGAATGCGCGACGCCGATCTCAGCAATCCTGCCCTGATGGACGCCTTCTATGACAGGATCATCGAAACCTATGACCATGCAGGCAATTACCTGATCCTGATTGCACACGATACCTATGATGTGCCCGGCCGTTCCTCTCTCGGGGATACGATGGACGACGCTTCGGATGAGTCCTATTCCTACCTCCTCTGTGCGATCTGCCCGGTAGATCTGGGCAAAGCCGGCTTAAGCTTTAATTCCGAGGAAGGCTGGTTCATGGCAATCGACCGCGACTGGATCGCGGGAGCTCCGGAGGCAGGCTTCCTGTTCCCGGCCTTCAACGAACGCAGCACCGACCTGCACGCGGCACTTTATTATGCGAAAAATGCCGACGCCCTTCAGGAAGGACTGGTCGGCGGACTTTTTGGCTGTGAGATCCCTGTGACCGCGGAAGAGAAGAAAAATGCTTTCGGCACTGTGGTCAGTGAAGTCTACGGAGATGAATTCACGCCGGAAACCATGAAGTCAGTCCATGAGACACTGGCTGCCGAGGCCGAGATCATCCATAACGAACCGGATCTTGACACGGCGCTTTCCAAAACACATGTACGTTCGATCCTGGAAAAGAGCGGGGCCTCCGATGAGCAGATGGAGCGCTTTGATGATGCTTATGATGATATGCTCGGAGATGACACGGATGTGGACATCGAAAACATTTACAGCAAAAAACAGTTCACAGTAAAAAATGAGTTTGTGGATCTGAGAGTAGCTGCGGACCGGACGGATCTCGTCCGCTTTGAGAAGCGCGGAAATACGACCTTTGCGATCGTAGAACTTGACGGCGTGACCGAAGTCAACGGCGTGCCGGTGTAAACAAGACACCGGTTGCTGTTAGAGTTTCCATGATATAAGTCTCTTCCAGCTGCCTGGCAATTTTATTCATGAAATTTTTGCGGATATCCGCATTTTTTTCTCAGAACCCCGGGCATATTGCATATAGCAAGGACTCTTATCTGGGATATCTTACAAATTAAAAAGGACAATCCTTGAAATTTGCTCTGGATTGTCCTTCAGTACTTGATTTCTTTTAATTTTTAAAACATCTGTTTACAAAATTATTCCAGGAACCGGCGTGGATCCATGCATTTCATCCTAACTATTCCTGCACCTTATGCCACACCGCTTTCCCTGTACCTTATTCTGCATCCGCAATATCCGCCCCGTCCGGGATACGGATGCCTGCAGGCATTTCCTCTTCTGCGGCCGGATCATCAACGGAGGCCGTATCGGCAGGAGCTGTATCTGCGGGTGCATCCTTCCCCTCTGCAGGAGTCTCTGCCTCCGGCACATCCTTTACGGCAGCTTCCGCTTCCGTTTGATCGAGGGCTGTATCCTCATCAGATTCTTCGCCGGGTTCCTCGGAAGCTCCGCCTTTAGCGCTGTCATCATCGTCATCGTCGGAATCATCCTCGATGACAAAAGTCTCTGCAGACGCCTCTGTTTCCGCATCTTCTTCAGCTGCCCCGCCGTCCTCTTCCTCAGACTCCAGCAAGCTCTCGTCGATCTCAAAGGAATCCGCAAGCTTCATAAACTCATCAAGCTCTTCTTCGGTCAGGCACTCGATAAATTTTCTGAACTTGCGCTGGCTCTTTGTATCCTTGCCGCCCGCCTCCAGATATCTGTATGCCAGTTCTGTCAGTTCTACCTTGCCTGCAGCGTCCAGGTATTCCACCAGTCCCTGCTCCTCCAGGTCGAGCAGATACTTCTCCATCTTGGAAGGCTTCATATCGAAGCACTCGCAGAGATCATAAAACCCCGGATCCTCGATCTGGGAGATTACATCCAGAATGTCCTTGTCCAGTCCGGAAAGATCCAGCGACGGACCCATGCCGAACTTTTCAAGGACGGAAAGGAGTTTCTGGGAATATCTGGTGCCAATGTTAAACAGTCTCTTATTCTTCATAGTTTTCCCCTATTTCGTATGTGATAGCCTGATTATTTAGTAACTGTTCTGAACTCTCCGGGAAACAGTTACGTTTCCTCTTCAAACTCAGTTTCCTGATCCTTCGCTTCCGCAATCGCCTCAATGATCGCATCGAGGGAAGCCAGTGTCGGAGTAGTCTCGAGCAGCTCCTCTACCGCTTTAAAGCCGCGTGCCTTGCGCCTTGCGATCTTCTCCACGATCTTGGCGCGCTCTTCATTTTCCACGATCTGCGCCGCCACGATACCCGGATTGGCAAATTCAGGCAGCTGCGGGACCGGCGGGATATATTCGCCCGGCAGTGACGCCGCCAGCTCTTTGCGGTATTCCTGCACCGCTTCAAGCTCATCATCGCTGATGACCGGCCACTGCGGATCGATCTCCTCAAGCGTCTGCAGAACGATCCTCGAAACCGTCAGCCTTGCGTACCACTTGTGGTCCGCCGGCACGACATACCACGGGTTCACGGATGTGGAGGTCTCATTGACCATGGTCTCAAAGGCTTCCATGTAGTCATCCCAGAACTGACGCTCCTTAATATCTCCGGAAGAGATCTTCCAGTTCTTGCGCTCGGTGTCGATACGGGAGATAAATCTGCGCGCCTGTTCATCCTTTGAGACATTCAGGAAGATCTTGATGACGCGGGTGCCGGTATCGTAAAGATACTTTTCAAAGTTTCTGATCTGTTCGTAGCGCTGACCGATGATATCGCTCTTTTTCATACGCTCCGGCAGGATCTGGTTTTTGTAAAGCTTGTGCACGCGTCCCACCAGTACGTCCTCATAATAGCTGCGATTGAAGATGGAAATGTTGCCGCGCGCAGGCATTGCGCTCCAGAATCTCCACAGATAATCGTGGCTGGACTCCTCCGAGGAAGGCACCTTGAAGCAGTACTCCCGGACGCCGTGCGGGGAAAGTGTATTGAACACGGTGCGGATCACGCCGTCCTTGCCTGCCGCGTCCATGGCCTGGAAGATAAAGATGACGCCTTCCTTGCGCTCTGCATACAGTTTCTGCTGCAGCTTGTTAATCCTCAGCAGATTGTGGACAAATTCATCAAGAGCTTCGGCCCGGTCTGCAAATTCTCCGGTATCCCCGGTGTCAAATCCGGCAATTTTGAATTTATCTTTTCCAACGTATTTATAAGCTTTAATTCCGTCTTTCGCCATGTGCCTCTCCTTTCCGTTTATGCGGCTCATATGTCCCGCCGCACCAGAAGCGCATTTGCCTTATTTTATGTCACCACGACATCCGCATAAGTAAAGCGGATCATTTTTGCGAGATCTGCCGGAGCCACCTCCACCTGCCAGCCGATCTTTCCGGCGCTGAAGAAAATCGTGTCAAAATCTGCTGCAGTCTGATGCACCACAGTTTCAAACTGTTTTTTCATACCGATCGGGGAACAGCCGCCATGAATATAGCCTGTCAGCGGCAGGAGCTCCTTTTGTTTGATCATCTCAATCGATTTCTCGCCGGCAGCCCTGGCAGCCTTCTTGAGGTCCAGCTCGCAGCCCACCGGGATCACAAATACATGATATGCCTTGGATTTCCCGACCGTTACCAGCGTCTTAAATACCTTCTCCGGATCCTCTTTCAGCACTGCGGCCACTTCCGTGCCGCTGATTGCCTCCGTGGCGGAATAATCATGACTTTTATAAGGGATCTTCTTCTGTTCCAGAAGACGCATCACATTTGTTTTGTCATTTTTCATTATGATCCTTCGGCGGCAGGTCTTTACTTAAAGCTGTCTGATCCTGCCGCGCTTGTCATTCATTTTTTCAGAAGCTGTAATAGATTTTGTGCGCAGCCAGCTCTACGCCCTTAAGCGCCGCCAGCTCGCTGACCGTCACAAGCTGGAAGCCCTGCTCCACAAGCTGCGGTACGATGATCTCCGTTGCCGCTGCCGTCGCATCATAGAGCTCGTGCATCAGCACGACGTCTCCGCTCTTGACCTTGCCCATGATCGCATCGACGATTTTGGCTGTATTCCGGTGATCCCAGTCCCTGGTATCCACATTCCAGAGAATGATCGGCATTGCAACATTGGCGATGACCGTATCGTTCCTGTTGCCGCCCGGCAGACGCATAATGCGCGGACGGATGCCCGTCGTCTGCTCGATCACGTCATTGCACTTCTGGACCTGGCTCCGGATCGTTTCCGCACCGACCTTGTTCAGATAGGTGTGGCTGTAGGTGTGGTTAGCCAGTTCGTGACCGTCTGCAGCCATACGCTGTACCTCGGCTGCTCTGGACGGTACGCGGTCGCCGACCATGAAGAAGGTCGTCCTCTGCCCGTATTTATCAAATGCATCTATGATCCTGTTGCCCGCTGCGGTCTGCGGTCCGTCATCATAGGTCAGGGCCAGCAGAGGCTTTGTCACGTCGATTTTTCTGCCGCGGCTGATCACGATATTGGGATCCGCGGTCGGGAAGATCCTGTACTGGTCCTGCAGGGACTGTGCGATCAGACTCGCCTCATCAGTGGCTGCTGCCGCCTGTGCCTGTTCCCCGGACTGCTGCGCCTCAGTTCCTGCTGACGGTCCCTGTGCCTCCGCCGCAGTCTGAGTTTCCGCCGGAACTGAAGGGGTCTGTTCCGCAGGCTGTCCTGATTGCTGCTCTGTCTGCTGTCCGTCGGAAACATTTGCAGTTGTATCTGTTCCCGCACTGCCTCCTCCGGGTCCGCCCGGTCCCGGTCCCATCGATGCTGTATCATGGCTTGGGATCGTGACTCCCGGCGCGATGATGACGCCATCTGCAAATGCAGTTCCGCTCAGCATCAGTACAGCTGCCGCTGCAGCAAGGCCGCTTATCATCATTTTTCTGAAATTTCTCATAATGGATATTCCTCCTGAAGCCCGTCCCTTCCCGGAGCGGGCTCCATTTTTATTCTTATTCCTGCTGAATACCCGTCCCTTACAGAAGCGGGTTCGTTTATTCTTACTCCGGCTTCACCACATAGTCGCCGATCTCCTCATCGTATTCGTAACGGATCGACTCGGTCTCCACGGCCTCATCCCCGCTGATGCGGTAATGCAGCTCATAGTAGGCAGCCGCGCCATCCCGGATATTGCCGATGATCTGCTTGCTGCCGGGATCGGTATAAGGATTCGGGATTTCATCGAAGCCCTTGCATTTCTTCAGCTTTTTCCCGTCTGACAGGTAGCATTCGTAATAGGTAACGCCCTGTGCTCCCAGCACTCCCTGAAACAGCATCACGTCCGGGATCCCGTCAAAGTTGACGTCCTCTTCCCAGACAATATCATTTGCAAACGGCTGATAGCCCGAGTAGGGATCTACCTCGACGGACAGCGTTTCTTTCATGCCTTCGTCATTCGTGATCTCGACCGTCCACTTTGAAGCGGTTTCATCACGCTTGATTTCCTCCTCCGGAGTGACAAGGTAATGGTTAGTGCCCGTGATCTCCGCGCCGCCGTTATCCAGCATCGTAACCTGGTCGAAGGTTCCGTTTTCGTCCTCGAGCAGGAAATCCTCCGGAACTCTTGAATACCAGCGCTTCAGTCCGCAGTCGTAGAAGTAATCCTGTTCCACATTGGAAATGTAAATGCCGGCAGTTCCTCCGACACTCGGCCCGTGCTCCATCTTGATCAGCAGCTCCGGATAAGCAATGCCTGCCGTGAAATCCGTCATCACGACCGAAGCCGTTCCGCCGCCGTTCCAGGTACTGGAGACCTTGCCGTCGATCGTCTCAAAGATGACAGCCCGGTCTTCATCCACAGTCAGAACGACCTGATAGAGTCCGTCCGGCTCAGAGCTTTCGGTATACCAGACACCCTGCAGATTATCGAGCGTCACGGTATCATACAGATACTGGTCAGGAGCGGCATTGCCTTCCCTCTTCCATTCGGTCAGGAAACCGCCGTCATAGAAGGCGTTGCTGTTGACCCAGCGGATATAGATCGTGCAGAGATTGTTCCCGTTATCATCATTGATCCGGAATGCCGGACAGACATTGCGGTCGGAACGGTCTTCAATACTGATCGTTCCTTCTCCGTTCCAGACGCCCCTTTTCTCTCCGTCGATCCAGGTCTCGATCCTGCCGAAATCTCCGTTGACGCTGAGCACCTCGACAACTTCAGAGCCTCCCTCCGTGTAGCGGTTGACCCAGCGGCCCTGCAGATTCTCCATCGTCACACTCTGATAAGGCTTTGCGGGTGCTTCCGACGGAGACGGCACATACGGTGTCCTGTAATAATCCGGCATTGCCTGATTATAATAAGCATTTTTCAGGTCATTATAAGCCTTTGTCCCTTCCTCACCGGTCTGCGTCCCGTTTGCACCGGAGCCTGCTGCTTCAGCCGAATTCATTGCATACTGATCAGGGTAAAACACAGTATCGGCTGTCTTGTTATAGATTGCGATCTCCGGAAGCTCCTTCGCGTCCTCCGGCATCTTAAAGACCATCCAGCTCATGAAGCCTTCCGTAAGATCGGAAACCGGTTTGCCCGGAGTATAGATCTCGATCTCGTCGTTCAGGCTGAGTCCGTACGGGGACGTCATGATATACAGAGTCTCATCCTCAATAAACCGGTCGCTGCCGTCCTTTTCCGATTCGAATTCGAGTTTTTCGACCTTTGCGGTATAGGTATCCGGATCCTTTTTCATCGGCTCGGAAAACTTCCCGGTAAAGGTACAGCAGTAAATTGTGCCGTTCTTATAGCCTTCCCCGGACTCGCCCATATTGGCATCATAGAACTCTCCGGAAAAGCTGCCGTCCGGCTCCACCTCCAGCATCGTCTCCCAGGCGCCGACGCCGCTCAGGAATCCGAATATGATCCCGTCCATATCCTTATAGATTGCATAGGTACCAATGGAATCTGCGGCCTTTTCCGGATCTTCCTCATCCTCCTGTGCTGCCGCACCATCCTCCGCTCCGGCTTTATCCCCGGTACCGCCCTTTTCTGTTTTATCTTCTTCGGTCTTCGTGTCCTCATCTGAAGCTTCAGCAGCTTCGGTTCCGGATGCAGCCGCTTCGGACTCCTTCGTTCCGTCTTCCTTTGCCGCATCGGATGTTTCGGAAGCCGCAGATGTCTCTGCCGCAGATTCCGCAGCAGCACCGCCGGAAGCATTTCCCGAAGCCTGATTGCCGCAGGCTGTCACTGCCAGAGAAAGACCAAGCATCAAAACTGCGAGTTTCATTTTTTTCATTGTCTGCTACACCTCCACTGAATATCACTTCTGCGCTGCCGCGCAGGATCAGCCACGGTTTCATACATTAATATCCTATCATATTCCGCAGTTTTTTTCGACAGACCTTTGTACAGAATGATGTAAGGGCTGCTTTTTCCGTTGATATTCAGCCGTTGCGTTTGCGCCCCGCTTAGGCAGGAATTTTCCCAACTCTTTTATTTTTTCCTGCCCTGCGGCAACATCTGATAGTCCGCTGAGGCAGAAATTATCTGTTGTTACTCTGTTTTTCATGC
>JAFUAE010000095.1 GCA_017460845.1 Lachnospiraceae bacterium
AGATCCATAACCATACACTTCGTATGAGTTTAAACTCAAATTGGCTCATTGGGAGATTAGATGTTGCTGATCGCGCACTGATTCTTGGACATTCCGTGGAAGTAAATTTAAGAAATTATTCCTACGCCGGCAGTCACAGGTACTCTTCCATAAGGGATAAATTGTCGAGTTGAGGGTTACTCACACAAGCTCACACATTTTGCTGACATACAAAGATTAATTGTTCCGGACAACGAGAAAGTCCGGAAACGTTGAATTTTCAACATTTCCGGACCTCTTCACACTCTCGAAGCGCCGTGATTCGAACACGCGACCTCTGCGTCCCGAACGCAGCGCTCTACCAAGCTGAGCCACGCTTCGCTTTGCTATACGGCGGTCTTACCGCCAGAGCATAATTATATTACTAAAACAAAAGCCGAAAGTCAAGGCTGTTTTTCACAGGTTTCAGAGGCACGCTTTGCCTTTGCCGCAAAATACAGCGGCAGGAATGTCAGCAGAACGAGGACTCCTGATACCAGGAAAAGGGAGTTTGTGGGAAGGTACGCTGTAAATCCGTTCTCATCCACATATTCTCCGCTTCTTTTTATGATCGGGTTGGAGATCAGCGGTGCCACGACCATCGGGATCAGGACAAAAAACAGGATCCGGATCCCTTCAAACTGTCCGCGGGCATCTTCCGGATACAGCTGTTTGCTCCAAACGGTAATGGTCTGCAGGAACAGGATGTAGCCCAGCCCGACGAGCAGAACGCCGCCCAGCAGCAGCGGATTCCAGAGAGTCGCAGTATTGACCCGCTCCGGAGAAACAAGGGCTCCCATCAGCAGGAGTCCCGCAGAGCTGAGCAGTACAGATATTGCCGTGAGCAGAGATACGCGTCCGGCATTGATCAGGCGGATCGCAGGGATCGTGATCAGCATGGCAAGGGCGAGCCCGAGTCCCTCAATGTATCCCATCAGGTCAGCCGGGAAACCGAGATAATAGATCATATAGTTTCCCAGATGGACAAAATAGACATTAAAAGCAACAAAGTAAACGGTCAGCGTAAGGTTTACATAGACCAGTTCCTTATGCTGCAGATAACTGCGAACGTCAAAGATACTGAAAAACTGCTCAGAGAAGGTCCCGCGGACGGAAGGCTTCAATTCCGGGACGTCCGATGCTGCTGCCAGAGACAGGATGCCCAGTGCGATCACGAACAGTCCCATTACCAGAAACAGCCGCATATAGTTGTCTTCCGCTCCGATCAGCATCCCGCCAAAGACCGTTCCCGCAATGGTGCCGATGACCGGCTGAACAGCCAGGGCGGCTCCCAGCTGGCCGCGGTTATTCTCATTCATATGGTCATTGATCCAGGCATTATAACCGATATCGTTACCCATGGATCCGAAAAAGCTCATAATAGCATCCGCTGCGACAACTGCCGCAATAATTCCGACGGAGACTGTGCCTGTAGAGAGATCCCTGCTGCCGCCCAGGAACTGCGTCGTCCCGAACAGGATCGTAAAGATGCCCCAGAGAATATAGCCGATCGCAACCAGATTTTTTCTCTTGCCGAGGCGGTCAGATATACATCCGAACAGGAATGTTGAGAATGTCGTGGCCGCCGCGGAGACAGCGACCATCCAGGAGATGATCGTCGGATCCTTGGCGATCTTGGCGTAAACAAAGGTGTTAAACCACTGGTTCTCCATATTCCAGCACAGCTGTCCGGCCAATCCTAGCCCCCAGACCATAAACCAGAACATACCTGTTTTCCCGTTCTTTTTCATTTTCGCCCCCAAAGCCCGTATTTTTCCCTGTTATTTTCTTTGCTTTCCCGCTCATCAGGTGGATAGCAGCCGAACCGGACTACATTATTGTAACACAATTCTCCGCATAGTATTCAATACGCGTTTCTTATCCGCCGACCAGGCCGGTTCGATCAAAAGAGCCTTCGGGCCGTCTCCTGTCAGCCGGTGAACGACCATGTCCTCCGGCAGCAGTTCCAGGCAGTCCTTGACCAGTTCGCAGTATTCTTCCAGCGTCATGACCGGAAAAGGCTCTTTCAGGTATTCCTCTCCGATCATCGTCCCCTTCAGGATCTGCAGCTGCTGCAGCTTGATGCCGTCAGCGCAAGGTGCCAGAGCGGCCAGATACCGCATGGTGTCGAGCATATCCTCCCTGGATTCTCCGGGCAGGCCCAGGATCGTGTGGACGATGACCGTTATGTTTCTTTTTTTCAGTTCCCGGAGAGCCTGTTCGAACACCGGCAGCGGATATCCCCTGTGAATAGCTGCTGCGGTCTTTTCATGCATGGTCTGCAGGCCCAGTTCCACCCAGACAGGTTTTATCGCCTGCAGTTCTTCCAGAAGATCCAGGATCTCCGACGGCAGGCAATCCGGCCTTGTTCCGATAGAAAGGATAGCGATCTCCGGTCTCCGGATCGTCTCCAGATACAGGTCTCTTAGTCTGGCAGGATCTCCATAGGTATTCGTAAAGGATTGAAAATAGGCTATATATTTTCTCTCATCTTCCGGAAGCGAAGCCGGCATTTTCGCATCCACCCGGCTCCTTGCGATCCGGATCTGTTCCCCGACAGGCAGAACAGGCGCTGCAAACTCCCCGGATCCTCCTTCTGAACAGAAAGTGCACCCGCCTGTGCCGATCGTTCCGTCCCGGTTCGGACAGGTACAGCCGCTGCTGAGAGAGAGCTTATAGATTTTTGTCCCGAATTTCGCTTTCAGGACATCAGAGATCATTTTCTGCCGCATAAGACTGTCCTTGACAAGAGGGTACCCTTTAAGTTCACCTGATGATACCGCCGCCGAGAACGACATCTCCGTCATAGAACACGGCGCTCTGTCCAGGAGTCGCGGCTCTCTGCGCCTCCTCAAACACGATCCTTGCACAGGTCCCTTCCGGATAGACCGTGCAGGGCTGCTCGGTATGGCGATAGCGGATCTTTGTCTTGCATTTCACCGGTTCCGACGGTGTGTCTCCCGAGATCCAGTTGACATTGTCGACAAGCACCTCACGGGAAAACAGCTCCTCATTGGTTCCCAACACAACTGCATTTTTCTCCATATCCAGCTTCTGCACAAAAAGTCGATGCGCCGCCGGGATGCCAAGGCCTCGTCTTTGTCCGATCGTATAATTGGCCAGCCCTGTATGCGTTCCCAGAACGCTTCCGGAACTGTCGACGAATTTTCCCGGCGTAAAAGCCCTGCTGATCATCTCAGCGCTGGCTTCGGGATCAACCGACTGCGCCAGGTATCTTCTGATCGCCGCCGCATAATCCCCGTCCGGCGCAAAACAGATGTCCTGGCTGTCATGTTTTCCAGCATTGACAAAGCCGTGCTCCTGCGCGATCTCCCTTGCTTTTTCCTTTGTGATCTCTCCGAGAGGGAACAGCACGTGCGCCAGCTGCTCCTGAGTCAGATTGTAAAGAACGTAGCTCTGATCTTTGGACGGATCGGCAGCCTTTTTAAGAGTATACCTGCCGGTCTGTTCATCCTGCCCGATCCTCGCATAATGCCCTGTAACGACATAGTCGCAGCCCAGTTCTGCCGCTCTTTGCATGAGCGCCCCGAATTTCAGGTATTTATTGCAGTCGATACAGGGATTCGGGGTTCTGCCGCTGCAGTAATCCGCGGCAAAACGGCCGATCACCTGCTCGGAAAACTTTTCTTTATAGTTGAAAACGTAAAAGGGGATCCCCACTCTGCCGGCAACGGCCCTGGCATCCTCCACGTCATCAAGGGAGCAGCAGGTGCTCTCCTGTTCTGCTCCCGCCATGTCGTTTTCAAACAGCCGCATGGTGCAGCCAACAGCTTCCATGCCTCTTTCCCGGATCAGCAGGGCTGCGACGCTGCTGTCTACTCCTCCGCTCATTGCTATAAGAGCTTTTTTATTATTACTCATCTCTGTGGTCAAATACTCTCTGTGTCTTCTTCTCTGAACGTGGAAGTGTGTTCAGCGATACGATCGCGACCTTCGGCGTGACGTTGAGCCTGGACTTAAACAGGGCCTTGATCTTCTCGCCTGTCGCCGCAAAGTCGACTCTGCCGTCTGCCTCTGCCGTCACCATGATAATATCTCTGTTGCGGCTGTCGTCGTGCGCGATATCGATCTTGTATTCACTGGATACGCCGTCGACCATGCCGAGGATCTCTTCGACCTGGCTCGGGAACATGTTGACGCCGTGTACCTTGAACATATCATCACTTCTGCCCTTGATCGTATCAAGTCTTGGATATTTTCTCCCGCAGGAGCATTCCCCGGGGATGATCCTGGAAAGGTCGTGCGTGCGGAAGCGGATCAGCGGCGCGCCTTCCTTGACCAGAGTTGTGATGACGATCTCGCCTTCTTCTCCGTCGGGAAGGACTTCTCCTGTCACAGGGTCGATGATCTCCGTATAGATAAAGTCGTCAAAGATATGCATGCCTGTCTGATCCGGGCAGTTGATGCCGATGCCGGGTCCGTAGATCTCTGTCAGGCCATAGATATCATAGAGCTCAATGCCCAGCTCTTTCGCGATATAATTGCGTTTTGCATCGCTCCAGCGCTCGGATCCGATCACGCCCTTTTTCAGCTTGATCTTGTCTTTGAGGCCTCTTTTATTGATCTCTTCCGCAAGGAGGAGGGCATAGGATGAAGTCGCGCACAGCACGGTGCTCTCAAGGTCGATCATCATCTGCAGCTGTTTTTCCGTATTACCGGGTCCCATAGGGATCGCCATGGCTCCCAGCTTCTCGCATCCGGCCTGGAATCCGATCCCCGCTGTCCAGAGTCCGTAACCGGGTGTGATCTGGATCCTGTCCCTGGCGGTGATCCCTGCGATCTCATAGCAGCGGGCGAACATCTCTGCCCAGTCCGCGACATCCTTTGCCGTATAGGGAATGATGACGGGCTTGCCGGTCGTTCCGGAAGAGGAATGGATCCTGACGATCTCCTCATCCGGCACCGCCTGGATCCCAAGGGGATAGGCATTGCGCAGATCCGCCTTGTCCGTAAACGGTATTTTTTCAAAATCTTCCGCCGATGAAACTCCGGTTATGCCTGCCTTTTTATAGACCTCACTGTAATAGTTCCCGCTCTTTAAAATACGGCTGATCTGTCTGTTGACCTGTTCGAGCTGTACATCATTGATTTTCATAGCTTCCTCCCTCTGATCCTTAGTTCTGCCCGGAAGAGCCTATTGCAAATCCGGTCTGAAAGGCTTCTTTATTAACAGCGACAAATTTCTGTGGCACTCTCTTTTCGATCTGCGCAAGGATCGTCTGCTGTCCGATGCCCAGTTTTCCCGAGCCTGCGGCGATGCCGAGCATGATGATATTAAAAAACTTAGACGAGCCGAAAGGCCTGCATACTTCATCGGAATTGACAAAAATACAGCTGCATTTTTTCTCGAGGTAAGCGACCATTTCACTGCCGTCATACCCTGTATCATTTAAAGAAGCTGTGACCGGTTTTGTCGCTGCTGTATTCACTACTGCCACGCCATCCGGTTTCAGGTATCTTAAGTTCCTCACTGCTTCTGATGGTTCAAAAGCCAGCAGAACGTCAGCACTTCCGAAGGGAATAAGCGGTGAGTAGCTGTCCTCTCCGATCCTGACATGGCTGGTGACAGACCCGCCGCGCTGTGACATGCCGATCGTCTCGGCGGAATGAACAGGAGATCCCTCTTCCATTGCGGAAGCAGCTATGATTTTGGACGCCAGTACCGTTCCCTGGCCTCCGACGCCGCAGATCATTACATCCTTTTTCATTTCTCTTCACCTCCGATCGCACTGACAGGGCAGATCCTGCTGCAGAGACCGCACCCTGTGCACAGATTCCTGTCGATCACAACGCTGCCGTCCCGGATCGTGAGGGCAGGGCACCCGATCTCACGGATGCATTTTTTGCACTTAATGCATTTCTCAGAATCGATCATACATTTTGTATCCGGCTTGCTGAGCGCGATGCAGGGAGATTTGAATATGATCGCCTTGACGCCTTTTTCCCCGGCGCACTCCTTTACAGCCGCAATGCTCTCATCCAATAAGAGCGGATCGACCGTAATGATCTTTTTAACGCCGATGCCTTCCAGGACCTTGGCAATATCGACTTTATCGACTAAATTCCCCATCATGTTGCGGCCTGTGCCCGGGTGCGGCTGATGACCGGTCATCGCCGTTGTCGAGTTATCCAGTACGCACAGGATCATGTCCGCCTCGTTGTAGACGGCATTTACGACGCCTGTCATTCCTGAAGCAAAAAATGTCGAGTCACCGACAAAAGCAAAACATACGGCATCTTTGTCCAGATGATAAAAGCCCTGCGCCATTGTGATGCCAGCGCCCATGCAAAGACAGGTATCGACCATATCCAGAGGCATGGCATTGCCGAGCGTATAGCAGCCGATATCGCCGCAGAAGACCGCCTTCTGCCCTTTCATCGCCTGCTTTACAGCGTAGAAGGATGCCCTGTGCGGACATCCCGCGCACAGGACCGGAGGTCTTGCAGGCAGTGCGGGTGCGTCTGAGACATCCATGATCTGCGAGCCGATCTCCTCGCCCAGGAATTCCTTCAGTATTTTTGCGGAGAGTTCGACGCTGTTTTCTCCGTTGTGGGGAACAGTGCCGTCCAGCTTACCCCGGACCAGAAGATCAAGGTGATGGCGGCCGGCCGTTTTAAGGATCTGTTCTTCAACATAAGGGCTGAGTTCCTCTATGCAGAGAACTTCCCTGACACCTTCGAGCGCCTGCAGCACAAGATCTTCCGGGAACGGGAATGCCGTTCCGACACGGATCAGTTTTACATTCCGGTGTCCCCTGAGGCACTCCTTAACATAGGCGTAACTGACGCCGGAAGCAACGACCGCCTTTTCGGAGTTTTCTCCTTCGACTGTATTATATCTGTATGAAGAAAAGTCTTTCGCTATTTCGACATTCCTCTTCTCCATCTTTCCATGGTTCATGTTGGAGAGGCGGGGGAAAATGACCCATTTCCCGGAGTCCTTGACAAAACCTTCGTAATTTCCGGGCGCAAAGCTCTCCGGAATATCGATCGAGGCATAAGCATGGCAGACTCTGGTCGTAGGCCTGAACAGCACAGGAGTACCGTATTTTTCAGAGTAAGCAAACGCGTCCTGGATCATGGTATAAGCTTCCTCCGGGGAGGAGGGGTCAAAGACCGGGATCCTGGCAAAATCGGCAAACCTTCTGGTATCCTGCTCGGTCTGGGATGAAATAGGCCCCGGATCGTCTGCACTGACAATGACCAGTCCTCCCTTGACGCCGACATAGGCGACGGACATGAGAGGATCCGATGCGACGTTCAGTCCCATCTGCTTCATGGTGACAAGCGCTCTTGCCCCGCTGTATGCGGCGGCGACAGCCACCTCCAGGGCTGCTTTTTCATTGACTGACCACTCCAGATGCACGCCCTGGTGCGGATATTTGGAGACTGTTTCAATGATCTCTGAGGAAGGTGTCCCCGGATAGCCCGCGACAAGTGAAACGCCTGCCGTCAGGGCTCCAAGCGCGATCGCGCCGTTTCCCATCACATATTCTTTCATAGATTCTTACCTCTCCAGTCTTAAAATCTTTCTGTGACAGAATTTTACCATCACAACTTCACTGGCTCAAGGAAAACAATACGGCGGTGACGAAGCACCGCCGTTATGAGCAAATGATATTCCAATGTTTGCATCTACCAGAGAAAAGGAATCAGTCTGTATTTCACTTTTGCCATATATTCGGTATATCCCGGAAGACCGTTTATCAAAACCAGCTCTTCATTGCGAATCCTTTTTACAATAATCGGGATGTAGAAAAGCATGATCAAGCAGGAGATGACCGAGCCGAGAACCAGGGGCATTGCCAGAAAAAGCACGACTGTCGCCATATACATCGGATGCCGGACGATCCCATAAAGACCTGTATCAATGACCTTCTGGTCTTCCTGGACTTCCACCGTTCTGGAAAGATATGTGTTCTCCCGCAAGACCTCTGCGTAGAGCGCATAAGCTGCCAGAAAGAGAATCGCGGCGATCATGCTCATTGAAAAGGGAAGCATCAGCAGGCCATATCGAAAACTTAGTCCCGCCGAAATGAAGGCCACCAGAAACATGAGCCCGCTGAATAAGATGACCCGGCGCTGTTCTGATTCCCCTTCCTTAACGTTCAGGCGTTTCTTTAAAAGCTCCGGATTCTTTTTCATCATAACAAGCCCGGCAATGAACATCGGAACAAAAAGGATCCCGATCAGAAGCCAGCCCTGCGGGTAGTTCCATGTGCCGGCGGGTATAAACAGTAAACCCGAAACCAGCAGCAGTCCGGCAGCAAATCTGGATATTGCCCGGATAAAAAGTTCCTTATTCATAACTTTCCTCCTGAATGGATCTGACAAAGTCCCTGATGATCTGATCCACTTCTTCCGGTTTGTCTGTATTGGAATTGTGCCCGGCATCCCTGATCCAGTAGACCTGCAGCCCTTCCTTCTTCGCCCATCTGCGATTATAGCTCTTTGCCGATCCCGCCCGGTCCTTCTCACCGCAGATCAGGATCGCAGGACAATCACCGATTCAGAGGCACTGCTTTTATGCACTACTGTAAAGTTTTCCCGCAATAAGCAGAATCACCAAGACCCAGACGGCAGCCCATCCTTCGACCGTCCACAGCGGCACCACGCCTCTTTGATATAACCCCGGGAATGTGTCCGCCAGCATGTGCAGAAGAATTGCCAGCGGCAGAAAGATCTTCTTTCCGTTTACGACGCCATAATAGACGATCACTGTAAGCCCGATATGGAGAAGCATCGCGAACAGGCGCTCCATGACATTCATCGCCGTCATGGCGTAATCAAACGAGGCTGCGGCCTGAACGGAAGGAAGAGCTGCGGCTGCGGTCTCTTCCGTGATGTTCAGCGCTTTTAAAGCGCTTTCCACATCTCCCTGAGAAAACAGCACCGCAATCGCAAGATAGAGGATCATAGCAGGCAGAAGGACCGCCAGGATCTCGATGCCGCCGTGACCGATGCCGTACAGGACCGCATTTTCACGGCTGCGATTCTTTTTCATGATGTACTTCATAATAATATGCCGTCCGCACTCTTCAAGCACCCCTGCCATCGTAATTCCATACAGGACGAAGGCGGCCGTGTTTCCGTTGATGAACCGGGAGATCGGATTATCCATAACGATGCATAGATAGTGGATGGCCAACTCCAGCACACGAGCTGATACGATAAAGCCGATGGCTCCCGCGATCAGCCAGCTGATCTTTGTCTGCTCTTTATGTTTCCTTCGCCAGAAGAGGAAGAAGCAGACGGGGATCGCGATCATCAGAATGACGGTGATGATCAGTGATGGGACGCTGCTTTTACCGATGACGATATCCTCAAACACGCTCATTTATCGTCACCTCCCCAGAGTTCCACACAGAAGCCTTTGTGACCGCAGGAAGTGCAGGTCAGCTTCCGGGCTGTGGGCGTGTGACCAGCCCAGAAAGCTTCCTTCAGTGTGGGTTTGAATACCTCATGGCATTCCGGACAGATGTATTTGACATGATTAAAGTAGTACCGGCTGCCCAGAACTGCCCAGGGGATCGCGACGAAAAGCCAGACAACAAACGGCCACCAGATCCCCTTGACGATCCAGAAGATGATCGAAAACCACTGCAGCACACTGACAGGAAGGCCGGTCAGGATCATCATCCCATGCATCTTTTTCAGTTTTTTCTTACCTTCCATGATTACGGCTATGTCACCGATGGTTTCAAGAGAGAAGTCTTTCTTTCCCTTCAGCCCATTTTTCAGTTCATGTAGCTTTTCCAGTTTTTCCTGTTTCTCAGAGATCTCATCAGAAAGAACCGATTCCTGCTGTTCGATCAGCAGTGTGATCACTTTCTCGGGATGCTCTTCTTTCAGGATCTGAGAGATGGCATCGATCGGAAGGTCCGTTTCACGAAGAAAACAGATAATCTTCATACGTTTCAGATCGTCTTCCGAATAGAGCCGCCTTCCGCCTTCGGAAAGCTCACTGGGGATCAGTATCCCTCGGGTATCATAATACTGAACCGTCCGGACTGTAACATTACAGAGCTTTGCGATCTCGCCCGTCGTGTATTTTGACATAGCCTTCACCTCCTTTCGCCATGTATCCTACAGCATGACGCTGCGTAACAAACAAGACATTACGCAGGGGGATTTTTCAAAAATACCGTAGTTTTTACTGATCGCAGAATTCCCGAACCCTGTCATAGAAATCTTTTGCCTCTTCAAACGCTCCATGGCCAAGGCCTTCATACTTTATTGTCGGTAACCGAAAAATCATATATATTCATACTGATTGTCTTATACTCTGCGCACATAATCCTCTTTTCTGGGTGCAGCTTCTTTTTTGCCCTCCGGCTTGCCGTAGCCGAGAATTACATTACCAATGCCAATATAATAATCAGGAACATTCCAAGCCTTCTTCAGAGCTTTGCCAGCTTCACTGTCAAAGGACTCTCTTGCTCGCCAGATATAGCAGGAGTCAACTCCGACAGCATTTGCACCGTTCAGCAGGTTTCCGATTACAAGATTAGCATCGGC
>JAFUAE010000096.1 GCA_017460845.1 Lachnospiraceae bacterium
GAAACGGGAGAAAGCACTTCAGAGACCTTTGACGCAGATACCCCCGGTATCTGCGCGTCAAGGGTATCAAAGCCGGCAAATGAAAAGTTCCCGCAATCGATCTCACCGGCAGCTGCAGCAGCCGTGACCTCCCGGATCTGCGGCTTCATCACTGCTTTCGCCTTAGTGGTCTGCGCTTTCTGTGCGGTATTTGTTTTCTGTGAAGAAACACTTTTCTTTGCAGATCCCGGCTTCTGCGCCGCTGTGGATTTCCGGGCGGCTGCAGATGATTCCGGTTTTATCCGGGGCTGTGTCCCTGCCTGTGATTCGACCTCTACGATCGGTTTCCCGCAGGCTCCGCAGAATCTGGACTCTTCCCGCACGGGGCTTCCGTAATATCGACAGAATTTTGCCATAGTCACCTCCATTTAAGGCCTTGTCAGGAACATGAATGCGTGGATACCATCCGGCCATGACATCCGACCGACAGCGTATTCATGACCGTTTGCATTCCAGAAATCCGTGATCTTTACGCCACCTGCTCCTAAACCGTCAAACATACCATTCTCCCAGGACCCGTAATAGCTTGAATCCGGAGAATGGTCTTCAAAGCCCTTGTCCGTTGTATTATTGTGGACATAGTCCCAGGTAATACACATACTCCGGCCTTGTTCATTCTCGGCAAAGGTACAGCGGCACAGGCGCTCCATCGTGGTGCTGTTTTCTCCGTTGGGCTCGTCGATGATATATAGCTTCCAGCCCCCTTCGATCTCCTCAAAGCTTTCCAGGCGATCCATTCCGGTCGGCAGAATCCCATGGGCGATGTCGTAGGTCACCCAGTTAAAATCCGCCAGCGTCGCGGGCTCAAAGGTCTCATAGTCCTGCAGATCGTACAGATGGATTTCCTCAAAATCCATGTTCCCCTCAGAATCCTTATTTTCCTCAGCTTCCGGCACATATACGGACTCCGGCGGCAACTCCGGCTTTGCCGGTGCATCTGTCGCCGGCTTCACCGGTTCAGTCATCACTACTGTTGACGGCTCCACATCAAAATCCTGCGGCATGCCCTGGTCAGGTTTCAATAGCGTCTTAAAAGAATCACTGTATTGAACAACTGCAAAGAGCAGCAATGCACCTCCTGCAATTATTCCTATTATCAGCGGTAAACAACTTGTTCCTCTCCGGGCTGGCTCAGCTGTCGGACTTACGACCGGCTGAGACTTATGCATGGATGACGATGCCGATTCCCCAGGCAGGGATTCCTGCGGCAAAGACGGCACCGGAGGCAGAACTGACACTGACACATTTGTTTCATTCGATATATCAGATACGGGCTGCCGTGCTCCGCATTCTGCGCAGAATGCGGAATTATCTGAAATCGGAGCACCACAATTCTGGCAGAACATAAACCGCACCCTCTCTTCATATAATCTCTGTTTTCGGTTTTCATATATATTTCTCATGATAATTATATTGTGCTTTACAAACCCCCGAAAGAGTGACAAACTAATTTGCAATGCACATTTAATTTGTCACACATATATGGTATTCTTGACTGGAGGAGGTGCTGCTCATGTTTACTTCCAGGATCAATGACCTGTTCCAACATTTAGGTGCCAGAAACGGTCAGGTGGCAAAGCTTGCCGGGTTTGACCGGACCAATATCAGCCGTCTGAGGAGTTCCGAACGAACGCCTGTGAAGACCAGTCCGACGATCCGGAAACTGGTCACCGGGCTTTATCTCTATGCAGATAACCGGAATGAACTGGGAAAACTCTGCAGATATGTCGGCGCAGATCCGGAGGGCTCTGCAGAAGAGATCACAGATAAGCTCAGGGAATGGCTCTATGAAGGTGAAGTGGGAAATGGGAGAAAAACGGTTTCGTCTCAGTCACATCCTCAGAGGGCACGAAAGACGAAACCTGTTTATCGTTTCTTCGGGCAACGCCTGGATGCGGTAATGAGACTGACAGATCTTTCCAATGCCCGCCTGAGTCACGCGATCCATATGGACACCTCGATGATCAGCCGCTTCCGCACGGGTGTCCGGACCCCCGTGCCCGGCAGCGATGTGACAGAGAAGATATCCTCTTTCCTGTATGAAAGAGCGGAGATCGGCGGAAAACTGGGCGGTCTCGCGAAGCTCGTGGATATTCCTGTCGGCATGATCGACGAAGAAGCTCTCCATCAGTGGCTGTTTGATGACGGACTCATCCAGGATCGGGAGGCAGGAATCGCGGAAGATCTTTTAGAGATCTTCGATTCTTTTTCAGCTGAGACGAATCTCCGTCTTCCGTCTCCGGAGAAAACGGTGATCCCGGAGATCATAGATTCAAAGCAGACTGAGTATTATGGGCGGGAGGGAATGCGGAATGCGGTCCTCCGCTTTCTCTATGAAGCCTGGAGGGATAATGCCGAACTTTTGCTGCTGTATTCCGATGAGGATCAGGAATGGCTGACCGGTGACAGGGACTTTCTCATGCGCTGGGCATCCCTCATGAGCGCCTGTGTTAAAAACGGGACAAGGATCCGGATCATCCACAACGTGGACCGTAATCTCTCGGAGATGACAGGTGCCCTCAAAAGCTGGCTGCCTCTTTATATGTCCGGCATGATAGAACCCTGGTACAGCACACGCACGAGAAACCCCCGTTTTTCCCATACCATTTTCCTCTGCCCGGGGAAAGCCTGCATTGAAGCATTCCATCCCATCGGCACGGAAGCCTCCGGTGTCTATCATTATTGTGCGGATCCGCAGACTCTGGATGTACTCCTTTCAGGATTCGGCAAAATGCTGCAGACCGCAGAGCCGCTGCTGAAGGTTCCTGCTGCTTCTGTTTATGAAGGGGATTCTGATATCACGGTCATTCAGAACGGTCTTTCCCTGGCGACCATGCCGGAGGAACTCGTTCATTCTTTTGATGAGCCTGCGTTGTATGAAAAATGGAAGACGCTTCAGGATGCGCTGTTTTTCAGGCTTGAAAAAGCGAAGGTGAACGAATGCGTCACCCTTGCGGATGATGCGGATCTGTTTTCCGGGAGAGTCCGCATTGAGCAGCTTGACGGAATCCGGGAGCTTTATTATACGCCGGAGCAGTATTCTATTCATATTCGAAACATCATCCGGCTGTCAGAGATGTATCCAAACTACCGCCTGTATACACTTCCGGAGACTCCCTTCCCCAACATGAAGCTTATGATCGCTGATGACACATCATGCATCACCCATGCAAAAAGACCGGATCTTTCTTTTGGCGTTTCCCATCCTCTCCTGTGCCGGGCATTCTGCAGTTATACCAAAGACCTGATGGGACAGTACAGGACAGATCGGAATACACTCCGGAAAATGCTGGAAGGAAAATGCATTTAATACTCGGGGCGGGGTAGCTTCAGCAAGCAATGAAGCCGCCTTAAAAACAGGGTCCATCCGAACCGTTCATCGTTCAGACAGACCCTGCCCTTGTTATCATTTTGTTATCAAATCGACCCATGAGAGCCCGGGAATCCTTATTTTAAGCCATTTCCCGAGCGCTCTTAATTATTCAAACTCGATACCGGCGAAGCGTTACTTAACGTATATCAGTTAAGTTTTGTGTTCTTTTAGCCTGTTTTTTCTCTCAGTTATACTGTGTCTCTTCTCTTTCTGA
>JAFUAE010000010.1 GCA_017460845.1 Lachnospiraceae bacterium
AGAAAGACAAAAAAGGAGCAGACGCAGCGCTTAAAAAGTTTCTCGGTTTCAGGGAAGCCTGCAGGGCGGACGGCATTTGCATCCCGATCTGGCACTGTGCAAATACGGCTTCCATCATCGACGGGATCGGCGCTTCCCGCAGCTTTGACATGATCCGCTGCGGCATAGGGCTCTACGGCCTGTACCCCTCGGATGAGGTCATCAGGGAAAATGTCACGCTCCGTCCGGCTCTCAGCTGGCGCAGCTTCCTGACCCTCGTCAAGGAAATTCCGCAGGGCACATCGGTCAGCTACGGATATCATTTTACCGCGGACCGGGATATGCGTATCGGAACAGTCTGCTGCGGCTATGCGGACGGTTATCCGCGCCTGCTGTCCTCACGCGGCGGTGAGGTGCTGATAGGAGGCAGACGCTGCCGCATCCTGGGCAACATCTGCATGGATCAGTTCATGGTCGACTTAAGCGGTGTGCCGGAGGCAAAGGCCGGGGACGAGGTCATGCTGATCGGCTCCCAGCAAAGCAGCGACGGCCAGATGTCGGATACGATCACGGCGGACGAAATCGCCGCAAAATGCGATACGATCAGCTACGAGATCGTATGCGGTATCTCTTCAAGAACAAGACGCAGATGGATTCCGTGCTGAAACTGATTTGAAACTGACTTGAACAGAGAAATCGTGTTGAACAAAGAAATCCGTCGTGCTAAAATAGTACAGTTAAAAATATCCATTTAAAAGGAAACTAAAGAGGTCATTTATGTCAGGACATTCAAAATTTGCCAATATCCGTGCAAAGAAAGAAAAAAATGATGCCGCAAAGGGCAAGATCTATACGATCATCGGAAGAGAAATTGCGATCGCCGTTAAAGAGGGCGGTCCGGATCCGAACAATAACTTCAAGCTGAAGTTTGTCATCCAGAAAGCCAAGGCAGCAAATATGCCGAACGATACCATCGAGAGAGGCATCAAAAAGGCTGCAGGCGGCGGAGAAGGAGCTGATTACCAGCAGCTCAGATACGAAGGCTACGGCGTAGGCGGCGTAGCGATCATCGTAGATACGCTGACAGATAACAAGAACCGTACCGCAGCAAATGTCAAGTCCGCGTTCACCAAGGGACAGGGCTCACTCGGCACGCCGAATTCCGTCTCCTTTATGTTCGAGAATAAAGGACAGATCGTAATCGACCGCGAGGAATACGACGGCACCGGGGATGACCTGATGATGATCGCACTGGATGCGGGCGCAGAGGACATCAAGGAAGAGGAGGACAGCTTTGAGATCATTACGGATCCGGCTGACTTCGATGCCGTACGTCAGGCACTGGATGAGGCAGGCGTTCCGATGGCGGATGCATCTGTTGCCATGATTCCCACCAATACTGTTTCCGTGACCGATGAGGCCATGGTAAAGAACCTCCGCAGAACACTCGACCTGCTTGATGAGGATGACGATGTTCAGCAGTATTATACAAACTGGGAAGAGGAATAAATGGCCTATGACGGCATTGCGGCAGCTGCCGCAGTAAAGGAACTGAATGACAGAGTGCTTATGGGAAGCATTGCAAAAGTAGCTCAACCTGAAAAGGACGAGCTACTTTTGACGCTTAAATGCAGCAGGCAGCAGCTGCGTCTGTGTATTTCTGCAAATGCTTCCGCCCCCATGGTCTGCCTGAAGGAGGAGAACGCGCTCTCCCCGGTCACTGCGCCGAATTTCTGCATGGCGCTGAGAAAACATATCGGGGGAGGCAGGATCCGGAGGATCTTCCAGCCGTCGTCTGCATTTGCAGCGGAATCCCTTGACTCGCAGAAATACTGCGGACTCGAAAGAGTCATCGTCTTTGAAATCGAGCACATGGATGAAATGGGCGATTTGAGCTGCAAATATCTGATCGCCGAGATCATGGGAAAGCACAGCAACATTATCCTTGCCAAAAGCGACCTGACGATCATAGACAGCATCAAGCATGTATCCCACATGACAAGCTCCGTGAGAGAGGTCCTTCCCGGCCGTCCCTACTTTATTCCGGACACCGCCGGAAAAGCGGATCCGTTTATGCTTGCGGCGGACAGGGAGCAGTTTGAGACTCTGATGAAGAGCCAGCCTGTGCTGCCGGTGATCAAAAAGATCTATATGAGCATCACGGGACTGAGTCCGACCATGGCGGGCGAGCTTTTGTACCGCGCAGGCGTGGATGAAGGTATCAGCAGCCAGGATCTGGATAGCAGCCAGACGGAACTTTTGTATGAAGCTTTTGCAGACCTGATGCGCGATGTCAGGGAGGGCCGCTTTGAACCCTGCCTGATCTACGAGGGCGACCGGATCAGCGAGTTTTCGGGCGTGAGGCTACGGTCTCTCGAAGGCGGCGACCTGAAGGCGGAATACCTGGAGAGCATGTCGGAGGCGATCCGGCGCTTCTATGAAAAGAAGGACAGGCAGAACCGCATCCGCAGCAAATCCGAGGACATCAGGCACGTCCTGAAAACACTGACGGAGCGTGCGGCCAGAAAACTGGAGCTGCTGGAAAAGCAGTATGCGGACACCGAAAAACGTGAGAAATTCAGGCTCTGGGGCGAACTGCTCAACACCTACGGCTATTCACTGCAGGGCGGCGAGGAATATCTCGAGTGCGAAAACTATTATGATGAAGGCCGGCTGATCCGCATTCCGCTGGATAAGGATTTTACTGCCGGGGAGAACGCGGCAAGATATTTTGATAAATACCAGAAGCTGAAACGGACGCGGGAGGCGGTCGAAAAGCAGATCGGTGAATGCAGGGACCAGCTCTACCATCTGGATTCGATCAGCGCGTCCCTGGAGCTTTGCGAGACCGAGGCGGACCTTAACGAACTGCGCCGGGAAATGGCTGAGAGCGGCTATATCCGGCATCAGGGAGGCAGGAAGGAACGCAGGGAAGAGCAGAAATCCAAGCCGATGCATTTCGTGTCCAGTGACGGCATCGACATCTATGTAGGCCGCAACAATTATCAGAATGAAGAGCTGGACTTCAAAATAGCGGATAACCAGGACTGGTGGTTCCACGCCAAAAATGTCCCGGGCTCGCACGTGATCGCAAAAACCGGTGCGCGAGAGCTGCCGGATAAGACCTGCCTGGAGGCGGCTGCACTGGCAGCATATTACAGCAAGGCAGGCATGGGAAATGCCGGCGGCGGCAATGCCGGAACCGGCAGCGGCGGGGCCGGAAACCGCGGAAAGGAAAGCGCCGGAGCAGTCCCGAAAATAGAAGTGGATTACGTCCGGAAAAAAGAGCTGAAAAGAGTGCCGGGCGCGGCTCCGGGCTTCGTCATCTACCATACAAATTACTCGATTATGATTGAACCCCGAGATAGGATTTGATATCATACAATAATAAGCCCGGTCGCAAAGTGTGCACGAATAGAACGCTTGCGTTCAGATTCGTGTACACTTTAGCGACGCAAACATATATGAGCAAAAAAGCCATGCGAGCATAGCGAGCAGGGCGATTTGCGAATAGATGGAGGATTGCGGGAGCGCGTCGCGCGGAGCAATCCGTCGGGCTTATTATGACAGCACA
>JAFUAE010000097.1 GCA_017460845.1 Lachnospiraceae bacterium
TGACCGGGAACGGGGGCTCTGTAGACGTGAATGCAATGGAGGATCAGCTGGGCGTGCCTGTGGTTCCGATTTCTGCTGTTAAGCGCGAAGGCGTGGATGAACTGATCCGGCATGCGGTCCACATTGCAAAATTCCAGGAAAAGCCGCTGCGCCAGGACTTCTGTGACCAGACTGATCACGGCGGGGCAGTGCATCGATGTCTTCATGCGGTGATCCACCTGATTGAGGATCATGCGCTGAAAGCAGAGCTGCCTGTCCGTTTTGCAGCAAGCAAGATCATAGAGGGTGATCAGCTGATCCTGGACCAGCTGGACCTTGATCAGAATGAGAAGGAAATGCTGGAGCATATCGTGATCCAGATGGAAAATGAGCGCGGACTTGATCGCAGCGCAGCCATGGCGGATATGCGTTTTACCTTTATTCAAAAGGTCTGCGATCAGTGCGTGACCAAGCCGGAGGAAAGCCGGGAGCATATCCGGAGCCGCAAAATCGACAGCATTCTTACCGGAAAATATACGGCGATCCCGGTATTTATCGCGATCATGGGACTGGTATTCTGGCTGACCTTTAATGTGATCGGCGCCTGGCTTCAGGGTGCCCTGGAGATTCTGATCGGAAAGCTGACGGATCTGACTGATGCTGCAATGACCGCCGCAAATGTCAACGAAGCGGTACATGAACTGGTCATAGGAGGCATCTTTGAAGGCGTGGGAAGCGTACTCAGCTTTCTTCCCATCATCGTAACAATGTTCTTCTTCCTTTCGTTGCTGGAAGACAGCGGCTACATTGCCCGAGTAGCATTCTTTATGGATAAGCTGCTGAGACGTCTGGGACTTTCGGGGCGAAGCATCGTGCCGATGCTGATCGGATTTGGCTGTACTGTTCCGGCGGTCATGTCGACGAGGACCCTGCCGAGTGAGCGTGACCGCAAGATGACGATCCTGCTGACGCCTTTTATGAGCTGCACGGCCAAGCTGCCAATCTATGCATTCTTTGTTAACGCCTTTTTCCCGAAGCAGGGAGGCCTGATTATGATCGGCCTCTATGTATTTGGGATCCTGACCGGTATTCTTATGGCACTGCTCTTAAAGAATACTCTTTTCGGAGGCGAGGCTGTGCCGTTTGTCATGGAGCTCCCGAATTACCGTTTCCCGGGTGCACGCAATGTCCTGCAGCTGCTTTGGGAGAAAACCAAGGACTTTCTGCAGAGAGCTTTCTCTGTGATCCTGATTGCAACGATCATTGTCTGGTTCCTGAAAAGCTTTGATTTTCAATTCAACATGGTTTCTGAAACACAGCAGAGTGAGAGCATCCTGGCAGGGCTTGCCGGATCGATTGCTCCGCTCTTCGCACCGGTCGGACTGGGAGACTGGAGGATCGTGACCTCCCTGATCAGCGGATTTATGGCGAAGGAAAGCGTAGTATCCGTTCTGGAGGTCCTGTACGGGGCACATGGGGGCGTGAACGCAGCGATGAGTTCACTGCAGGCGGCTTCGCTGCTTGTGTTCAGCCTGCTTTATACCCCGTGCGTAGCGGCAATTGCATCGATTCGCCGGGAACTTGGATCACACTGGGCTGCCGGTGTTGTTCTGTGGCAGTGTATGATCGCGTGGGCCGCCGCCCTGCTGATCCGCCTGATCGGTCCGGCACTGGGACTCGGATGAAGACTGAACGTTGATTACCTTCAGACATTTGTATACAGATACGCTTCTCTGAGCATTCTTTATTTGCCGAATCCGAAAAAGCCCTTTTTGACATAAGGCTGGGAATCAAAGGAAACCAGCGTGTATCCTGTGTCGTGAATGTTTTTCTTCAGCCAGGCGAAATCCACGGCAGTGTCAGTCAGAAAGGTGCTTTCTCCTTTAGTATGGGAGGATTCCACTTTCTTTGCGTCCGGAACCACCTTCCGGATCACATCATTGATATGGGCCTCGCACATGGAGCAGGCCATTCCGTCGATTTTTAATGTGATTTTGTTCATCGCGTTTTTATGTCCGGCGGCGCTGATATGGGCGCCGCCGGATTTTCCTTTCTTTAAAAACTGATACAAGACAACTCCCCGGGATTTTTTCGGAAAACAGTTTCTTAACCGGAGCCCGGATTTTAAAAATAGAGTTAATTAAAAAGAAGTTTGCAACGGCTAACATTATAGCACATTATTTGCAAAGAGCATAGAATTTGTGACACGTCATCGTCCGGTATTGTATAATAATATGAGAAGATTCCGAATGTTTGAAGCGATTTCGGCGCGATGTATCGAGAAGAAAGCGCGCGGCTCATAGATTATTGCCCTTATGTCGGGCGTCTCATATCATGCAGGCTTCGGTGCAGCATGGGAAAGGAGCAGCTTATGTACGATTGTCCCAATTGCGGCGGAAATTTGAATTTTGATATTGCCTCACAGAAGCTGCTGTGTGATTATTGCCATACCACTATGGATCCTTATGTACTTGAGGAGACCGGTGCCGGTCTGAAGACCGGGGAAGATGAGCTTACCATGACGGTTTTCAGCTGTCCTGCCTGCGGGGCTGAGATCGCCAGTACGAATCTGTCCGCGACAGGATTCTGTACCTATTGCGGCGCTTCCGCCGTCTTTGAAAAAAGAGTGCGCGGGGAGCTGCGGCCGCAGAAGATCATTCCTTTTAAGAAAACGAAAGATGACTGCAAGGAGGCTTACGGCAAAGCGCTCCGCAGCAATTTCTATGCGCTGAAGGAGCTGAAGGATCCGGCATTTCTCGACCGTTTTGTCGGCGTCTATATGCCTTACTGGAGCTTTGATATTTCAGCCGGCCCTGACATTAAGGTCGACGGCGTAAAAACCTATACAAAGGGTAATTATACCTATACGGATCATTATGATTTAAGCTGCAGGGCGGACGCTGCCTACCGTGAGATTTCGTATGATGCGTCAGCGGCATTTGACGACCGTATCCACGAAGCGATCGCGCCATTTGAAGAAGAAGGCATGCAGCCGTTTACACCCGGTTTTATGGCGGGATTTTATGCGGATATAGCAGACGTCCCGTCGGATATTTATCTGGATGATGCTGAGGCTGCAGTCGGCAGATCCGTGTATGACGAACTGGAAGACAAGTTTCCGGATTATACACTCAGCGTTCCGGGCAGCCTGGATATTCTTGAAAAACGTCTCAATCTTAAGACGAAGACTTCCCGGGCAATGTTTCCGGTCTGGTTCCTGACCTTCAGGCGGGAAAACCGGCTGGCGTACGCAGTGGTTAACGGACAGACCGGCAAGGTATACGCGGATGTGCCGGTCGATCCGGTGAAATTCTTTTTTGCTTCCCTGGTGCTTGCTGTTCCGATTTTCTTCATTGCCAATCTGAGACTCACGATCACGGCACCGTGGATGATGACAATGGCGGGCGTGTTTGCACTTCTCGCCGCCCTGATCTTCAACAGGGAGATGGGTGTGATCCTCCGCCATGAACAGCGGGCGGATGACGCCGGGTACCTGGCTGCAAGAAAGCCGGGCAGCAAAGAAACGAAAAAACTGAAGGAAGACGGTCTTAAAAAAGCCGGATTCAAGGAAAATGACGGGATCGGGATCCTGACGGTCCTGACCTGGGGTGCGGCCATCTTTTTTGTTGCTTCAGATATGATCTTTTTCATTGCAAACAAAATCGGCCTTTATTTTAACGGGACCCATGGAATAATCACTGTCGTGACGGTATGCGCGACAGTTTGGCTGGCCCTGTCGGCAGCCGGGACTGCACGGGAGATCCTGAAGCTGCAAAAGCCCCTGAAGCTTTCGGCTGCACAGCGAAATGACGCCGCAAGGCGCGCGGGGGCAGCGAAAGCAAAACAGGACGGCAGGAAGGGCCCGGCACAGAAAGAGGAGGCTGCGGGAACGGCAGAAACAAAACAGCAGGGAAGAAAGGGTCCGAAAAAGAATGTGACTGAAACGGGGGAAAAGATTCCGATGAGGAAGTGCGCCCCGGAGTCCCTGTATGTGATTCTTGCGGTCCTGCTTACGGCTGTGATACATTTCATTCATCCTGTGGAGGACTACTATTATTACGGCTGCGCGGTGATTGCGTATATCGGGATCGTGCTCACCCTGATCGGATTGATCCGCAGGTATAATTTACTGGCAACCAGGCCGGTCCCGCAGTTCCATAACCGCACCAAAACAAAGCCCGGCGGGACTACTGACCCGGCAGGAACTACAGGCGGGACCGGAAGCGGCGGCGGAAGCGGAACAACAGGAGGAAAAACTGCAGGCGTTACGGCCGGTCTCTCGGTAATTCTTCTGCTGGCGGCATTTGCAGTGGGCACTGCAGGACCGGTGCACGCAGCATTTACAGGGGACGGCACGGGACTGGTGCGGTCGGCATTTGCAGCAGGATATGAAGAGGGAGCTTCCAGGGGAGATCCGGTCCGCTACACCAACCCGGAGACCGGATATATGGTAGTGATATCGGATGATGCGGACCTTCTGAAAGATGCTGAGGAGACACTGCTGGTACAGGATATGATACCGGTGACTGATTTCGGACACGCCGGCTTTGCAAGCGGAACATCGGAGGATACGCTTGCACGCTGGTATGCGGAGCAGTGCTATCAGGATTATTTCGGGACGCAGAGCGGCACAATGTTTGTGATCGATATGGATGACAGGGAGATCCGGATCCATTCCGACGGGGAGATATACCGGGTGATCACGAATGCACGTGCCAGCACGATAACAGATAATACCTACCGGTACGCAAGAAACGGACAATACTATAACTGTGCAGCCAGGACATTTGAACAGATCACGGCTGTTCTGAACGGAGAACGGATCGCACAGCCCATGAA
>JAFUAE010000098.1 GCA_017460845.1 Lachnospiraceae bacterium
AGCAAAGGAAAGCATTAATTACTATACTCCATCGACATCATAAAAGTGCTGGGAAGCCTTGTAAATACAGCTTCTCAGCACTCTTTTATTTCTTGAATGTGTTAAAGACAGGATTATAATACCTGTTCTGCCAATCAAAAAACAGCCGATGAATTTCTTCACCAGCTGTCAGGATCGATCCCGTCACATCTGTTATTTTCCAACCTGCAGCCCTTTATATTTTCGCTGGCCGATCAAAAGTGCCGCTATAATAATTGCGGCATATAATACGGGCGCCGCCTGAATGTTCATGAATTGTCTGCCTGCCAGATGAATCAGGCGGTAATTAGAAAAGCCCGAATTCATCAGAACTACATTAGGCCTGAGGAGCCATATCTTTTGCAGAACGCCGAACTGCTCCGGGAGCTCCACGAAAAGATCGATCATAAGATATCCCATCAGGCTGCAGGTCGTTACCGCCTGGTTCTGCGTGACCACAGACAAGAGCATCGTCACTGCGGCAAACAGTAAGGCGGCCAGCAGATAGATCCCGAAATAGACGGCCAGCATATGTCCGATCGTGCACGGCAGCATGGATAATGGCTTCACGAGCTGCAGCATTTCCCCGCAGCCATCCATGCCGTAAACACCGAAATATGGAATCATTACCGCCAAAAACATGATCAATGCGGCTGCCAGGGTCCACAGGATCCCTGCGGCAAGTTTGACCGTATATAATTCCTTTTTCCCATATCGGCTGCAAAGCAGCAGCTGATTCATACGGTCCGCATTTTCTCTTGCAAAGGAGCCGGATAATCCGATCGCTGATAAAAACAAGACAAAAAAGCCAAGTGCCTGAAAGGACCTGAGCAGGTTTGCAGGGCCTCTGTGATACCGGTAAACAAACGGCTTCTCTATCTGTGCCTCAAGGCTATACCAGAACTCTTTGTCCTTTTCCGAAAGGCCCTGGCTTTCCAGCCGCTGTGTCAGTACCCTTTTTCTTAAGTCATAAAGTGTATCTGCCTGGATCGTGGTAAGGTCGATGTCCCTGTCGATCGCCGTGATCATTACATCCAGCACATCTATAACAGGCACATATTTTTCATATTCTCCGGTCACTTCAAATACTGTCATTCCGTTGACATATTTAAAGATCGGCCGCATTTCCTCCATAAGCTGACCGTTGATCTCTCTGCCGTTCAGTATTCCTGCAGCCTCCCGGGATACCGGCCGGGCTTCATATATGGAAAAAACAGCAAGAAGAACGATCATGACAGCAGATGCCGTCATCGCGATCATGTTCACTCTCGAACAAAACAGTTTTTTCAGTTCAAACCTGAACAGAGTATCCATCATACCTCTCCCTCACTGATGATCGTCGATCTTTGAAACATAAAACTTCTCCAGATCCCCTTCCTCCGCAGTCCATTCCCCCTGCCACAGAAGCCGGCCTTCTTTCATGATCATCAACTTGTCCGCGATCTGTTCCAGGTCAGAAACGATATGCGTCGACAGCAGAACGATCCTGTTTTGCCCGATGTGCGCGATCAGATTACGAAAACGGATCCTCTCCTGCGGGTCCAGGCCTGCCGTGGGCTCATCCATGATGAGTACCTGCGGATCATTTAAAAGCGCCTGTGCGATTCCCAGCCTCTGCTTCATTCCGCCGGAGTAGGTATGAACCTTTTTCCGGGCGGCATCTTTTAGCCCGACCAGCTCGATCAGCTCAGCCGTCTTTCGATTGGCATCGGATCTTGGCAATCCTTTTACCGCGGACATATAAAGGAGAAAATCCCTTCCTGTGAATTCCGGATAATATCCAAACTCCTGCGGAAGGTATCCCAGGATCTCCCGGTATTCTTCGGTTTCCACATTCATGCCATCAAAGGTGACTGTCCCGCTGTCGGGAATCAGGATCCCGCAAAGAAGACGCATCAAGGTCGTTTTTCCGGCACCGTTTGCCCCAAGCAGTCCTGTTACGCCCTTCGTCAGGGTAAACGACATCCGGTCTACTGCGATCTTGTTTTTATACTGCTTTGTGATCCTGTCCGCTGTTAATTCCATACCGGTTCCTCCATGTTACGTATCCACACTCTGAGATTTCCTGCAAGGCTGCATGTTATCAGGACAAATGCGGCTGCCCAGAAGACCGTCAGACTTTCTCCATATAACAGGCTGAAAAAAGCAGGCGCAGCAGCAAAAAAGGCAGAGGTCAAAATACAGATCAGCATACTGCCCAGCCCCTGCTCCGTCCGATGCAGTCTCTCATAAACCGATCCCAGATACGAAGCCGTTAAGTAAGGCACCATCATATACAGGAATACCCGGAGCAGGGAGCAGGAAAAGCATGGCCGCACGATCAGGATGACGATCACAAGCCCTGCTGTATTTACTGCTCCCAGCAGAAACGTTCTTGCAAGAAAGACACTCCTTAAAGAAAACCTGGCGGCATGCTCAAGCTCTGCCATTCTCCAGCGAAAGGACCGCCTGGTTTCTATAAGGATCCCCGCCGAAAGAAGCGGTGTCAGTGCGAACGGATAGTAGCCGGGACGCCGGAAACTTATCCATACAATGAGCAGCAGCAGACACCCCGCCAGCATCCAGATCCATTTCCCGATATAAAACAGCTGGCATGCCAGGAATTCCCCATGACTCATTACCCGGAGACGCCGGTTCAGCATCCCCTGCTTTTTCAGGTGCTGAAAAAATTCGCTTTTATTCTCCGGCTGCTGAGAATTACAGAGTTCCCTGATTTGTAAAATTAGTTTCTCCTCATTCATTCTGGTCCGCCTCCATTTCTACCCTGACTTTCTGCAGAATGCTTTTCAGCTTCCTGTACACCGCAAACCTTGATATCTGATACAGACGGCTTATCACTGGCACGGGGACATCATTGACGTACCGGAGAAAAAGCAGTTCTTTTTCTTCCGACGACAGGGACTCTAAGGCATTCTGCAGGCTCAGCCTCTGGATCAGTGCGTTTTCAAAGCCATCTGCCGCAGGAATATCCTCTTTTTCATCCAGGCGGTAGGAAATCGTTTTCTCCCTGTAGTATTGACTGCATAGATTCCGCGCGATCGTATACAGATATTGCAGCTGCCTGTTTTCATCCCGGTAGGTCCTGCTCCCCAGGAACCTGAGGAAGGCTTCCTGTGTCATATCTTCCGCAAGATGCCTGTCGTGAAGATGGAAATACAGATATTTGAAGATCCGGTCATATTGTTCTTCCAGATTCAATTTTCGCCCTCCTTCCCTGAGCCTTTCATCAATGTATAACGGAAAAACGGCCGATTTGTGCGCATAAAAAAGCGTTAACTCATTTTTTAACTATACAATGAGTTAACGCTGATTCGACAGGCACCTGCCACGGATTGTTTTTAGTAAAATGAGTCAGCGGATGCGTCCCCGCGACTCACCTGTGACTCATCCGACTACCTTATGGTACAGCTTAAGTGAATTGTCCACAAAGCGCTCGTCGCTGAAGTGCTCCGCTCTTTCAAGCGCGTTTTTATGCATGCTTTCCTTCAGCTCCTGATCCTTTATTATTTTCTCAATGTCCTCCACAAATTCCTGTTCCGTGTGATAGAGGAACCCGTTCTCTCCTTCGTCCAGCACGCCCAGAAGGCTTTTGTCCTCCCTGCAGACCATTGGCAGTCCGCAGGCCATCGCTTCCAGGCAGGAGAGGCTGTGCACCTCAAAGGTTGACGCGGACACGAATATGTCGCCCATGGCATAATACCGGTAGACTTCGTCCGGAGGTATTCTGCCTGTGAAACAGACATGCTCCGTCAGATCATGTTCCTCACAGTATTTTTCAAGCCTTTCCCGATCCGGCCCGTCGCCGGCGATCAGCAGCTGCGCCTGCGGGAGCTTTTCCAGCAGGGCAGGCAGGTAATGGAGGATCTCCATCATATTTTTTTCTTTGCTGACGCGTGTGATCATGACCAGGGTGCAGCCGTTGTCTTCCAGGTTATATTTTGAAAACAGCTCTGCCCGCTCCTTAGCGGAAACAGGTTTCTGGAAATGGTCCAGCCTTATCCCGTTGGGGATCACAACGACAGGCTTTCCGCATGCCTGGATCGGCGCAAAATATCTTGCCTTCTCAGATGGCACAATGACCGTTCGCGCATCGCGATAATTTCTCTTTCCGAAGAGGCTCATCAGAACATGAACCGGAAGAATATCATGATAGCGCTTGAATGCAAAATACGCGTAGTCGGTGTGGAGTGTCGCGACGACCGGCGCCCCGGTCGCCTCAGAGATCCTGTACGCAAGGCGCGCGATCGTCGCCTCCGTATGCAGATGGATCAGATCCGGCTTCCAGCTCACGATCTCGTCCAGCAGCGGATCCTTATTTACAAAACACATCCGTACGTCCGGATACAGAAAAGACTGGTGGGAGCGAATAAAGAAGTTATCGCCGTCCCTGAAGGAAACATTCCGGTCGGAGGGAGCCAGTACCCTGACATCATGTCCGCGCCGGCGCAGTCCTTCCGAGAGGCTGATCACCACATTGGCAGCTCCGCTCGTCTGAAAAATAAAGGTATCCGAAGCAATCAATATTTTCATGTAATTTTACTCCTGACAGTATAGTATCCCTGCAGGTTGGGCGCGGCCGTTCACGGCTGCAGCCCGGTGTAGATTTTATAAAAGTTTTATAACTGCTTTATTGGGATTTTAAGGTCATCATGTATAATCAGTTGTGTTCAGATAAATGAACACATTCCCCCCTCATAAAGCCGCAGGCCTCTGGCCGGCGGCATTTTTTTTGTGTTCTACAAGCGGTGCAAATTTGTTACTTGCGGCCGCGAGGGACATTTATGTTCCGGAGCGGCTGCACAGTAACAAATTTATAGCGCGACAGCGCGAAATGAGCGCAGGCCGAAGGCCGTAGCGAATGTGCACCGCTTTATGCAGCCACTTCCTTCGTCAGATCCCGCAGCCAGATATACTTCTTATATCGCAGATAAACAGCGGGAATCTTTACGATCTCATCCATATTTACAATGCAGTACACGACGAGCGGCGGGGCTTTCAGGACAAAGGCCGCAATAAATCCAAGCGGCACAGAGAAGCACCACATCGCGCCGATATTTCCGTACATATCGAATCTGGAGTCCCCTCCGGCGCAGAAAACGCCGTCGAGCACCGTATGGTTTACGGACTGGAACATCAGGTTGATCCCGCAGAAAATGAGCATTCCTTGCAGGTACCCTGCTGCCGTATCCGTGAGCGGGGCGAGCCGCACGATCAGCGGAGAGAGGGCCATCAGCAGGCACCCGGTAATGATTCCGCCGATAATGGACAGCCTGGTGAGCCTTCCGCCGTATTTTTTCGCAAGAGCGAGGTTTCCGGTTCCAAGGACGTTCCCGACCATGATCCCGGCGCCGTTTCCGAGACCTCTTGTCATACAGGAGACAAGGCTTCTGGCGATTCCGGTGATCGAGTTGGCTGCCACGGCATCACTGCCCATGTGGCCCATGATCACGCTGTAAAGCGTATAGGCGATTCCCCAGACGAGTCCCGCCGCAAGAAGCGGTCCCGTGTATTTCCAGTAGTCTTTTGTCAGTTCCGGCTCCGGAGTAAACAGCCGGTTCCAGTATACGTGCACGATGATGTTTTTACGGCTGTCATCCGGCAGGATCATCGTCGTCTCTTTGCGGACTTCGAGCACGCTCCAGACGAGCTCCACGGCTCTTGCCAGGACAGTAGAGAGGGCAGCTCCCACGATGCCGAGTTTAGGGGCGCCGAAAAGGCCGAAGATCAGGATCGCATTCACAACGATATTCAGCGCCACAGCAAAAGAACTGATCCTGGAAGCGGTTCCCGCGCGGCCTGTCGTCTTCAGCGTGGTCAGATAGACCTGGGAGATAGCGCACAGGACATAGGAAAGAGCCACCGCACGCAGGTAGGAGGCACCGCTGGTTATAAGCGCTTCCTCATTGGTAAAAATATGCATGATCCCGCGTGGAACAAGGAAGGCAGCGATCGTGAACGCGGAGCCGATGATCGACATATAGCGCAGATTGACCGGGATCAGCCTCTCAATGACCAGGTGATCTCCCTTGCCCCAGTACTGGGCGGCGAGGATACTGAGACCTCCTGTGATTCCCAGGACAAACAGGTTCAGGACAAACTGGATCTGGCCGCCGAGGGAAACAGCAGACAGGGATGTCTGGTCTACCAGGCCCAACATAATGGCGTCCGTCGCACTGACCAGTGCCAGCATAAAGGCCTGGATGATCATAGGCAGTACGAGTGAGAACAGGCGGTTATAAAAATCATCTTTGAATTTCATCGGTTCTCTATTGATCCGCTCACCGGCATGGATGACCGGATCTCCTTTCTCCCGTAGCACGGGCTTTACTATCTGCCGCACATAATATTCTATGATTTTTAAGGCGGCAGTACACAGATGTTTTCTAATCATAGCATAAAAAGCGCAAAACTGCTCGAAAATCATGTTGTATACGCTTCCGATGCTATAATAAAATGATGCTAAGGTCAAAAGACAGAAAAGCATGCCGTGCTTGCACGAGCAGGCTTTTATATCGTGTATTTTAGCGCAAAGGAGATCCTATGAGCATTCAATCAGGCACTGTGAAGACCGATTCTTTTGAAATGAATTATTTTTGCTGCGGCAGCGGAGAAACGCCGTTTGTGATCCTGCCGGGCCTCAGCGTCCAGAGCGTGATGGGTGCCGCGGATGCGGTAGCAGCGGAATATGCCCTGCTGGCGCAGGACTATAAGATCTATGTATTCGACAGGCGCACGGACCTTCCTGAGGAATATTCCATCCGGGACATGGCTGCAGATACGGCAGAGGCAATGCGTGCACTCGGCCTTGAAAAAGTCTGTCTGTTCGGTGCCTCGCAGGGGGGCATGATCGCAATGGTCATCGCGATCGAATACCCGGAGCTTGTCGCAAAGCTGATCCTCGGCTCCACCTCAGCCCACGTGCAGGAACAGCAGTATAAAGCTGTGGATAACTGGATCCGGCTCGCAAGAGAAAAAGATGCGGTCGGCCTGTATCTCGATTTTGGAAAAGAGATCTATCCCCCTGCCATTTTCGAGCAGTACAGGGATGCTCTCATTGCTGCCGGAAAAACGGTCAGCGACAAAGATCTGGAGCGGTTCATTCAGCTCGCTTCTTCTATTCACGGCTTTGATGTCTCGGGAAAGCTGGACAGGATACAGTGCCCCGTTCTCGCAATCGGCGTCTTTGAGGATGCGGTCCTCGATTCCGATGCGACGATGGAGATTGCGGAGAAGCTGGATGAACACAAGGATTTCCGTCTCTATATGTATATCGGATACGGCCATGCGGCATTTGACACTGCCCCGGATTACCGGGAAAGGATCCTGGCGTTTCTAAAAAATGAATAATGCAGCTATTGATATTTTTGTTTCCTAATATAAACAGCAGACATTCTCAACAGAATGCTGCCGGGGGGTCTGAATTATGAAAAAGAAAATTCTGCTGCCGGCTATCGTCCTATCTTTGTTCCTGCTGGCCGCCTGCGGATCCGATACATCAGCAGAACCAGCAGAAGATTTTTGGGAAGAGATTCCTGAAGACGCGCAGGTCATTTCCGAGGAGCCGCAGGAACCTCAGGAGCCGGAGATCTCAGAAGAAGAGGCGGCCGCAGCGCAGCAGGAGGAGATGGCCGAAACGATCGGTTCCCTGCTGTCCGGAGAGAACGGCGTATCCGACAATGCGAAGCAGAGTACCGGCAGCGGTTCCTCTGTGCTCTCTTCCCCTGTAACGCTCTACTACTCCAGCGGCGCAGGCGGCTGGGAGAGCCAAATCACGATCAATCCGGACTGGACCTTCAACGGATCCTTCCATGATTCCGAAATGGGAGCCTCCGGCGGACCTGAATATTATACATGCCAGTATTCCGGACAATTCTCGGATATCCAGCAGCTGAATGAGTATACATACTCCCTGCATCTGGATCCGATCATCCCGGAGCGTCCCATCGGCGATTCCTGGATGGAAGATGAGGTCAAATACATCGAGTCCCAGCCGAACGGGATCGTAGATAATTCCATTTACTATCTGTATCTTCCCGGAGCCGGCGGAAATGTCCTTGCACAGGCTTATCAAGGTTCCGAAAAGCTCGAGGGAGGCGCACTCTCCGGCTACAGCCTCTACAGTACCAGCGACGGCTCCATCTTCTGGGCTACCCGATAAGACCTGTCAGCTGAAACTATCGCTATTTTACTATCGTTAATTATCTGAATTACACCGTCAGCCGCTGCGGCAGAATTTTGAAATCAGCGACCGAATGCATAATGATCCGTTTTGATACAAGATTTAAGAAACCCAAAGTCTGGAATATTGCCATCCTCTCCGTCATTACTACGGTTATGATGGCATTTTTGCTGAATCGGGAGACCTATTATATACCCGCTATCAGCGCGGTCGTCTGTCTC